>NZ_JBJGXU010000016.1:0-119395 GCF_045447305.1 Pseudomonas sp. D47 | reverse complement strand
AAATTCCGAAACCCCTATCTGCGCATACAGGTAGGGGTTTTGTTTGTCCTCAAAAAACATCGCAATTGCCAAAATATAGATCAAATACCTAGCTATGTTTAGCTGGGATTATCTGCTCGAGTTTGAAAAGTAGGCCGGGCCTCTTAGGTCAATGAGACCCTACCCCGCCACCAATGGTGTTGGCGGGACCAAGCTCAAGAACTCGGCGGCATGGGCGCTCACCTGCGGCATTACCGGCATGCGTGCTCCACAGCTAGAGTTTATGGATTCCTCTGCTGAGTGCACAAACCTCGTTGATGAACTGCCAACCTGTGAAAACTACGCCTGTTCCGATAGATCATCTATTTTGTGAATCCAGCAGGCTTTTCTCATCTTTTCTGTTACTCCTCCCCCGCTCCGCACTCACAGAAAAGATGATTTTTTCCCAGCGTTTGCCGGGCCTCCTGAGGCATCTATTTTGTGTACCTACATCAGGCAAACCCGCTAATACAAAAAGGCCAACGCTTAGCGTCGGCCTTTTTTATTGGGTGTTAAACCAGCAATTTTCAAATGCTCCACGTGGAACATCGAGGTTTTCAACCCGACGTTGCCGCCGCGACACTCTCCAACCGGTAGCCATATCCGTAGATCGTCAACAGCTGCCAGCCCCGGTCGGCGGTTAAACCCAGCTTGTTACGCAGACGGTAGATGTGCGTATCCAGCGGCCGCGACGACACCATTTCTTCATGCGACCAGAACCGCTCGTACAGATATTCCCGGGACAGCGGGCGGGCCAGGTTGGCGAACAAGCAACTGGCCAAGCGGTATTCACGCTCGGTGAGGTTGATAGGTTTGCCCGCGCGGGTGACGGTCAATTCAGCATCGTCGAAGGTCAGGTCGTTGAAGCTCTGTACTTCATGGGTAGTGGACTTCTGCAGGCCATGGCGACGCAGAACGGCACTGACCCGGGCCTTGAGTTCATTCGGTCGAAAGGGCTTGCTGACGTAATCATCCGCCCCGCTGTTCAGCGCCGTGACGATATCGCTCTCGGCATCCCGGCTGGTGAGCATGATGACGGCGGGCGGTGACTCCATGTGTTCACGGGTCCAGCGCAGCAATGCAATACCGCTGATGTCCGGCAGTTGCCAGTCGAGTATCAGCAGGTCGAAGGTTTCCCGGCGCAGTTGCCGCAGCAGGTCTTCACCGCGTTCGAAGCAATGCAATGACCAGGGTTGTTCTGCGGTGCTGGGGATTTGTCGCAGTGTCTGCTCAACCCGACGCAATTCCGCGGGCTCGTCATCCAATATTGCGACACGCATGGGTGGGTCCTTTCTACTTAAAAAATACGGCGCAAATGCCAGTCATTGAATCTGAATAATTGTGGTCAGATTCATCGACCCTTGAATCTCTCGATACGCTGATATCAAAGAGCCTTTAATCCATTGAAAGACCTCGATACCTTGGAGGAAAGATACCGACTCCTGCCCGTAAGGAAAAGGTTCTGCACCAAGCACTCAGGAAAGTCTAACAATGAGACCGAAATGAGCTTCACTGGGTTCAGTACGCCGTACACATCGAACAGGGAGACGCCAGGGCATATGGCACGTTCAATTATCCATTATCAGCGTAGATGCAAACCTGCGGCGGTATCCCGATGATGCTCTGGCGCAAAGCCGAAAAACGCCAACCCACCCGGGCGCAACTGCTGTTCCATGGTTTGGTACGCGAATGGCTGTGGATTGGCCTGGTCTTGCTACCCTTCACCGCCTATCTGTCCCTCAGCCCGGGCCTAGCCCTCAACAACCCGCTGTATGACAGCCTTCGGCGCCTGACCCCGTTGCCGGTCGACCCACGCATCTTGCTGGTGACCATTGATGACCAGAGCCTGAAACAACTCGGCCATTGGCCATGGCCGCGTAGCCTGCATGCAGACCTGATCGAGCGGCTGAGTGCCGCTCGGCCAGAGGGTATATTGTTCGATGTCATCTTCAGTGAACCCGGCGATGCAGCGGATGACCAACGACTGGCCGACGCCGTGTGCAACGCCGGCAATGTGTTATTGCCGCTGGTGAACGATGGCGCTGCGAGCGCTGACTCACTAGGTAAGCACTTATTGCCGCTGCTCAAGTGCGCCAAAGGCGTGGGGCATATCAATGTCGAAGCGGATAACGATGGCGTCGTCCGCAGCCTATACATGCGTGAGGGGCCGCCAGGTAAGACGCTTCCGCAATTAGCGTGGCTGGCTTATACGTTGAGTGGGCAAACAGCTCCCATGCCGGGGCTGCCCGAGGAACCGAGCAGTGAGCATTGGCATCGTGAGCACGCGATTCGTGTGCCGTTCACCGCGCAGAGTCATTTTCCCAGTGTGTCCTACGTCAGCGTATTACGCGGCGAGGTGCCGCCCGAAGTATTACGTGGTCGGCTGATACTGGTCGGCGCGACCGCCTATGGCATGGGTGATAGGTTTGTCACGCCGCTCTCCTCCACCGTCGGGTTCACTGCCGGGGTGGAGCTGCAGGCCAATATCCTCAATGGTTTGCTGCAGGGGCGTAGCATTGTCGATCTTCCCGGTTGGCTCGCGGCGCTGCTGGCAACTGCCTTGGTGGCGCTGCTACTAGGCCTGCTGCTGTACCGGCCGCGTTATGCGCTGTGGATGACCTTCGCGTGCATGGGCACCGCGTTGCTCGGCTCATGGGCCTTATTGATCCTGGGGTATTGGTGGTCGCCCGCAGCCTGTCTGATCGGCCTGCTGCTGAGTTATTTGATCTGGAATTGGCGCCGCCTGAGCGTGATCCTGGCGTACTTCGGCTGGGAACTGGCACGGCTGGATAACGAACCCAAAGTGCTGCCAGAGCGCCGCCGTGCGCCGGCCAGCAAAGGCGACGTGTTGCAGGGGCGCATCTTTGCGCTTGAACAGGCGGTAAGCCGTACGCGCGACACGCGACGCTTTATGGCAGATGGATTGGAATGCCTGCCGGTGGCGACATTGATTACCGATCCGCAGGGCAGCATTCTGCTGGCCAACCGTATTGCGCGTGATGTGTTCGGTAATGATCTGGTGAGTAGAAACTTGCTGGAACAACTCGCTGACCTGGGCTATCCGCCTCTGCACAACGGTGTACGCCCTGCCCTTTCAGCGTTGGAGCTCATCGAGTTTCGTGACATCCATCAGCGCAGCCTGCGCATGGAGTTGGCGCCCTTGCTGCCGGCCGAGGGGGACGTCGCCCTCGGCTGGCTGCTGAGCCTCACGGACTTGAGCAAAGAGCGCGAAGCCCAGCAACACCGCGAGACGATGCTGCGCTTCCTTTCCCATGACCTGCGTGCGCCACACTCGGCCATCCTGGCGTTGCTGGATGTGCACAACAGTGAGTCACCGATATTTGCCCAGATCGAACAACAGGTGAAGCGCGCCTTGAGCCTCACTGAATCCTTCGTGCAATTGGCCAAAGCCGAAGCCGATGGCTACCACTTCCAGACTACGTTGTTTGCCATGTTGGTCATGGATGCTTTTGACCAGGTGGCGGTGATCGCCCAGCTCAAGGGCATTCAGTTGGTCCACGACCTGGATGAAGCGGATGAGGGCATGGTCTCAGCCGATCAATCACTGCTGACCCGAGCGCTGTTCAACGTGCTGGAAAACGCTATCAAATACTCGCCGTCAGGCACCACCGTCACGTTGAGCCATGGCAGCGCGCAAGGGTGGTTGGAATGCCGTATCAGCGATCAAGGGCCAGGCATCGCGCCTGAGGATTTGCCGGAGCTGTTCAGCCAGTACCGACGTTTTGACTCGGCCCAAGGCAGTGAAGGTTTAGGGTTGGGCCTGACCATGGTCAAAGCGGTGATTGAGCGTCATGGCGGCCGCATCCTGTGTGAAAGCGAGTTGGGTAAAGGCTCGACCTTCACCCTGCAACTGCCCCTGCTCGATGACTGAAAAAACGTACTTTTTGGCTGTGCATAAAAAACCGGTCACAAGGACCGGTTTTTTAATGCTGAAAAAACTTATGCACGTTTTTAGCGATTTTATGAGCTTAAGAAATATGTAAGTAAATCAGCTTGTTATGAATAAAAAAGGCCGATTTTCCAACAAACCGTACACAGGTTATCCACAGAAGCTCAAATCGCCGGCGTCTCGACAACAACAGGCTCCGGAGGCAATGAACCCATGGCCCGTTGCTGTGCTTCGTTCCACGCTGCGGCGCGGTCATTCAAGGCGGCAATGGCGCGCGGCCCTTCGCCTTCTACGTACATCGGCTCGCCAATCACTACGGTGATAGTGCCTTCGCGTTTAGCCCAGCCAGTCTTCGGCCAGAACTTGCCGGCGTTATGCGCAATTGGCAACACCGGCAGGTTGGCGTTGACCGCCAAGGCGGTGCCGCCCCGCGAAAATTTACCCACGGTGCCGTAAGGCACTCGCGTGCCTTCCGGGAAGATCAGCACCCAAACGCCATCCTTGAGCAGCTCATCGCCTTTCTTGGCTACGTGCTTAAGCGCCGCCTTGGGGTTGTCACGGTCGATGGCGATCGGTCGCAACATCGCCATGGCCCAGCCGAAGAACGGCACGTACAGCAGTTCACGCTTGAGCACTTGGCTCAGCGGCGAGAAGTACGCCGAGAGGAAAAAGGTTTCCCAGGTGCTCTGGTGGTTCGACAGAATTACGCAGGGCTGGTCCGGGACGTTTTCAGCGCCCTTAATCTCGTAGCGAATGCCCAAAAACACCTTGGACAACCACAACGCACAGCGGCACCAATAGACGTTGATAAAGCGATAGCGCGCCTTGAACGGCAGGAACGGCGCAATAAAAAAGCTCAGGGTGCACCAGAGAAGCGAACTGGTGCCCAGCAGCAGGTAAAAGAAAAAGGTTCTGATGGCCTGCAAGATCGACATGGCGGCATTTACCGTTGCGGGACACGGCCCGCCTGTTAAAAGCGCACTCCCGAACAATCCTTGGTCAGGAAGTCGAGGGCGGCTAGTTGTTGATAAGTTCTGCGGCAACCGCCGCCAGATCGTCAAAAATCAAAGTGCCTACCGGCAGGTTTTTCGCCTGGGTCTTTTCGCCTTTCCCGGTCTTAACCAAAACTGGCTGAGAGTCGACGGACTTGGCCGCCTCCAGGTCACCGAGGCTGTCGCCGACGAACCATATCCCAGCCAAGGGCACCTTGTAATGTTCTGCAATGGTTTTCAACATGCCAGGCTTGGGTTTGCGGCAATCGCAGCCCTCGTCCGGCCCGTGGGGGCAGTACACCACCAACCCCACCTCACCGCCCTGCTCGGCCACCAACGTGCGCAAGCGCGCGTGCATGGCGTCCAGGGTGGCTATGTCGTAATAGCCACGGGCGATGCCGGACTGGTTGGTGGCGATGGCCACCGTCCAGCCGGCTTTGCTTAACTGCGCGATGGCCTCGATCGAGCCGGGCAGTGGAATCCACTCCGCCACCGACTTGATGTAAGCGTCGGAGTCGTAATTGATTACTCCGTCCCGATCGAGAATCAGCAGTTTCAACATGATCAGCCCAGTACGGAAATGTCAGCGATGTTGATGAACAAGCCACGCAGACGCGCCAACATGGCGTAGCGGTTTTTCCGCACGTCGGCATCTTCGGCATTGATCATCACCGCTTCGAAGAACGCATCCACCGGCTCACGCAAGGTGGCCAGGCGCGCCAGTGCTTCGGCGTAGTTGCGCTCGGCGAGCAGCGGCTTCACCGCGTTTTCTGCCTTGGCGATGGCCGAGTTCAGCGAGAACTCCTTGGCATCGGCGAACAGGCCCGGGTCAACCTCAGCATTGCCGAGGTTGTCGGCCTTGCTCAGCAGGTTCGACACGCGCTTGTTCACGGCGGCCAGTGCATCGGCTTCCGGCAGTTTGCGGAAGGCCTGTACGGCCTGCACACGCTGATCGAAGTCCAGCGCCGAACCCGGCTGTAAGGCGCGTACCGACAGGTACACCGAAACGTCCACGCCTTCGTCTTCGTAACGCGCACGCAGGCGGTCGAACACGAATTCCAGCACTTGCTCGGCCAAACCGGCTTGTTTGACCTTGCCACCAAACTGGCCGACCGCAAACACCACGGCCTGGGTCAGGTCGAGGTCGAGTTTCTTGTCGATCAGGATGCGCAGCACGCCCAGGGCGGCACGGCGCAGGGCATACGGGTCTTTGCTGCCGGTAGGCAGCATGCCGATGCCGAAGATACCCACGAGGGTGTCCAGCTTGTCGGCGATGGCCACGGCCGCACCGGTCAGGGTGGTCGGCAGTTCAGCACCGGCACCGCGCGGCATGTACTGCTCGTTCAGCGCCAGGGCCACATCGTCCGGCTCGCCGTCGTTGAGGGCGTAGTAGTAACCGGCAACACCTTGCATCTCCGGGAACTCGCCAACCATCTCGGTGGCCAGGTCGCACTTGGACAGCAGGCCTGCACGCGCAGACCAGGCGGCATCACCACCAATGCGCGGCGCGATGTAGGCGGCCAGCTTGGAAACACGTACGGCTTTGTCGTAGACGCTGCCGAGTTTTTCCTGGAACACCACGTTTTGCAGGCGCAGGTTGAAGTCTTCCAGCTTCTGCTTCTTGTCTTGCTTGAAGAAGAACTCGGCGTCGGTCAGGCGCGGGCGCACGACTTTCTCGTTACCGGCGATGATCTGCTGCGGGTCCTTGCTTTCGATGTTGGCCACGGTGATAAAGCGCGGCAGCAACTTGCCGTCCACGTCCAGCAGGCAGAAATACTTCTGGTTGTCCTGCATGGTGGTGATCAGGGCTTCTTGCGGCACGTCGAGGAAACGCTCTTCGAACGAGCACACCAGCGGCACCGGCCATTCAACCAGTGCGGTCACTTCGTCAAGCAGGCTTGGCGGCACGATGGCAGTGCCTTCCTGCTGGCGAGCCAGCTCTTCGGTGCGCTTGCTGATCAGCTCACGACGCTCGTTGGCATCGGCCAGCACGTAAGCGGCGCGCAGGTCGGCGGCATAGTTGGCGGGCGAGGTGATACGCACCGCTTCTGGGTGATGGAAACGGTGGCCACGGGAATCACGGCCAGCCGTCTGGGCAAGGATCGTGCAGTCGATCACTTGGTCACCCAGCAGCATCACCAGCCATTGGGTTGGGCGTACGAACTCTTCCTTACGCGCACCCCAGCGCATGCGCTTAGGGATCGGCAGGTCGTTCAGGGAATCTTCAACGATGGTCGGCAACAGGCTCGCCGTCGGCTTACCGGTGATGACCTGGCTGAAACGCAGTTTCGGGCCGCTCTGGTCGATCTCGCTCAGCTCGACGCCGCACTTCTTGGCAAAACCCAAGGCTGCTTGAGTCGGGTTGCCTTGCGCATCGAAAGCGGCTTGGCGCGGCGGGCCGTCGAGGTTGATGCTGCGGTCCGGCTGCTGGGTTTCCAGCGCGGTCAGCAACACCGCCAGGCGACGTGGCGCGGCATAGACTTTCTTCGCCGCGAATTTCAAGCCGGCGCTGTGCAGGCCTTTTTCGATACCGGCCAGGAACGCGTCGGCCAGGGTGTTGAGTGCCTTGGGTGGCAGCTCTTCAGTGCCCAGTTCAACCAGGAAATCTTGAGCACTCATTGTGCAGCCTCCAGCTTAGCCAACACTTCATCACGCAAATCCGGGGTTGCCATCGGGAAGCCCAGCTTGGCGCGAGCCAGCAGGTAGGCTTGGGCGACGGAACGCGCCAGGGTGCGTACACGCAGGATGTATTGCTGGCGCGCGGTAACCGAGATGGCACGGCGAGCATCCAGCAGGTTGAAGGTATGGGACGCCTTCAACACCATTTCATAGCTTGGCAACGGCAGCGGCTGGTCGAGTTCGATCAGGCGCTTGGCTTCGCTTTCATAGAAGTCGAACAGTTCGAACAGCTTCTCGACGTTGGCGTGTTCGAAGTTGTAAGTCGATTGCTCCACTTCGTTCTGGTGGAACACATCGCCATAGGTCACTTTGCCGAACGGGCCGTCAGCCCAGACCAGGTCGTAGACCGAATCCACGCCTTGCAGGTACATGGCCAGGCGCTCGAGGCCGTAAGTGATCTCGCCGGTCACCGGGTAGCACTCGATGCCGCCCGCTTGCTGGAAGTAAGTGAACTGCGTCACTTCCATGCCGTTGAGCCAGACTTCCCAGCCCAGGCCCCAGGCGCCCAGCGTTGGCGACTCCCAGTTGTCTTCGACGAAACGGATGTCGTGCACCAGAGGGTCAAGGCCGACATGTTTCAGCGAGCCTAGGTACAGCTCCTGGAAGTTGTCCGGGTTCGGCTTCAGTACCACCTGGAACTGGTAGTAGTGCTGCAGACGGTTCGGGTTTTCGCCGTAGCGGCCGTCAGTCGGGCGACGACTGGGCTGCACATAAGCGGCGTTCCAGGTTTCCGGGCCGATGGCCCGCAGGAATGTTGCGGTGTGGAAAGTGCCGGCGCCTACTTCCATATCGTAGGGCTGAAGTACCACACAACCTTGCTCGGCCCAGTATTGCTGGAGGGCGAGGATCAAGTCTTGGAAGGTACGCACGGCTGGCGTAGGCTGGCTCACGAAATTCACCTGTTACTTGGGCTGCGATTTAAAGAGCGGGAGTATACCCGATTCGGCCCTGCCACCACTCCCTGGAGCCTTATGCCACGCTGCTTTTGGTGTTCTGAAGATCCGCTGTACATGGCTTATCACGATCAGGAGTGGGGAACGCCGCTGCGCGATGCGCAGGGTCTGTTCGAGTTGCTTTTGCTCGAAGGGTTCCAGGCGGGCCTGTCCTGGATCACTGTTTTACGCAAACGCGAACATTATCGAAAGGTCTTGTTCGGCTTTGATGCACCGCGTTTGGCCAAGCTGACCGATGCTGAAATTGAAGCACTGATGCTCGACCCGGGTATCGTGCGCAATCGCCTGAAGCTCAATGCTATCCGCCGCAATGCCGCGGCCTGGCTGGCGCTGGAAGACCCGGTGGGCTTGCTCTGGTCGTTTGTCGGCGGCGTGCCCAAGGTCAATCACTTTACGGATCGCAGCCAGGTCCCGGCTATCACGCCAGAGGCCGAAGCCATGAGCCGTGCCTTGAAAAAAGCCGGTTTCACGTTCGTCGGGCCGACCATTTGCTACGCGTTCATGCAGGCCTCGGGGATGGTCATGGATCACACCCAGGACTGCGACCGTTACGCGGACTTGGCCAACGCCGGTTAGAATGGCGGCTTTGCGCACCACACACGATCAGGAGTGACCTGTGGAAAAGTTTAAAGGCGCCTTGCTGGTAGGCGCTCTTCGGTTGTTTGCCCTGTTGCCTTGGCGCGCTGTTCAAGCCGTCGGCACGGCGATTGGCTGGATCATGTGGAAAACCCCCAACCGCTCCCGCGAGACGGTGCGGATCAACCTCTCCAAGTGTTTCCCGGACATGGACCCGGCCGCGCGTGAGCGCCTGGTTGGCCAGAGCCTGATGGACATCGGCAAGTCCCTGACTGAAAGCGCCTGCGCCTGGATCTGGCCGGCCCAGCGCTCCATCGACCTGGTGCGTGAAGTCGAAGGCCTGGAAGTGCTGCATGAGGCCCTGGCCTCGGGCAAAGGCGTGGTCGGCATCACCAGCCACCTGGGCAACTGGGAAGTGTTGAACCACTTCTATTGCAACCAGTGCAAACCGATCATTTTCTACCGCCCGCCCAAGCTCAAGGCCGTGGACGACTTGCTGCGCAAACAGCGTGTGCAACTGGGCAACCGTGTAGCCGCGTCGACCAAGGAAGGCATTCTGAGTGTGATCAAGGAAGTGCGCAAAGGTGGCCAGGTGGGTATTCCTGCCGACCCGGAGCCGGCGGAATCGGCCGGTATCTTCGTGCCGTTTTTCGCCACCCAGGCACTGACCAGCAAGTTTGTGCCGAACATGCTCGCAGGCCATAAGGCCGTGGGCGTGTTCCTGCATGCGCTGCGGCTGCCGGACGGTTCGGGCTACAAAGTGATCCTCGAAGCGGCGCCGGAAGACATGTACAGCACCGACACCGCCACGTCCTGCGCGGCGATGAGCAAAGTGGTGGAGCGGTATGTCGGGGCTTATCCGAGCCAGTACATGTGGAGCATGAAGCGCTTCAAGAAACGCCCACCGGGTGAGGCGCGGTGGTACTGATATACGACTGACATACGGTCGATGCAAAACCAATGTGGGAGCGGGCTTGCTCGCGAATGCGGTGTATCAGACACACATTAGGTGGCTGACACTATGCCTTCACGAGCAAGCCCGCTCCCACATTTGGTTCCGATTAAGCCTGGCGGTCGAGTTTCTTCAGGAACACCGTCATCTCTTTCTCGGCCTGCTTGTCGCCATGGGCCTGGGCCGCTTCGATGCCCTTCTCCCAAGCGTTACGTGCTGCGGCGCTATCGCCCAACCCTTGCTGCGCCTTGCCCAACAACTTCCACGCCGCCGAATACTTCGGGTCAAACTCGACACACTTTTGCAAATGCTCTGCCGCCTTGGCGTTGTCCTTCACGTCCAGATAACCCTTGCCCAAGCCAAAGCGCAGCAATGAATTATCCACACCCTTGGCGAGCATTTTTTCCAGGGATTCGAGCATGGCTGTGTGTCCTTTAGCTAGGTAGGGCTTTCAATATCGTTATCGCGGGCAAGCCCACTCCCACAGTAGGAACGCGATCGCCTGTGGGAGCGGGCTTGCCCGCGATGACGGCGGCAGGCTCACCTGAATGTTTTGATCAGAAGAAGCTCAACCCCACATGGAACAGCTTCTCCACATCGCGGATATGTTTCTTATCCACCAGAAACAGGATCACATGGTCACCCGTGGCGATCACGGTGTCGTCATGGGCGATGATCACCTCTTCGTCACGAATAATCGCACCAATGGTGGTGCCCGGCGGCAGGCCGATGTCGCGGATGGCCTTGCCAATCACCTTGCTCGATTTCGAATCGCCATGGGCAATCGCCTCGATGGCTTCCGCCGCGCCCCGGCGCAGGGAGTGCACGCTGACGATATCGCCACGGCGCACGTGGGTGAGTAAGGTGCCGATGGTCGCCAACTGCGGGCTGATGGCGATGTCGATATCACCGCCCTGGATCAGGTCGACATAGGCCGGGTTGTTGATGATGGTCATCACCTTCTTCGCCCCCAACCGCTTGGCTAACAGCGAGGACATGATGTTGGCCTCGTCATCGTTGGTCAGGGCCAGGAAGATATCGGCGTCGGCGATGTTCTCTTCCATCAACAGGTCGCGGTCCGAGGCGCTGCCTTGCAGTACGACGGTGCTGTCCAGGGTGTCGGACAAATGCCGGCAACGTGCCGGGCTCATCTCGATGATCTTCACTTGGTAGCGGCTCTCGATGGCCTCGGCCAAACGCTCGCCGATTTGCCCACCGCCGGCGATGACGATGCGTTTGTAAGTCTCATCCAAACGGCGCATTTCGCTCATCACCGCGCGAATATTCGCTTTGGCGGCGATGAAAAACACTTCGTCGTCTGCTTCGATCACCGTATCGCCCTGAGGCAGGATCGGCCGGTCGCGACGGAAAATCGCCGCTACGCGGGTTTCCACATTCGGCATGTGTTCGCGCAGCTGGCGCAATTGCTGGCCCACCAGCGGGCCGCCGTAATAGGCTTTTACAGCGACCAATTGCGCCTTGCCTTCGGCGAAGTCGATCACCTGCAAGGCACCCGGAATTTCGATCAGGCGCTTGATGTAGTGGGTCACTACTTGCTCAGGGCTGATCAGCACGTCCACGGGAATCGCGTCGTTGTCGAAAAGCCCTGCACGGGTCAGGTAGGCCGCCTCACGGACGCGGGCGATCTTGGTCGGCGTGTGAAACAGGGTGTGAGCGACCTGGCAGGCGACCATGTTGGTCTCGTCGCTGTTGGTCACCGCCACCAGCATGTCGGCATCGTCGGCACCGGCCTGGCGCAGCACCGTCGGGAATGACGCGCGGCCTTGCACGGTGCGGATGTCCAGGCGGTCGCCGAGGTTACGCAGGCGCTCGGCATCAGTGTCGACCACGGTGATGTCGTTGGCTTCGCTGGCCAAATGTTCGGCCAGCGTGCCGCCAACCTGCCCTGCTCCAAGGATGATGATTTTCATCCGGTCACTCCCTTAAAACCATTAGCCGCGCGCGGCGGCAATCTTGATCAGTTTGGCGTAGTAGAAGCCATCGTGTCCGCCTTCCTGTGCGAGCAACTGGCGGCCGTGGGGCTGCTTGATGCCGGCTGCCGTGGCGAGGTCCAGTTCGCGCGCGCCGCTGGTGCGCGCGAGGAAGGCTTCGATCACCTCGGTGTTCTCGGTGGGCAAGGTGGAGCACGTGGCGTAGAGCAGGATGCCGCCCACTTCCAGGGTTGGCCACAGGGCGTCGAGCAGTTCGCCTTGCAGCACGGCCAGGGCGGCGATGTCATCGGGTTGGCGGGTCAGCTTGATGTCCGGGTGGCGGCGGATGACGCCGGTGGCGGAACAGGGTGCATCGAGCAGGATGCGCTGGAAGGGTTTGCCGTCCCACCAGGTGGCGGTGTCGCGGCCATCGGCGGCGATCAGGTCGGCGCTCAGGCCCAGGCGCGCGAGGTTTTCGCGCACGCGCACCAGACGCTTGGCTTCAAGGTCGACAGCAACCACACCGGCGAGGTCTTTTTCGACTTCCAGAATGTGACAGGTCTTACCGCCCGGTGCGCAGCAGGCATCAAGCACGCGCTGGCCGGGCGCCAGGTCGAGCAGGTCGGCGGCCAATTGCGCGGCTTCGTCCTGCACGCTTATCCAGCCTTCGGCAAAGCCCGGCAAGGCGCGCACGTCGGTGGCCGCTTCCAGCACGATGCCGTCGGGGCTGTACACGCACGGCGTGGCGTTAATGCCGGCGGCGGTGAGCAATTGCAGATAAGCGTCACGGCTGTGATGACGACGGTTGACCCGCAGGATCATCGGCGGATGCGCATTGTTGGCCGCGCAAATGGCTTCCCATTGCTCAGGCCAGAAGGCTTTCAGGGATTTTTGCAGCCAGCGCGGGTGAGCGGTGCGCACTACCGGGTCATGTTCCAGCTCGGTCAGCAGCGCTTCGCTCTCGCGCTGGGCGCGGCGCAGCACGGCGTTGAGCAGGGCCTTGGCCCAAGGCTTTTTGAGCTTGTCGGCGCAACCGACGGTTTCACCGATGGCGGCGTGGGCCGGCACGCGGGTGTAGAGCAACTGATAAAGACCGACCAGCAGCAGTGCTTCCACATCGGCATCCGCCGCTTTGAACGGCTTTTGCAGCAGCTTGGCCGCCAGCGCTGACAAGCGCGGCTGCCAGCGGGCAGTGCCAAAGGCCAGGTCCTGGGTGAAACCGCGATCGCGGTCTTCAACCTTATCCATCTGCGTGGGCAATGAGCTGTTCAACGAAGCCTTGCCGTTGAGCACGGCGGCGAGAGCCTTGGCGGCGGCCAGACGCGGGTTCATTGAGCGACCGCCCCGAGAACCGTGCCCAGGGCAAATTTCTCACGACGGCTGTTGAACAAATCGCTGAAATTAAGCGCTTTACCGCCGGGCAATTGCAGACGCGTCAGGCACAGCGCCTGTTCACCGCAGGCGACCAACAGGCCTTCTTTGCTGGCGCCGATGATTTCACCGGGGGCGCCCTTGCCTTCAGCCAAGGTGGCGGCCAGCACTTTCAACGCTTCGCCGTTGAGGGTGCTGTGGCAGATCGGCCACGGGTTGAAGGCGCGCACCAGGCGCTCCAGCTCTACGGCCGGGCGGCTCCAGTCGATGCGCGCTTCGTCTTTGTTGAGTTTGTGGGCGTAGGTGGCGAGGCTGTCGTCCTGCACTTCGCCTTCCAGGGTACCGGCAGCCAGGCCCGCGATGGCTTGGATTACGGCCGGCGGGCCCAGCTCGGCGAGACGGTCGTGCAAGCTGCCGCCGGTGTCTTGGGCAGTGAACGGGGTGGTGACTTTCAGCAGCATCGGGCCGGTGTCCAGGCCCGCCTCCATGCGCATCACGGTCACACCGCTTTCGCTGTCACCGGCTTGCACGGCGCGCTGGATCGGCGCCGCACCGCGCCAGCGTGGCAGCAGCGAAGCGTGGCTGTTGATGCAGCCCAGGCGTGGGATATCCAGCACGGCCTGGGGCAGGATCAAGCCATAGGCCACCACCACCAGCAGGTCCGGTGTCAGCGCAGCCATCTCCGCCTGAGCCTCGGCGTTACGCAGGGTCGGCGGTTGCAGCACGGGAATGTTGTGCTCCAGCGCCAACTGCTTGACCGGGCTCGGCATCAGTTTTTGCCCGCGACCGGCCGGGCGATCCGGCTGGGTGTACACCGCGACGATGTCATAAGGGCTGGCAAGCAGCGCCTTAAGGTGTTCGGCAGCAAATTCAGGAGTGCCGGCAAAAACAATGCGCAGTGGCTCGGTCATGGGAGGTCTCGGTTAAAAACAGTCACAAAAGAAAAAGGCTTGCCGCAGCAAGCCTTTGGAAGAAGGGCATCAAGCTTGCTGGCGATGCTTTTTTTCCAGCTTCTTCTTGATCCGGTCGCGTTTAAGCGTGGACAGGTAATCAACAAACAGCTTGCCGTTGAGGTGGTCGCATTCGTGCTGGATGCACACCGCCAGCAGGCCTTCAGCGATCAGCTCGTAGGGCTTGCCGTCACGGTCCAGCGCCTTGATCTTCACGCGCACCGGGCGTTCGACGTTCTCGTAGAACTCCGGCACCGACAGGCAGCCTTCCTGGTATTCGCCCATCTCATCGGTCAGCGGTTCGAACTCAGGGTTGATAAACACCCGCGGTTCGCTGCGATCTTCCGACAGGTCCATGACCACGACGCGCTGATGCACGTTGACCTGGGTCGCGGCGAGGCCGATGCCCGGGGCTTCATACATTGTTTCAAACATGTCATCGACCAACTGACGAACCTTGTCGTCCACTACGGCCACCGGTTTGGCGATCGTGCGCAGGCGCGAGTCGGGAAATTCGAGGATGTTCAAAATAGCCATAAGCGTAATTGCTGCACATGTGAGGTAGAGGCAAATCGGCGGTGGGATGGACCCAGGCAGCCGGTGTGAAAGGTTCGAAAGCCGCGAAGGCTATGGCATTTCACGCGAACGTACATAATAAAGGAGATTCACCCCATGAGGAAATCGCTACTCGTCTTGCTGTTGTGGGCGCCGCTCACCATGGCCATGATTCCACAGCCTGGCCAGCGCCTGGAACAGGCGACGCAACAGGCTATCCAGCACTTCTTACTGCACAACCGCATTCTCGATACGGTCCAGGACCTGGACAACGCGCCTTACATTGTCGCGGCCGACGCGGGTCGAGTGCTGGGCGCCAACGGCGAGCGTGTGTATGCACGAGGCGTCCTGGACCCGACCCAGCCACAGTATGGGATCTTTCGCCGTGGCAAGGCCTACACCGACCCCGACACCCAGGAACTGCTGGGCATCAACGCCGACGACATCGGCACCGCACGCTTTGTGATGGCGGGCGACCTCACCACCCTGGCGGTGCAACGGGTCACCCAGGAAGTACGTCCTGGCGATCGACTGCTGCGCGCCGAACCTCCCGCCGAGCCGGCCACCCTGAAACCTGCGCGCTTTGTCCAAGGGCACATCATCGACGTTCCCAAAGGCGTGACCCAGATAGGTGTGCTGGACGCCGTGACCTTGAACAAGGGCCGCCGCGATGGGTTGGTTGAAGGCCAATTGCTGGCCGTGATCAAAGCGGGCGCCAGTGTACGCGACACCCTTACCGGCGCTTCAACCCAACTCCCCGACGAGCGCGCCGGCACCCTGGTGGTGTTCCGCACCTATGAAAAGCTCAGTTATGGCCTGGTGCTCAGTGCCTCACGCGCCCTGGCCGTGAGGGACAGATTCGAGACTGCCCAACAAACACAATAAATAGGCTGCTAAATAAGTTACCAACAGAGTTATCCACAGCTTGTTCCGGTCAAGGATGATCAAATGTATCCGATAAACAGCAGTGAAATTTCCCCGTCAGAACTGGAAGCCCGACTACGCTTGCACAGGCTGCCAGAACTGGGCCCCAAGCGTTTTGGTGTATTGATCGAGGCGTTTGGGTCTGCTTCAAAGGCCATCAGCGCCCCGGCCAGTGCTTGGCGTTCCCTCGGGTTGCCGGCCATCAGCGCCGATGCCCGGCGTAGCCCTGAAATTCGTGACGGTGCCGCTCACGCTTTGGCGTGGTTGGAGCACCCGGCCCAGCATTTGCTGATGTGGGACCAGCCTGAGTACCCTGCCTTGCTCGCCCAGATAGACGACGCGCCACCGTTGTTATTCGTCGCCGGCGACCCGAAAATCCTGGAAAAACCGCAGTTGGCCATGGTCGGCAGCCGCCGTGCTTCGCGCCCCGGCATGGACACTGCCGCCGCCTTTTCCCGCAGCCTGGCGAGTGCCGGTTTTGTCATCACCAGTGGCCTCGCGTTGGGCATAGATGGCGCGGCGCATCAGGCAGCCCTGGACGTTGGCGGCCAGACAATCGGTGTGCTCGGCACCGGGCTTGAAAAATTTTATCCACAGCGCCACCGAAAGCTCGCCGCCGCGATGATTGCCCAAGGCAGCGCGGTGGTTTCCGAGTTTCCGCTGGATGCTGCGCCCCAGGCCGCGAACTTCCCCCGGCGCAACCGGATCATCAGTGGCCTGTCACTGGGCGTGCTGGTGGTGGAAGCCAGCATGGCCAGCGGTTCGCTGATCACCGCGCGGTTGGCGGCTGAGCAAGGGCGTGAGGTGTATGCGATCCCGGGTTCCATCCATCATCCCGGCGCCAAGGGCTGTCACCAGTTGATCCGCGATGGCGCGACACTGGTGGAATCCATCGAGCATATTTTGGACGGGTTACGCGGCTGGCAGGCGCTGTCCCGCCCGGCACCGATGCCGGTCACTCATCCGCTGGTGGCGCTGCTGCACGCCGCGCCTCACACCAGTGAAGCCTTAGCCATTGCCAGTGGGCGACCTTTGTCCCAAGTGCTGGCGGCCCTCACCGAGCTTGAGCTCGAAGGCCAGGTGATCTGCGAAAGCGGGCGCTGGCTTGCGCGCTGCTAGGTTTTGTAACGAAGATCGGTAAACTGCGCAGAGCTTTAGTCCGGAGAGTGAGCAATGGTCAACAGGTGGCGTGTGCTGGAAACCGCACGAGAAATTCGCGCAGGCGCGGTGATCGCCTACCCGACCGAAGCGGTCTGGGGCCTTGGCTGCGACCCGTGGAATGAAGCAGCGGTGGACCGGCTGCTGGCGATCAAGAATCGGTCGGTGGACAAGGGGCTGATCCTGGTGGCGGACAATATCCGCCAGTTCGATTTTCTCTTTGAAGACTTCCCGGACACCTGGATCGAGCGCATGGCCAGCACCTGGCCTGGGCCAAATACCTGGCTGGTGCCGCATCAGGACTTGTTGCCTGAATGGGTCACCGGTGTGCATGACACGGTGGCGCTGCGGGTGAGTGATCATCCGCTGGTGCGGGATCTGTGCTCGCTGGTGGGGCCGCTGATTTCCACGTCTGCCAACCCGCAAGGCCGCCCGGCGGCGCGCACACGGCTTCGCGTGGAGCAGTATTTCCGTGGCCAGGTCGATCGGGTGTTGGGTGGCGCCTTGGGTGGGCGCAAGAACCCGAGCCTGATTCGCGATTTGGCGACGGGTGAGGTGGTGCGGCCTTCTTGAGACCGAGGCGCGGCCACCGCGGGCAAGCCCGGCTTCCACATTCGACTGCATTCCAACTGAAGGAACACAGTCAAAATGTGGGAGCGGGCTTGCCCGCGATGGGGCCCTTCAGACCAACAACTGTCTTAAGCCTTTATGGCAGGAGGATGGTCGACCCAGTCGTCCGCCGCCCCGACAACTCAGTCTGCGCCTTCGCCGCATCCGCCAGCGAAAACCGCTGGTTGATATCAATGCGCACCTTGCCGCTCTTGATCATCGAGAACAGGTCATCGGCCATCGCCTGCAGATCCTTCGGATTGCTGGCATAGGTCGCCAAGGTCGGCCGGGTGACATACAGCGAGCCCTTGGCCGCCAGAATCCCCAGGTTCACCCCATCCACCGCGCCCGAAGCATTCCCGAAGCTCACCACCAGCCCACGTGGCGCTACGCTGTCCAGCGAGGTCAGCCAAGTGTCCTTGCCGACGCCGTCGTACACCACCGGCACCTTTTTGCCGTCGGTCAATTCCAGTACACGTTGTACGACGTTTTCCTTGCTGTAGTCGATGGTTTCCCAGGCGCCGAGGGATTTGGCCAGCGCGGCTTTTTCCGGCGAACTCACCGTGCCGATGAGCTTCACGCCCAAGGCCTTGGCCCATTGGCAGGCCAGCGAACCGACGCCACCAGCCGCGGCGTGGAACAGGATGGTTTCGCCGCCCTTCAATTCATAGGTCTGGCGCAGCAGGTACTGCACGGTCAGGCCCTTGAGCATCGCGCCGGCGGCTTGTTCGAAACTGATATCGTCCGGCAAGTGCACCAGATTGGCGGCGGGCAACACATGCAGCTCGCTGTAGGCACCCAGCGGGCCGCTGCCGTAGGCCACACGGTCGCCGACTTTGAATTGCGTGACCTCGCTGCCCACCGCGTCGACCACGCCGGCACCTTCGGCGCCCAAGCCCGATGGCAGCGCGGGCGGTGCATAAAGGCCACTGCGGAAATAAGTGTCGATGAAGTTCAGGCCAATGGCCTCGTTGCGCACACGAACCTGCTGCGGGCCAGGCTCTGCCGGCGTGTAGTCCACATACTCAAGTACTTCGGGGCCGCCATGGGCACGGAACTGGATACGTTTGGCCATCTGCACTTCTCCTGAGGTCGAATCGCGTAGCCCTCTATCCCACTCCTAAGCTTGACCTTCGTCAACTGCGGCGAAGCCGGGTGCGGTGGTATCCTGTGCGCCCATTTGCCGCCGACGCCCAATGGCCTCGCGTAGCTTTGCCCGATTCAAGGTGATGCCATGACTACCCGCACCGAGGCTGTTAAAGCCTACCTGCTCGACCTGCAAGACCGCATTTGCAGCGCCCTGGAAACCTTCGAGACGGACACTCGCTTTATCGAAGACGCCTGGACCCGGCCTGCCGGCGGCGGCGGTCGCACCCGTGTGATCGAAAACGGCACGGTCATCGAAAAAGGCGGCGTTAACTTTTCCCACGTATTCGGTAGCGGCCTCCCACCGTCCGCCAGTGCCCATCGCCCTGAGCTGGCCGGTCGCGGCTTCGAAGCCCTGGGCGTGTCGCTGGTGATCCACCCGCACAACCCGCATGTGCCGACGTCTCACGCCAATGTGCGCTTTTTCATCGCCGAAAAAGACGGCGAAGAACCGGTGTGGTGGTTCGGTGGCGGCTTCGACCTCACGCCCTACTACGCCAATGAAGAAGACTGCATCCACTGGCACCGCGTGGCCGAGCAGGCCTGCGCGCCGTTCGGGCCGCACGTGTACTCGCGCTACAAGGCGTGGTGCGACACCTACTTCCATATCAAGCACCGTAACGAACCGCGCGGCATCGGCGGCCTGTTCTTCGATGACTTGAACGAGTGGGACTTCGACACCTGCTTCGCCTTCATCCGCGCCATCGGCGATGCGTACATCGACGCCTACCTGCCGATCGTGCAGCGCCGCAAGGCCATGGCTTACACCGAACAGCAGCGTCAATTCCAAGAGTTCCGCCGTGGGCGCTATGTCGAGTTCAACCTCGTCTACGACCGTGGCACCCTGTTCGGCCTGCAGTCGGGCGGGCGCACTGAGTCGATCCTGATGTCGCTGCCGCCGCAAGTACGCTGGAGTTACGACTGGAAGGCTGAGGCCGGCAGCGAAGAGGCGCGCCTCACCGATTACTTCCTGCAAGACCGCGACTGGCTTGGCCTCGCCACGCCCACGGCGGCTGTCTGATGGACCGTTATGTCGTGTTCGGCAACCCCATCGGCCACAGCAAGTCGCCGCTGATTCACCGCATGTTTGCCGAGCAGACGGGTGAGCAACTGGACTACAGCACCTTGCTCGCGCCGCTGGAAGATTTCACAGGCTGTGCCCGTGAGTTTTTTCAGCAAGGCCGTGGCGCCAACGTCACCGTGCCGTTCAAGGAAGACGCTTACCGTTTGGCCAACAGCCTGACCGAACGCGCCCAGCGCGCCGGGGCGGTGAATACCCTGAGCAAGCTGGCCGACGGCACTTTGCTGGGTGACAACACAGACGGCGCCGGCCTGGTGCGCGACCTGAAGGTGAATGCCGGGTTGAGCCTGCAAGGCAAACGCATCCTGCTGCTGGGCGCCGGTGGCGCGGTACGCGGGGCGCTGGAGCCGTTGCTCGCCGAGCGGCCGGCGTCGCTGATCATCGCCAACCGCACGGTAGAAAAGGCCGAGTTGCTCGCCGAGCTGTTCGACGACCTGGGCCCGGTGTCGGCCAGCGGTTTCGACTGGCTGCGTGAGCCGGTGGACCTGATCATCAATGCCACGTCCGCCAGCCTGTCAGACGATGTACCGCCGATTGCCGGCAGCCTGATCGAACCGGGTAAGACGTTCTGCTACGACATGATGTACGCCAAGGCGCCCACCGCGTTCTGCCGCTGGGCTACAGAGCAAGGCGCAGCCGTGGCGATGGATGGTTTGGGCATGCTCGTGGAGCAGGCGGCGGAAGCGTTCTTCCTGTGGCGCGGTGTGCGCCCGGATTCGGCGCCGGTGTTGGCTGAGTTGCGCCGCCAGTTGGCCTGACACAAAGCCAATGTGGGCACGGTCAAACTGTGGGAGCTGGCTTGCCTGCGATTGGATCGCCTTGGTCTAACTGACTGACCGAGTCGTCTGCATCGCAGGCAAGCCTGCTCCCACAGTTTTAACTGCGTTCAGTCTTCGAAATGGAGGGGGCAGTTGTCGGGCCCTTCAAGTTTTTTTAACTCTTCCACCACCTGCGGCCGGGCCCGGCGCAACGTCAGGCTACGCCCCAACCCCTTAAGCCGCCGCGCCTCCTGATGCAGCATCTCCACCCCGGAATAGTCGATAAAGTTGATCTGCTGCGCCTCGATCACCACCCGCTCGCCCTGCAAGCTTTGCAGGCGCACTTGCAGGTAATGGCTGGCGCCAAAAAAGATCGAACCCCCCACCCGCAACACATCCTCGTCGCCATCACGCCACTGCTGCACGCGCGGCTGCGAGGTGCGCTTGAGGTAGAAAAACAGCGAGGCCAGCACCCCGGCGTAAATCGCTGTTTGCAGCTCCAGCAGCAAGGTGGCGACGCACGTCAGGCTCATCACCACAAACTCGGCGCGGCTCACGCGGAACAACGCGCGAATGCCGCGATGATCCACCAAGCCCCAGCAAATCAGCAGGATGCTCGCCGCCATGCTGGGGATTGGAATGTGCGCGATCAACACCGCGCCGAACAGCGCGAACAACGCCACCCACAAGGCGGAAAACACGCCTGCCAAGGGTGAGCATGCGCCCGCTTCGTAGCTCAGGCCGGAGCGGGTAAAGGAACCGGCTGACAGGTAGCCGGAGAAAAATCCGCCGACGATATTGGATAAACCCTGCGCACGGACTTCCTGGTTGGCGTCGAGCAATTGCTGCGAACGCGCCGACAACGAGCGCGCAATCGACAGGCTGGTCACCAGCCCCAGCATGCCCACCGCCACGGCACTGGGCAGCAGGCGCAGGAGCATGTCCAGGTCCAGCGGCAATGGGCTGAACGGCGGCAGCTTGCCCACAAACGAACTGACCCGCGCCACATGCCCGAACATCGCCGGCCACAGCCACGCCACCAAGCTGCTCAACGCCAGGGCGATCAATAGCGTCGGCCAGCGTGGGACCCAGTACTTGAGCAACGCGCCCACCAGTAAGGTGCTCAAGCCTAGGACGAGGGAGGCATGGTCCCACTCGCCGCCGTGATCGATAAGCGCCAGCAAACTTTTGATTGCCGTGGCCTGGCTCGGCAAATCCAGCCCAAGCAGGTTGGGTAGCTGCCCCAAGGCAATCACCACGGCGGCGCCCAAGGTGAACCCAAGTACCACCGAATGGGAGACGAAATTCACCAGTGCGCCGAAGCGCAGCATCCCCAGCAGCCACTGGAAAACCCCGGCGAGAAAGGTCAGCAACAGGATCAACGTGATGTAGTCCTGAGACCCAGGCACGGCCAAGGGGCTGACGCTGGCGTAGAGCACGATGGAAATCGCCGCCGTCGGGCCGCAGATCAGGTGCCAGGAGGAACCCCAGAGGCAGGCGATCAATACCGGAATGATGGCGGCGTACAAGCCGTATTCAGGTGGGAGACCGGCGATCAGCGCGTAGGCAATCGACTGCGGCAGCGCGAGCACGGCGCCGCTGAGGCCGACCATCGCGTCCCGGCCGACGCTGGCGCGGGTTTGGCGTGGCAGCCAGGCGAGGAAGGGGAAGAGTGTATGGCGGTTGGGCCGGGGCATCGCAGACTCGGGTTGAAAGGTTTGAGCCAGGGTATCAGGCTGCTAATGATCGTTCCCACGCTCTGCGTGGGAATGCCGGTCCAGGGACGCTCCGCGTTCGCTCTTAAGGTCGTGACGCGGAGCGTCACAGGATGCATTCCCACGCGGAGCGTGGGAATGATCATTTCGGGGGTTAGAGCTTGGCTTTTACCGCCGCCAACGCATCCTGGCCATCCACGGTTTTTACGCCATCGAGCCACTTGTCCAGCACCGCCGGATTCGCCTTGATCCACGCCTTCGCCGCATCGGCATTGCTGACCTTTTTGTTGACCACCTCGGCCATGATGCTGTTCTCCATGTCCTGGGTGAAGCTCAGGTTGGTCAGCAGTTTCCCGACATTCGGGCAGGCCTGTGCATAACCCTTGCGGGTCAAGGTATACACGCTGCCGGTGTCGCCGAAGTACTTCTCGCCGCCCTTGAGGTAATGCATTTTCAACTGCACGTTCATCGGGTGCGGCGTCCAGCCTAGGAAGGTCACGAATTTCTGTTTCTTAACCGCCCGCGACACTTCGGCCAGCATCGCCTGTTCACTCGACTCGATCAGCTTCCATTGGCCGAGGTCGAAGTCGTTCTTCTTGATGATCTCCTGCAGCGAGATATTCGCCGGTGCGCCGGAGCCGATGCCGTAGATCTTCTTATCGAATTTGCCCGCGAATTTATTCAAGTCGGCAAAGTCATGCACACCGGCGTCCCACACGTAGTCCGGCACGGCGAGAGTGAACTCGGTGCCGTCGAGGTTTTTCGCCAGTTGCACCACGTCACCGTTAGCCACGAACTTGTCATAGAAGCCCTGCTGCGCCGGCATCCAGTTGCCCAGGAACACATCCACCTGGCCGTCCTTGAGCCCGCCAAACGTGATCGGCACCGCCAGGGTGTCGACCTTGGCCTTGTAGCCCATGCCGTTCAACAGAAAACCGGTGATGGCATTGGTGGCGGCGATATCGCTCCAGCCGGGGTCGGCCATCTTCACCGTGTCACAGCGGGTGTCCGCGTACACATTGGCGCTAGTCAGCACCAACATACCCAACACTGCAGTCAACTTTTGCATGGCCTTCCCTCTGTTTTATTAGTGTTGGCAGGGTTGTGGATAACGTGCCTTGCGCTCCAGGTCGTCGAGGTCGATATGGTTGCGCATGTATTGCTGACTGGCGTCCACCAGTGGCTGGTGATCCCAGCTCTTCAGCTTGCCTTGGGTCAGCGCCTCAAACACCAGGCGACGACGGCGTTGGCTGGCGAGCACCTGCTGGTGGATCGCCGGGATGTCCCATTTGGCCCGCGCCTCACTCAAAAACACCTCGAACAGTGCTCGGTGTTCCGCTGACTGGCTGAGGTTCTCCCGCTCGTGCGGGTCGTTGTGTAGATCGAACAGTAGACAAGGGTCGTCTTCGCTGTAGATAAATTTGTACGCGCCACGGCGAATCATCATCAGTGGGCTGATGGTGCCTTCGGCCATGTATTCGCCGAACACTTCGTCGTGCCCGCCCTGCCCCTGCAAGTGCGGGACCAGTGAGCGGCCGTCCAGCGGCAAACGCGGGTCTAACTCGCCGCCGGCCAGTTCCACCAGGGTCGGCAACAGGTCGGCGGTGGACACGGCTTTGCTCACGCGGCCAGCGGCAAACTGCCCCGGCGCACTGACCAGCAGCGGCACGCGGGCGGCCATTTCAAACCAGTGCATTTTGTACCAGAGGCCGCGCTCGCCGAGCATGTCGCCGTGGTCGCCCGAGAAGATGATGATGGTGTCGTCGGCAAGGCCGGTGTCTTCCAGGGTTTGCAGGAGCTTGCCGACATTGCTGTCGATGTAGCTGCACGCGCCGAAATACGCGCGGCGCGCATCGCGGATCTTGTTCAGTGGCAGCGGTTTGTCCCACAGGTCGTAAACCTTCAGCAGGCGCTGGGAATGCGGGTCGAGGTCGGCCTGGGCTGGTGTCGTAGGCATTGGGATGTCGCTGTCGTCGTACAGGTCCCAGAACGGCTTGGGAATGGTGTACGGGTCGTGTGGATGAGTCATCGACACGGTCAGGCAGAACGGCTGGTCGCCGTCTTCACGAATATGGTCGAACAGGTATTGCTGGGCCTTGAACACCACCTCTTCATCGAAATCCAGCTGGTTGGTGCGCACGCACGGCCCGGCTTGCAGCACCGAGGCCATGTTGTGGTACCAGGTGGGGCGCACGTCCGGCTCATCCCAGTTCACCGCCCAGCCATAGTCGGCGGGGTAGATGTCGCTGGTCAGGCGCTCCTCAAAGCCGTGCAATTGGTCTGGCCCGCAGAAATGCATCTTGCCCGACAGCGCGGTGCGGTAGCCGAGGCGGCGCAGGTAGTGGGCATAAGTCGGTACATCAGCGGGAAAATCCGCCGCGTTGTCGTAGGCGCCGATCTTGCTCGGCAACTGGCCGCTGACCAGGGTGAAGCGCGACGGCGCGCACAACGGGCTGTTGCAATAGGCGGCGTCGAACACCACGCCCTGCTCGGCGAGGCGGCTCAGGTTGGGCAACTTGATCGGAGAAGGTCCGTAGAACGGAAGCATCGGCGCGGCCATTTGATCGGCCATGATGAAAAGAATGTTCTTGCGCTTCATGAGTCTTCGGCATTCCATAGGCGGTGTTTATGCGAATCAGCATGCGGCCCATGTAAAATGGGGTAAAGCCCATGAAAAGCAATGTCTAGGATAAGCACAGCTTATGTATGAAGCCCTCGGCGATTTATCCCTCGACCTGCTGCGCGCTTTCGAGGCCGCGGCGCGCCACCGCAGCTTTACCGCTGCCGCGATGGACATGGGCACTACCCAACCGGCCATCAGCCAGCAGATCAAGCGCTTGGAAGAACAGCTTGGGCTGCGTTTGTTTGATCGGATCTACCGTGGCATCGAGCTGACCGACGCGGGCGCGCTGTTATTCGAGCACGTCCAGGGCGGCTTGCAGGCCATCAACCACGGCCTGAGCGTGATCACCCAGCAGGACCAGCATGAAGTGCTGCAAGTGGCCACCGACTTCGCCTTCGCCGCCTACTGGCTGATGCCGCGCCTGCACCGCTTCCACGCCGCCAACCCGCAAGTGGACGTCAGCCTGGTCACCAGCCAGCGCAACCACGCGACCTTGCGCAGCGATATCGACGTGGCGGTGCTGTTTGGCGACGGCCGCTTCAAGCAAGGCGACAGCCTGTGGCTGTTCAACGAGAAAGCGTTTCCGGTGTGCAGCCCGCAACTGCTCAAGGACCGCACCACGCCGCTGACCGTGCAGACGTTGCAGGACTACCCCTTGCTGCACCTGCGCCAGGAAAACAACAGCCAGTGGTTCGATTGGAACGGCATATTTCGCGAGCTGGGCATTACCACCGCACCCACACCCGGCCAGTTGCGCTTCGACAACTACACCCTGCTGATCCAGGCCGCCATTGCCGGCCAGGGCGTCGCCATTGGCTGGCGCCACCTGGTGGATAACTTGCTGGAACAGGAGTGGCTGTGCCGGCCGATCAGCGACACGGTGACCTCGCGCTTCGGTTACTACGTGGTGCAGCCGCAGCGCAAACGCCGGGGGCAATTGGTCGAGCGCTTTGTCGACTGGCTGGTGGCCGAGCAAGCCAGCAACGTGCAGTCGCTGACTGGGCTGGCCCTGCCGTCGATTGCGGTCTAGGATCGGCGCATATCGGATCCGGATTTCGCCATGCAACGTATCAAGGGCTACCACGCCCATATCTACTTCGACGCCAGCACCATAGACCAGGCGCGCACGCTCTGCGAAGACGCCGCCAAGCTGTTTCCGCTGCGTATGGGCCGCGTGCATGAGCGCCCGGTGGGCCCGCACCCGGACTGGAGCTGCCAGCTGGCGTTCGAGCCGGAATACATCGGCGTGGTGTTGCCGTGGCTGGCCCTGCATCGCGACGGGCTGGTGGTGTTCCTGCACCCCGAGACCGGCGATGACTTGAAGGATCACACCGATTACGCGATCTGGATGGGGGCGATGCGCGAGCTGGATTTGTCTGTTTTTTAACCACTGCTGATAAAAATCCCATCCCCTTGTGCAAAGGCGATGGGATTTTTTATGTTTAAACCCTATATGTGGGACTGATATTTATATATTGAGATATTGCCAGGCATAGGTTTATATTCGCCCATCTGCTTTTTTCAGCACCCACTCATTTCAGGTGAAGCGATGCAGGCGCAATTGATCGCGCTCGACTGGGGGACCAGCTCCCTTCGTGCTTATAAACTCGGCCCAGCCGGCAGGGTGCTCGAACAGCGCGCGCTGGGGTTCGGCATCATGCACCTGCCCAGCGAACCCCGGGAGATTGCTGGCGTGCGTTGCAGCGATGGCTTCGAGTTGGCGTTCGATGCAGCTTGCGGCGACTGGCTGGATGCCGAGCCCGGCCTACCGGTGATCGCCTGTGGCATGGTCGGCAGCGCCCAAGGCTGGAGCGAAGCGGCCTATCGCAATACGCCGGTTGATGTCGCCAGCCTCAGCCAGGCCCTGCACTCCGTACGCAGCCTGCGCGGTGTGGAGGTGCATATCGTGCCCGGCGTGATCGAACAGGTCGGCTTGCCCAACGTGATGCGCGGTGAAGAAACCCAGGTACTGGGCGTGCTGCAAGGTCTCGCTGCGCAGGTATTGATCGGCCTGCCCGGCAGCCATTCCAAATGGGTCGAGGTGGCGGATGGCTGCATCACACACTTCGACACCTTCATGACCGGCGAGCTATTCGCGGTGCTGAGCAAGCACAGCATTCTGGGGCGTACGCAAAAGCCCTCCGAACACTTCCAGGCCGAGGCTTTTGATCGCGGCGTGAACGTGGCGCTCTCCAAAGACGGGCAGCGCGGCGTGCTCTCAACCGTGTTCAGCGCCCGCACCCTGGGGCTGACCGCCGAACTGGCCCCCGACCAGCAAGCGGATTACCTGTCCGGCCTGCTGATTGGCCATGAACTCGCCGGTTTGCCCGAGCACGCCAAACATAAACCCATCGTTCTGGTCGGTAACGCCCCGCTCTGCGCCCGCTACCAACGTGCCCTCGCCCTCTGCGGCTTCGCCCACGTCAGCCTGGCGCAAGAGGCCAGCGAACGCGGCCTGTGGCAATTGGCAGTGGCCGCCGGGCTTACTCAACCTGTCTTGGAGGCCTGACATGCTCAAGCAAGCACTCGCACACAACGGTTTGATCGCAATCCTGCGCGGCGTACGGCCAGACGAAGCCGAGGCGATTGGCCAGGTGCTCTATCAGGCCGGCTTTCGCGTGATCGAAGTGCCGCTCAATTCGCCGGACCCTTACACCAGCATCCGCACCCTGCGCGACAGTCTGCCCGCCGATTGCCTGATCGGCGCAGGCACGGTGTTGACGCCTGCGCAGGTCGAGCAGGTCAAAGCCGCCGGCGGCCAAGTGATCGTCATGCCCCACAGCGATGCCAAGGTGCTGCGCGCAGCGAAAGCAGCGGGCTTGTACCTGTCGCCGGGTGTGGCCACGCCCACCGAAGCCTTCGCCGCACTGGCCGAAGGCGCCGACGTGTTGAAGCTGTTCCCGGCCGAGCAAATGGGCCCGGGTGTGATCAAGGCGTGGCTGGCGGTACTGCCGGCGGGCACGTTGTTGCTGCCGGTGGGCGGTGTGACCCCGGACAACATGCAGGTGTATTTCGACGCGGGCGCCAAGGGCTTCGGCCTGGGTTCCGGGTTGTTCAAGCCGGGCATGTCCGTGGATCAAGTGGCGAGCAGTGCCCAGGCGTATGTCGCTGCCTGGAACGCGTTGAACTGATGCCCTGAATTGATTTCAAGCTTTGCGCCCTCGGCGCTGCATCGACAAGAGAGATAAGAAGATGAAAATCACTAAACTGACGACCTTCATCGTCCCGCCGCGCTGGTGCTTCCTTAAGGTCGAAACCGACCAAGGCGTGACCGGCTGGGGTGAGCCCGTAGTCGAGGGCCGCGCCCACACCGTGGCCGCTGCCGTCGAAGAACTTTCCGACTACCTGATCGGCAAAGACCCACGCAATATCGAAGACATCTGGACAGTGCTCTACCGCGGCGGCTTCTACCGTGGCGGCGCGGTGCACATGAGCGCCCTCGCCGGTATCGACCAGGCGCTGTGGGACATCAAGGGCAAGGCGCTGGGCGTCTCGGTCAGCGACCTGCTCGGCGGCCAAGTGCGCGACAAGATCCGCGTGTATTCGTGGATCGGCGGCGATCGGCCGGCCGACACTGCGCGGGCTGCCAAAGAGGCGGTGGCGCGTGGTTTTACCGCGGTGAAAATGAACGGCACCGAAGAACTGCAGTTCGTCGACAGCTTCGAAAAAGTCGACCTGGCCCTGGCCAACGTCGCCGCCGTACGCGATGCGGTGGGCCCTAACGTCGGCATCGGCGTCGACTTCCATGGCCGCGTGCACAAGCCCATGGCCAAGGTGCTGATGAAAGAGCTCGACCCGTACAAACTGATGTTTATCGAAGAGCCGGTGCTCAGCGAAAACTACGAAGCGCTCAAAGAACTGGCGCCGCTGACCAGCACGCCGATTGCCTTGGGCGAGCGGCTGTTCTCGCGCTGGGACTTCAAGCGCGTGCTCAGCGAAGGTTACGTCGACATCATCCAGCCGGACGCCTCCCACGCCGGAGGCATCACCGAAACCCGCAAGATCGCCAACATGGCCGAAGCCTACGACGTGGCCCTGGCCCTGCACTGCCCGCTCGGCCCGATTGCCCTGGCGGCGTGCCTGCAACTGGACGCGGTTTGTTACAACGCGTTTATCCAGGAGCAAAGCCTGGGCATTCACTACAACGAGAGCAACGACCTGCTCGACTACGTGCGCGACCCGGGCGTGTTCGACTATGACAAGGGCTTCGTGAAGATCCCCAACGGGCCAGGCTTGGGTATTGAGATCAACGAGGAATATGTGATCGAGCGTGCGGCCATCGGCCACCGCTGGCGCAACCCGATCTGGCGCCATGCCGATGGCAGCTTTGCCGAGTGGTAAGCCCCTCCTGAAGAAACACAGTCAATGTGGGAGCTGGCAAGCCAGCTCCCACATTGACCGGCACCCGTCCTCAATAAACATAAGAAGAGGCACCCCCATGCAACCTGAGTCCTTCACCGGGCAGGCTTCTTTAGTCACGCCCAGCAGAAAGCGTTTCTTCATCATGGTGCTGCTGTTTATCACGGTGGTGATCAACTACCTCGACCGCAGCAACCTGTCGATTGCCGCCCCGGCATTGACCAGCGAGCTGGGCATCGACCCGGTGCACGTCGGGCTGATCTTCTCCGCCTTCGGCTGGACCTACGCCGCCATGCAGATCCCCGGCGGCTGGTTGGTGGATCGGGTGCCACCGCGCATTCTCTACACCGTCGCCCTGCTGTTGTGGTCGATTGCCACCGTGATGCTCGGGTTTGCCGCCAGCTTCATCGCGCTGTTTGTGCTGCGCATGGCGGTCGGCGCCTTGGAAGCACCGGCCTACCCGATCAACAGCCGTGTGGTCACCACTTGGTTTCCTGAGCGCGAGCGCGCCACGGCGATTGGCGTTTATACGTCGGGGCAGTTTGTCGGGCTGGCGTTTCTCACGCCGGTGTTGGCGTGGCTGCAGCACGCGTTTGGCTGGCACATGGTGTTTGTCGCCACCGGTGGCGTCGGCATTCTGTGGGCACTGGTGTGGTACGCGGTGTACCGCGAGCCGAAGGATTTCAAAGGTGCCAACGCCGCTGAAATCGAGCTGATCCGTGAAGGCGGTGGTTTGGTGGATATGCAGGCGCAAGCCACCAAGGCGCCGTTCAGTTGGGTCGACCTGGGCATCGTGCTGAGCAAGCGCAAGCTGTGGGGCATCTACCTGGGGCAGTTCTGCCTGAACTCCACGCTGTGGTTTTTCCTGACGTGGTTTCCGACCTACCTGGTGAAATATCGCGGGATGGACTTCATCAAGTCCGGCCTGCTGGCGTCGCTGCCCTTCCTGGCGGCGTTTGTGGGCGTGCTGTGTTCGGGGATTTTTTCTGACTGGCTGATTCGCCGGGGCGCATCGGTAGGCTTTGCGCGCAAGCTGCCGATCATTGCCGGGTTGCTGATTTCCACGGCGATCATTGGTGCCAACTATGTGGACTCAACGGCGTGGGTGATTGCGTTCCTGGCAGTGGCATTTTTCGGCAATGGCCTGGCGTCGATCACCTGGTCACTGGTGGCCACCCTGGCACCGGCGCGCCTGCTGGGGCTGACCGGTGGGGTGTTCAACTTTATCGGCAACCTGTCAGCAATAACCACGCCGATTGTGATTGGCTTTTTGGCCAGTGGTGATTCGTTCGCGCCGGCGATTACCTACATTGCGGTGCTGGCGTTGCTGGGGGCGCTGTCCTACGTGTTGCTCGTAGGCAAAGTCGAACGCATCGAACTGAATGAATAACCTGTGGCCAGCCCGCTCGCCACAACAAGCCCGGCTGCCACAAAAGCACGGGCGTTAGTTGAGCACGCCGTCCAAAATCTCGTAGACGATGCCCGTGCCCACCGCGATCAACACCACGTCTGGCCCGGAGCGGCGCCATTCGTAACCTTGGTAAACCGGCAGGCGCGCCAGGGCGCGGTTGTCCAGGCGTTCGCCATAGTAACCACGTGGCAGTGGCTGGCCGCGCACCAGGCGTAGATTCGGTGGTGGCGGTGCACCACGGGAGAACTGGCCGTGGTTGTCGTGGATGATCTGCCGCACCGGGCCGAAGTCCTGAGGCGGGCCGCGGCGATTGTTCTGCGGGCCGCGATGGTCGTCGCCACGTTGCTCGTGTTGGCCTTGCGGGCCGCCACGGCCAGGGCCATCGCCATCACCATCACCGCGTTGGTCAGGCGGCGCGGCCTGCACCAAGGCACTCGCACCGAGCATCAGCACGCCGAGGCCAGCGATCAAGCGTTTAGGCATTTTCATGGGGTGTTTCCTCAGTACTTCACGAACAAAAAAGGGATTTCGAACGAGGTTCGAAATCCCTTGGTCTTGCCAGTTTAGGTACTGATTCGACAGTATGATTCCTCTGTATCCGGAACTTTACCTACCGCTACACAGCGTTTACTTACGGGCGTTACGGACACCTTCCGACAACGCCGCGCACAAGCTCAACACGCCATCAATTGCCTGCTGATCATTTTTGGCATTGGCGATGTGGTCGATCAGTGCCGAACCCACCACCACACCATCGGCCAAGCGCGCGATGGCGGCTGCCTGTTCTGGCGTGCGAATACCAAAACCAATGCTGATCGGCAGGTCGGTATGCCGACGCAGGCGAGTTACGGCTTCTTCGACGTGTTCCAAGGTGGCGGCGCCAGCACCGGTCACACCGGCCACCGACACGTAGTACACAAAGCCGGAGCTGCCGTTCAGCACGGTCGGCAGGCGCACGTCATCGGTGGTCGGCGTGGTCAGGCGGATGAAGTCGATGCCCGCCGCCTGGGCCGGGTCGCACAGCTCGCCGTTATGTTCAGGCGGCATGTCGACCACGATCAGGCCGTCCACGCCGGCTTCTTTGGCATCAGTGATGAACTGCGGCACGCCGTATTTGTGGATCGGGTTGAAGTAGCCCATCAACACCAGTGGCGTGTCGTTGTTGTCTTGGCGGAACTCGCGAACCATTTGCAGGGTTTTGGCCAGGTTCTGCTTGGCTTCCAGCGCGCGGATGTTGGCCAGTTGGATGGCTGGGCCGTCGGCCATCGGGTCGGTGAAGGGCATGCCCAACTCGATCACATCGGCGCCGGCTGCGGGCAAGCCCTTGAGGATCGCCAGCGAGGTGTCATAACCCGGGTCGCCGGCGGTGACGAAGGTCACCAGGGCAGCGCGGTTTTGTTCTTTCAGGTGCGCAAAGCGGGTTTGCAGGCGGCTCATCAGTGTTTCTCCTGCTTGGCTGGCTCTTGTGGAGAGTTTTCCATGTGGTGCATCACGGTCTGCATGTCTTTGTCGCCACGGCCAGACAAGTTCACCACCATCAGGTGATCTTTCGGCAGGTTCGGTGCGCGTTTGAATACTTCGGCAAGGGCGTGGGCAGTTTCCAGAGCAGGAATAATCCCTTCCAGGCGGCAGCATTTGTGGAATGCTTCCAAGGCTTCGTCGTCAGTCACCGACGTGTACTGGGCGCGGCCGATGTCATGCAACCAGGCGTGTTCCGGGCCGATGCCGGGGTAGTCGAGGCCGGCGGAAATCGAGTGGGCGTCGATGATCTGGCCGTCGTCGTCCTGCAGCAGGAAGGTACGGTTACCGTGCAGTACGCCTGGTACGCCGCCGTTGAGGCTGGCGGCATGCTTGCCGGTTTCGATGCCATAGCCTGCCGCTTCAACGCCGATGATTTCGACGCTGGTGTCATTCAGGAACGGGTGGAACAGGCCCATGGCGTTCGAGCCACCGCCGATACACGCCACCAGGCTGTCCGGCAGGCGACCTTCCTGGGCTTGCATCTGGTCACGGGTTTCCTTGCCAATCACTGCCTGGAAGTCGCGCACCATTGCAGGGTACGGGTGCGGGCCAGCCACGGTGCCGATCAGGTAGAAGGTGTCATCAACGTTGGTCACCCAGTCGCGCAGGGCTTCGTTCATCGCGTCTTTGAGCGTGCCGGTGCCGGACACTACCGGGATCACTTTGGCGCCCAGCAGCTTCATGCGGAACACGTTGGCCTGTTGGCGCTCGATGTCGGTGGTGCCCATGTAGATCACGCAGTCGAGGCCGAAGCGCGCAGCCACGGTGGCAGTGGCCACGCCGTGCATGCCGGCGCCGGTCTCGGCGATGATGCGTTTTTTGCCCATGCGCCGCGCCAGCAGGATCTGGCCGATGCAGTTGTTGATCTTGTGCGCGCCGGTGTGGTTCAGCTCTTCGCGCTTGAGGTAGATCTTGGCGCCGCCGCAGAACTCAGTCAGGCGCTCAGCGAAATACAGCGGGCTTGGGCGTCCGACGTAGTCGCGCTGGAAGTAGGCCAGTTCTTTGTTGAAAGCCGGATCAATCTTGGCCGCTTCGTATTCGCGGGCCAGTTCGAGGATCAACGGCATCAGGGTTTCAGCGACGTAGCGGCCGCCGAACGCGCCAAACAGGCCGTTGGCGTCAGGGCCGTTGCGTAGATCGGTCTGGGACTGAGTCATGGGGCGCTCCGATAAAGAATGTGAGGAGAGGCAATGACGGCCACTCTACCCCTGACGCGCTACGCTGAAAACCGATAAGATCGCCGTAACCTGTCAGGAAAACTCACAGATGAGCCGAGACCTTCCCCCTCTCAATGCCTTGCGCGCGTTTGAAGCCACAGCCCGGCTCAACAGCGTCAGCCAGGCTGCCGAGCAACTCCATGTAACCCACGGCGCCGTCAGCCGCCAGTTGAAGGTGCTCGAAGAGCATTTGGGTGTCAGCCTGTTCGCCAAGGACGGTCGCGGCCTTAAACTCACAGATGCCGGGGTTCGGCTGCGGGATGCCAGTGCGGAAGCCTTCGAACGTTTAAGGGATGTGTGCGCCGAACTGACCCAGGCCAGCGCCGACGCGCCGTTCGTGCTGGGCTGCTCGGGCAGTTTGTTGGCGCGTTGGCTGATTCCGCGCCTGGGTCGCTTGAACGCCGACCTGCCGGACTTGCGCCTGCACCTGTCGGCGGGTGACGGCGATCTCGACCCCCGGCGCCCCGGCCTTGACGCCCTATTGGTGTTCGCCGAGCCGCCGTGGCCGGCGGATATGCAGGTGTACACGCTTGCCAGCGAACGCATCGGGCCGGTGATGAGCCCGCGCTTCGTCGGTTATGAACGCCTGCGCCAAGCCCCGGCACAGGCTCTGTGCGGCGAAGCCTTGTTGCACACCACATCCCGCCCGCAAGCCTGGCCCAGCTGGGCGCAGCAACACGGTATCGCGCCCGGCGCGTTGAAACACGGCCAGGGGTTTGAGCATTTGTATTATTTGTTGGAGGCGGCGGTAGCCGGTTTAGGCGTAGCGATTGCGCCAGAACCGCTGGTAGCAGAGGACCTGCGCGCGGGCCGCCTGGTGGCGCCGTGGGGTTTCAGCGAAACCCCGGCGCACCTGGCGTTGTGGCTACCCAAGCGCGCCGCAGACGGGCGCGCGGGGCAGCTGGCGCAGTGGCTCAAAGCTGAGCTGTTGCGCCAGCCGCTATAGCCGGTCGGTCAATCAGTCACCGCGTTTGCACAGCAGGTAAGCCGCCAGCAGGCCCAGTGCACCAACGGCGACGCCGGCGGTAGTCCATGGGTGCTCTTGTGCGTAGTCCCGGGTTGCAACACCGGTTTCGCGGATTTTGACTTTGCTTTCTTCGTAGGCATCGCTGATCAGATGGCGGGAGTGCTTGAGGGCATTCTCGGCATTGCTTTTCAGGGCCTTCAGCGTTTTGCGCGACTCGTCGGACGCATCGTCCTTGAGACTCTCAAGGGATTTGAGCAGGCTCGAAATCTCGGCTTCCATGCTTTCCAGCGACGCTTTGCGTAACGAAGTGTTGGCCATGTGGACATCTCCTGAAGTGATTGAGTGGCATGTGTAGATACCGACTCCAGCGTTTTCAGAAAGTGCAGTAATTCTGAACTTTCGTGTAGGAACGGCCGCCAGAAGCAGTACGAACATTGACTGCTACGCTCACTAGAGACCTCAGGAGAAAACGCTATGTCTGATCATCACACGTACAAGAAAGTCGAACTGGTGGGTTCGTCGACGACCAGCATCGAAGACGCGATCAACAACGCCATCGCTGAAGCGCACAAGAGCATCAAGCACTTGGAGTGGTTCGAGGTGACTGAAACCCGTGGCCACATCAAGGACGGCAAGGCCGCACACTTCCAAGTCACGCTTAAGGTGGGGTTCCGAATTGCCAGTAGTTGATCACGCTGGTTGAACTTTGAGGACTGGCCGATTGCCATAACCTGCGCTACAACCTTGGGGTGCCGATGCGATGCGTCGGCACGCTCTTTTGGATCAGCGCAAGGAAAGTATCGGATGAAGAAGCTTCTGTTAGCGGTAGGTTTGTTGAGCATTGCGGGGACAGCAATGGCGGCGGGCAAGCCTTGTGATGAGCTGAAAAGCGAAATCGCGGCGAAAATCGACGCCAAAGGTGCCTCGGGTTATTCGCTGGAAGTGGTAAACAAAGGTGCGGCACCCAGCGACCACACAGTTGTCGGCAGTTGCGAAGGTGGCACCAAGGAAATCGCCTACAAGCGCGGTTAACCCTGTGTTCCAGACATAAAAAACCGACGCGAGTGCGTCGGTTTTTTTTCGCCTGTGGGTTATCAGCCCTTCATCAACTGCGCCAACAGCTCGTAGGAATGAATCCGGTCGGCATGCTCGTAGAGGTCGCAGGTAAAGATCAGCTCATCGGCGCCGGTCTGCTCGATCAGTACTTCCAGTTTGGCGCGGATCTTCGCCGGGCTGCCGACCATCGCCAGGCCGAGAAAGCTGCCGACCGCGTCTTTTTCATGGGGCAGCCACAGGCCGTCCATGGTTTTCACTGGTGGGCGCTGCACCAGGCTTTGCCCGCGCATCAGTGCGAGGATGCGCTGGTACACGGAGGTTGCCAGGTAGTCGGCCTGCTCGTCGGTGTCGGCGGCTACCAACGGGATGCCGAGCATCACGTAGGGTTTGTCCAGTACGGCCGAAGGCTTGAAGTGATTGCGGTACACGCGAACCGCCTCATGCATCAAGCGCGGTGCGAAATGCGAGGCGAAGGCGTAGGGCAAACCGCGCTCACCGGCAAGCTGTGCGCTGAACAGGCTGGAACCCAGCAACCACACCGGCACGTTGGTGCCGGTGCCCGGTACGGCGATCACCCGTTGGTCGGGCGTGCGCGGGCCTAGGTACGCCATCAGCTCGGCCACATCTTCGGGGAAGTCATCGGCGCTGCCCGAGCGCTCACGGCGCAGGGCGCGGGCGGTCATCTGGTCGGAACCGGGCGCGCGGCCCAGGCCCAGGTCGATACGGCCGGGGTACAGGCTTTCCAGGGTGCCGAACTGTTCGGCGATCACCAACGGTGCGTGGTTGGGCAGCATCACGCCGCCGGAGCCGACGCGAATGGTCGAAGTGCCGCCCGCCAGATAGCCCAGCAACACCGAGGTGGCCGAGCTGGCGATACCGTCCATGTTGTGGTGTTCGGCCACCCAGAAACGGTTGTAGCCAAATTTTTCCACGTGCTGGGCCAGGTCCAGCGAGTTGCGCAGCGACTGCGCCGGGCTGCCATTGGCGCGCACGGGCACCAGGTCCAGGGTCGAGAACTTCACGTCGGACAGCGATTTCATAAGCCTGCTTCTCCAATAGGTGCGCAGGCTTATAGACGAACCAAAACCTGCCGCTTCATGTGCATGTTCTATGCAATGAGGGCATATACCCGAGATTCAATAGCGGTTAGGCATATTTCCTACTATATCGCTAGGTTTCTCCGACAAGATGAACTTTGGCGGGCCGTCTATCCTCAGAACCCTTACTGAAGCAAAACCACCGTTCGAGGAGAAAGCTATGAGTATCGTTAAAAAGGCATCCGCGCATTGGGAAGGTGATCTGAAGACTGGCCTGGGTTCCATTTCCACGGAAACCGGCGTTCTGCGCGAAGCGCCCTACGGCTTCAAGGCCCGTTTCGAGGGCGGCAAGGGCACAAACCCTGAGGAATTGATTGGTGCGGCCCACGCCGGTTGCTTCTCCATGGCGTTTTCTATGATTTTGGGCGACGCCGGCCTCAAGGCTGACAGCATCGACACCCAGGCCGAAGTGACGCTGGACCAAGTCGACGGTGGTTTTGCGATTACGGCCGTGCACTTGGTTCTGAAAGCCAAGATCCCAGGCGCGAGCCAGGCGCAGTTCGATGAACTGAGCAAAAAGGCCAAGGAAGGGTGCCCGGTGTCCAAGGTGCTGAATGCGAAAATCAGCCTGGATGCCACGCTCGTCAGCTAATGCGGACTGCGTAACACCGTAGATCGCTGTGGGAGCGGGTTTGTGTGGGAGCCGGGCTTGCCCGCGATAGGTACACCTCGGCTTTGCAGTTGCACCGAGGCGCTGCCATCGCAGGCAAGCCAGCTCCCACACAAGCCCGCTCCCATATTTAGTTCTGCGTTAAATCAGAACTCGTGTTTCCCAAGTGTGGTCCTATAGGCTATGCAGCCTAGGCGCACACCCGTGCGCAGTGCATTCAGGGAGCTACACACATGAAACGTTTTGCCTTGGCAATCATCTGCGGTGTTTTGGCCACGTCGGCTGTGGCCGCGCCAAAAGATTGTGAAGAGCTCAGGAAAGAGATCGAGGTCAAGATCCAGGCTAATGCCGTTCCGTCCTACACCTTGGAAGTGGTCAGCAAGGAAGAAGCCGACAAGCACGACAGCGCCATGGTCGTCGGCAGCTGTGAGAACGGTACTAAAGCCATCGTCTACCAGAAGAACAACGACTGATCAGATGCAGTTCACGCTGCGTTCCTCCGCCAACAACTGCCGCGCGGCGTTGTAGAGCCGGATGTTGGGCGTGAAGGCCAGCGAGCGACCTTCCAGTACGTAGCGCTGGCCCGCCTGGAAGTTGTCGTACTGCAAGGTCATGAAGCAGGTCCGGTCCTGGGTCTGCGACAACCCGCCCAAACTGCCGCCGGTCGGTACTTCGAAATCAAAGCGCACCATCAGCTCGTGACTGCCCGGCGGGACCTGGAAGAAGCGCCCATCGTTGAGGTTTTTCCCATCCAGACGTTGCGCCATCACCAGTTTGGCCCCCGGTGTCGGGGTGCTGAAATCGACCCAGGCCTGGTGCGGGTCGGCCGGCGGTATCGGCGTCAAAGCACAAGCGCTTAGAAACAGGGCGGTGACGAGTAGCAAGAGCTGACGCATGGCAGGTACTCAACGGTAAGAAGGAGTTGAGCCCGGCGCCGATGGCAGCAGACTCGTGATGAGTATAAACATGCTGAGCATGGAAACATTCCGTGCAGGCAGGATAGTCTGGCGAGCCAATCACCCAGGAGCAGTCGGAGCATGTTGAGGGGTTTTCTTCCAGGGTTAATGGTTGTGCTGCTCAGCGGCTGTTCCAGTGTCAGTTATTACAGCCAGTTGGCCGGCGGCCAGTGGCAATTGTTGCGGGCGCGCGAGCCGGTTGCCGAGGTTATCGCCGACCCTTCCCGCCCACAGGTATTGCGCGATCACTTGGTGCAAGCGCAGAAGGCGCGTGCCTTTGCCAGCGAGCACCTGCATTTGCCCGACAACCAGAGTTACCGGCTGTACGCCGACATTGGCCGGCCCTATGTCGTCTGGAACGTGTTCGCTACTACGGAATTTTCCCTGTCTCCCCAGACCCATTGCTTCCCAATCGCCGGTTGCGTCGCTTATCGCGGTTATTACAACCAGGGCGCAGCCCGCGGTGAGGCGGCGTTGTTGCAGCAAAAAGGCATGGATGTGTCGATTGGCGGTGTCGAGGCCTATTCGACCTTAGGTTGGTTCAACGACCCGATCATGAATTCGATGATGAACTGGGGCGATGAACGCCTGGCCACGCTGATCTTCCATGAGCTGGCGCACCAGCGTTTTTATGTGCAGGACGACACCGAGTTCAATGAATCGTATGCCAACTTCGTTGAGCAGGAAGGCACCCGCCAATGGCGCGCGGCGCGTGGCTTGGCGCCTTTGAGCAATGCGGCGTTGCAGCAACGTGACCAATTTATCCGGTTGGTGCTCGATACCCGTAAGCGCTTGGAAAAACTCTACGCGCAACCGTTGTCGGCTGAGGTGATGCGCTTAGCCAAAGTCGCCGAGTTCGAGCGCTTGCGCACTGAATATCAGCACCTGCGTGACAGCCAATGGGCTGGGGATAAACGTTACGACGTGTGGATCAACCAGCCGATGAACAATGCGCGGTTGTTGCCGTTTGGGCTGTATGACCAATGGGTGCCGGCGTTTGCGGCGTTGTTTGCGCAGGAAAGTGGGGATTGGGTGAAGTTCTATACGGCGGTTGAGAAGTTGGGTGGGTTGCCGGTGGAGCAGCGTAAGGCGGCGTTGAGGCAGTTGGAGGGTGGGGGCCGTTAGGGCCTCATCGCAGGCAAGCCAGCCCCCACACTTGATCTGTGTACGCCGATCCAATGTGGGAGCTGGCTTGTCGGGTCGCCGCATCGCTGCGATAGCGGTCTCAAGCGCGCTGCAAAAACGCCTGATGCATCTCCTCCAACGTCTCAAAATGCCAAGTCGGCGCCTCGGCATTCAACTCTTCAAAACTGCCAAACCCATACCCCACCGCCGCCGAATCCAGCCCATTGCTGCGCGCGCCGATCAGGTCATGCTTGCGATCGCCAATCATCAAGGTGGTCGCCGGGTCTAGGCCTTCCTCACTCATCAAGTGCGCAATCAACTCAACCTTATTGGTGCGTGTGCCATCGAGCTCGCTGCCGTAAATCACCTTGAAGTGCTTGGCAAAATCGAAATGCCGCGCAATCTCGCGGGCAAACACCCACGGCTTGGACGTGGCCACATACAGCTGGCGACCCTGGCCATTCAGCGCTTCAAGCAGCGGCATCACGCCGTCGAACACGCGGTTTTCGTACAGCCCGGTGACCTTGAAGCGCTCGCGATAGAAATTCACCGCGTCCCACGCCTTGGCCTCGTCGAAGCTGTAGAACTGCATGAAGGCTTGCAGCAACGGTGGGCCGATGAAGTGTTCCAGTTTGGTCAGGTCCGGTTCGTCGATACCGAGCTTGCCAAGCGCGTACTGGATCGAGCGGGTGATGCCCTCACGCGGGTCGGTCAGGGTGCCATCCAGGTCAAACAGGACGGTTTGGTAACGCTGGGTCATTGGTCGAATCCTTCAGCCAGGTGCAGGTCTTTGAGCTTCACGTAGTTCGCCGCGCTGTAGGTGAAAAAGGCACGCTCCTTGTCAGTCAGCGCACGGATTTGTTTAACCGGGCTGCCCACGTACAAAAAGCCGCTGTCGAGTTTTTTGCCCGGTGGCACCAGGCTGCCAGCGCCGATGATCACGTCGTCTTCGACCACGGCGCCGTCCATCACAATGCTGCCCATGCCGATCAGGATGCGGTTCCCCACCGTGCAGCCATGCAGCATGACTTTGTGGGCGATGGTCACGTCATCGCCGATCAGCAGCGGGAAACCGTCAGGATTAAAGGGACCTGCGTGGGTAATGTGCAGCACGCAGCCGTCCTGCACGCTGGTGCGTGCCCCGATGCGGATGCGGTGCATGTCGCCGCGAATCACCGTCAGCGGCCAAACCGAGCTGTCGGCGCCGATTTCGACATCGCCGATCACCACCGCCGAAATATCGACAAAAGCCCCGGCGCCCAGGGTTGGCGTGTGGTTCTGATAAGTGCGAAGGGTCACGATAGCCTCTCTCTTATGTGCTGATAGCTGCGGTGGGCGTTGATTGTAATTAAGATGGCCCCATCTTTGTTCTTACATGTTTCTTCAGCCAAGGTGCCAACCGTGAGCGCGAACAACCCTCTTCTGCAGTCCTACGACCTGCCGCCGTTCTCGGCGATCCGTGCCGAGCACGTGCAGCCGGCCATCGAACAGATCCTCGCCGACAACCGTGTTGCCATCGAAGGCATCCTGCAAAGCCAGGGCAAAAATCCGACATGGGCCGGCCTGGTGCTGGCCATGGACGAACTGAATGACCGCCTGGGCGCCGCCTGGAGCCCGGTCAGCCACTTGAATGCCGTGTGCAACAGCGCCGAACTGCGTGAAGCCTACGAGTCGTGCCTGCCGGCATTGAGCGCCTACTCCACTGAGATGGGCCAGAACCGCGCGCTGTTCCAGGCCTTTGAAGCCCTGGCCAACAGCCCGCAAGCGGCTGGTTTCGACGTGGCGCAAAAAACCATCCTGGAACATTCCCTTCGCGACTTCCGCCTGTCGGGTATCGATTTGCCGCCTGAGCAGCAAAAGCGTTACGCCGAAGTGCAGAGCAAGCTCTCCGAGCTGGGCAGCAAATTTTCCAACCAACTGTTGGATGCCACCCAAGCCTGGACCAAACACGTCACCGACGAAGCCACCCTCGCCGGCCTGACCGACTCGGCCAAGGCACAAATGGCCGCCGCCGCCCAGGCCAAAAGCCTCGACGGCTGGCTGATTACCCTGGAATTCCCCAGCTACTACGCGGTGATGACCTACGCCCACGACCGTGCCCTGCGTGAAGAAGTCTACGCGGCCTACTGCACCCGTGCGTCGGACCAAGGCCCGAATGCCGGTAAGAATGATAACGGCCCGGTAATGGAACAAATCCTCGACCTGCGTCAGGAGCTGGCCAAACTGCTGGGCTACGCCTCGTTCTCCGAACTGAGCCTGGCCACCAAGATGGCCGAGTCCAGCGACCAGGTGCTGAGCTTCCTGCGCGACCTGGCCACGCGCAGCAAGCCGTTTGCTGCCCAAGACCTGCAACAGCTCAAGGCTTACGCTGCCGAGCAAGGCTGTGCTGATCTGCAAAGCTGGGACAGCGGTTTCTACGGCGAGAAGCTCCGTGAGCAACGTTACAGCGTGTCTCAGGAAGCGCTGCGCGCCTACTTCCCAATCGACAAAGTGCTGGGCGGCCTGTTTGCCATCGTGCAACGCCTGTACGGCATTGAGATCGCCGAGCAAAAAGGCTTCGACACTTGGCACCCGGACGTTCGCCTGTTTGAAATCAAGGAAAACGGCCAGCACGTCGGCCGCTTCTTCTTTGACCTGTACGCCCGCGCCAACAAGCGTGGCGGTGCCTGGATGGACGGCGCTCGCGACCGTCGTCGCACGGTCGACGGCGTGCTGCAAAGCCCAGTGGCTAACCTGGTGTGCAACTTCACCCCGGCCGACAGCGGCAAACCTGCCCTACTGACCCACGATGAAGTGACCACCCTGTTCCACGAATTCGGCCACGGCCTGCATCACCTGCTGACCCGCGTCGAGCATGCCGGCGTTTCTGGCATCAACGGCGTGGCTTGGGATGCGGTGGAGTTGCCGAGCCAGTTCATGGAGAACTGGTGCTGGGAGCCGGAAGGCCTGGCGCTGATCTCCGGCCACTATGAGACCGGTGAGCCGCTGCCGCAGGACCTGCTGGAAAAAATGCTCGCGGCGAAAAACTTCCAGTCCGGCCTGATGATGGCGCGCCAGCTGGAATTCTCGCTGTTTGACTTCGAGCTGCACGCCACCCACGGCGATGGCCGCAGCGTGGCGCAGGTGCTTGAAGGCGTGCGTGATGAAGTCTCGGTGATGCGCCCACCGGCGTACAACCGCTTCCCTAACAGCTTTGCGCACATCTTTGCTGGCGGTTACGCGGCGGGTTACTACAGCTACAAGTGGGCTGAAGTGTTGTCGGCGGATGCCTTTTCCAAGTTTGAAGAAGACGGCGTGCTGAATGCCGAGACTGGCCGCGCATTCCGCGAGGCGATCCTGGCTCGTGGTGGTTCCCAGGCGCCGATGGTGCTGTTCGTCGACTTCCGCGGACGTGCGCCGTCGATTGACGCACTCTTGCGCCACAGCGGCCTGAGTGAGGACGCGGCAGCATGAGCGAAGGGCCTGTGATCACCAAAAAGCAATTTATCGCCGGGGCGGTTTGCCCGGCGTGCAGCGAGCCGGACAAGTTAAAGATGTGGACCGAAGACAGCGTGCCACACCGTGAGTGTGTGGCCTGCGGTTATACCGACACGTTGAATGAACAAGGTCTGTCGGTGCCCAAGGAATTGGGCACCCGGGTTAATACATCGGCGTTGAAAGCGCCGAACCCGAAGGTGCAGCCGGTGCAGTTTTTCCCCAATCCCAAGCTGAAAAAAGACTGAGGCCCTGTTAGGGCGTCAGTACCAGCTCAGTCTCTTTCTTTGGTTCAACACGGCTACTGCTGGTCGTGTTGAGCCAACTGTTCATCGAGCACAGCGCAAACGCGCTGGTGCTGCAATCGCCATTCGCCAGCGCTTTACGCAACTTGTCGACATCGGCCTTCATCATGTAGCGAACGCCGTCCTTGAAGCCATTACTGGTGCCGAAACCGCCTAAGGTCATCTCGTTCAGCGCGTCTTCTTTGCTCCAACCCTGGATCACCACGCGGTACATCGCCGCCATCAGGCCGGTGCGGTCGGAGCCGTGTTTGCAGTGCATCAACACCGGCCCGTTCGCTTGCGCTTCCTGAATAGCTCTTAGTGCTGCCAGCACGTCGGAATCGTCGACATGGTTGGTGCGATAAGTCAGCTGTACCTGTTTGATATCAGATGTTTTCAACCACGCCGCATCAGATTCCGGCAGGAAGTTGATCACCGTACCGATCTTGAGATTCTCCAGCACAGGCACCGCACTGCTGTCGGGCAGTGCGCTGCGATACAGCGTGGGCGTCATCTGGTGCAGGTTGAATTGGTCGCCCACCGGCTGGGCCCATTCCGGCGAGCGCAGCGAAGAGGCGCCGTCGGCTTGGGCGTGAGCGGTGGCGAACAAGGCCAGGAACGCCATGCCGAGGGCAGGCAGCAATCGAATCTCGAACATGCGTTGGGTGACCGAATAGGGAGTTGGCTGATGGGTCACAGATTCGCTTGCCGGGAGTCAACGCCGCGTGAGGTGCTCGTCAAAGGATCGTGAATATTCGGCCTGATCCGGTGTTTTTATCGCTGAATCGGTTCTTCTAATTCTTAGCCTGCTATCATTTGTAACTATTGTTTGCCAGTGTGTTCTATCCCTTTGGATCCTATTTCCTCGGCAAGCCTTCACGCTGCTCCCAGAAGCGGCTGATAAACCCGTGACCACATGATGAGGTGCACCCATGTCTGATCAAGATCAAGACAACCCCCGGCGTGACTTTTTGCGCAAATCCTTGACCTTGATCCCGGTGGTCACGGTTGCCAGCACCGGCTTTGGTGGCTCGATGCTGATGGCGACACCGGAGCCGGCCCAGGCCGCCGAGGCTAAACCGCCCGCGAGCGACAAGGCCTACGAGCCGAGCTACTTCAGCGCCGAAGAGTGGGCGTTTATCAACGCCGCCGTCGCACGCTTGATTCCCGCTGACGCCCAAGGCCCGGGTGCCCTGGAAGCCGGCGCGCCGGAATACATCGACCGCCAGATGAACACGCCGTATGCCGCTGGCGCGCTGTGGTTCATGCAAGGCCCGTTCAACGCCGATGCACCGTCGGAGATGGGCTGGCAGAGCAAATTGGTGCCCAAGGACATCTATCGCTTGGGCATTGCTGCGACGGATGCTTGGTCGAAGGCGTTCAACGGTAAGCCTTTTGCTGCGCAAGACAGCGCTACCCAGGACGACATGTTGCGGCGCATGGAGGCGGGCGGCAGCGAAATGACTGCACATTTCGAGGCGGTGCCGGCGAAGATGTTTTTCAACTTGCTGCTGCAAAACACCAAGGAAGGGTTCTTCTGTGACCCGATCCACGGCGGCAACAAAGGCATGGTTGGCTGGACCATGATCGGCTTCCCCGGCGCCCGCGCCGACTTTATGGATTGGGTGGAACGCAACGAGCAATACCCCTTTCCGGCTGTTTCCATTCGCGGCGAGAGGGCATAAACGTGGCGACCATCATGAAGAAAGTCGATGCGGTGATCGTGGGTTTCGGCTGGACCGGCGCGATCATGGCCAAGGAGCTGACGGAAGCTGGCCTCAACGTGGTAGCGCTGGAGCGCGGCCCGATGCAGGACACTTACCCGGACGGCAACTATCCGCAGGTCATCGACGAATTGACCTACAGCGTGCGTAAAAAACTCTTCCAGGACATTTCCAAGGAGACGGTGACCATTCGCCATAGCGTGAACGACGTCGCCTTGCCCAACCGGCAGTTGGGTGCGTTCCTGCCGGGCAATGGCGTGGGTGGCGCGGGCCTGCACTGGTCGGGCGTGCATTTTCGCGTAGACCCTATTGAGCTGCGCATGCGCAGCCATTACGAGGAGCGCTACGGCAAGAACTTCATTCCCAAAGACATGACCATCCAGGACTTCGGCGTGAGTTACGAAGAACTGGAGCCGTTTTTCGACTACGCGGAAAAAGTCTTCGGCACCTCCGGCCAGGCCTGGACGGTTAAAGGTCAGTTGGTGGGCGAAGGCCGTGGCGGCAACCCGTATGCGCCGGATCGCTCCAACCCGTTCCCGTTGGAATCGCAGAAAAACACCGTCTCCGCACAGCTGTTTCAGAAGGCGGCTGCCGACGTTGGTTACAAGCCCTACAACCTGCCGTCGGCCAATACCTCGGGGCCATACACCAACCCCTACGGCGCGCAGATGGGCCCGTGCAACTTCTGCGGTTTTTGCAGCGGTTACGTGTGTTACATGTACTCCAAGGCCTCGCCGAACGTAAACATCCTGCCGGCGTTGCGCCAAGTGCCGAATTTTGAGCTGCGGGCCAATTCCCACGTACTCAAGGTCAACCTCGACAGCACCAAGAGCAAAGCCACCGGCGTGACCTATATCGACGGCCAGGGTCGCGAATGCGAGCAGCCGGCGGATCTGGTGATCATCGGTTCCTTCCAGTTCAACAATGTGCGCCTCATGTTGCTCTCGGGTATCGGCAAGCCCTACGACCCGATCACCAATGAGGGCGTGGTGGGCAGGAACTTCGCCTACCAGAACATGGGTACCATCAAAGCTTTCTTCGACAAGGACACCCACACCAACAACTTCATCGGTGCGGGCGGCAATGGCGTGGCCATTGATGACTTCAACGCGGACAACTTCGACCACGGGCCGCACGGCTTTGTTGGCGGTTCGCCGATGTGGGTCAACCAGGCCGGCAGCCGGCCGATTGCCGGTACGTCCAACCCGCCGGGCACCCCGGCGTGGGGCAGTGCATGGAAACGCGCCACCGCCGATTACTACACCCACCAAGTGTCGATGGACTCCCACGGCGCGCATCAATCCTACCGGGCCAACTACCTGGATCTGGACCCGGTGTACCGCGATGCCTACGGCCTGCCCTTGCTGCGGATGACGTTCGACTGGCAGGAAAACGACATCAAGATGAACCGTTTCATGATGGAGAAAATGGGCAAAGTCGCCGAAGCGATGAACCCCAAGGCCATTGCTGTGTTGGGCAAAAAGGTCGGTGAGCACTTCAACACCGCGGCTTACCAGACCACCCACCTCAACGGTGGCGCGATCATGGGCACCGACCCGAAAACCAGTGCCTTGAACCGTTACCTGCAATCTTGGGACGTACACAACGTGTTTGTCCCAGGCGCATCGGCTTTCCCACAAGGCTTGGGCTACAACCCTACCGGCCTGGTAGCGGCGTTGACCTATTGGTCGGCGCGGGCGATCCGTGAGCAGTACCTTAAAAACCCCGGCCCACTGGTTCAGGCATAAGGAGCGATGACCATGAAAGCATTCGTTATCGCCTCCTTGGCGCTCTTCAGCAGCTGCTCGGTGAGCGCCGCCGAAACCGACCTGGTCAAACAGGGCGAATACTTGGCCCGCGCCGGTGACTGCGTGGCCTGCCACACCGCCAAGGGTGGCAAGCCCTTCGCTGGCGGCCTGCCGATGGAAACCCCGATCGGCGTGATCTACTCCACCAACATCACCCCGGACAAGACCGGCCTGGGCGACTACAGCTTCGAAGACTTCGACAAGGCCGTGCGCCATGGCGTCGCCAAGAACGGTAGTACGCTTTACCCGGCGATGCCCTACCCGTCTTACGCACGTGTCAGCGACAGCGACATGCAGGCGCTGTATGCGTACTTCATGAAGGGTGTTGAGCCGGTCGCCCAAGCGAACAAGGACAGCGATATTCCTTGGCCCCTGAGCATGCGCTGGCCGTTGGCGGCCTGGCGGTGGATGTTTGCGCCGACAGTGCAAGAGCATCCGGCACAAGCGGCTGCCGATCCGGTGGTTAGTCGTGGTGCGTATTTGGTTGAAGGCCTCGGCCACTGTGGCGCCTGCCACACGCCGCGCGCGCTGACCATGCAGGAAAAAGCCCTGAGTGCCACTGACGGCAACGCCTTCCTGTCCGGCAGCGCGCCGTTGGAAGGCTGGATCGCGAAAAGCCTGCGTGGTGACCACAAGGACGGCCTCGGCAGTTGGAGCGAGGAGCAGTTGGTGCAATTCCTCAAGACCGGCCGCAGTGATCGCAGCGCGGTGTTTGGCGGCATGAGCGATGTGGTGGTGCACAGCATGCAGTACATGTCCCAGGACGACCTGACCGCTATCGCCCGTTACCTCAAAAGCCTGCCGGCGGTGGACCCTAAAGATCAGCCGCACCAGTACGACAAACTGGTGGCCGAGGCGCTGTGGAAAGGTGACGACAGCAAGCCGGGCGCGTCGGTGTACATCGACAACTGCGCGGCCTGCCACCGTACCGACGGCCATGGCTATACGCGGGTGTTCCCGGCACTGGCGGGTAACCCGGTGTTGCAGACGGCAGATGCTACGTCGCTGATCAACATTGTGTTGAACGGCGGCACCTTGCCGGCCACCCACACGGCACCCTCGACGTTCACCATGCCGGCATTCGCGTGGCGGTTGTCGGACCAGGAAGTGGCGGATGTGGTCAGTTTCGTCCGTGGCAGCTGGGGCAATAAGGGCGCGCCGGTAAAAGCCAGCGACGTGACGGACCTGCGCAAGAGTGATATGCGCACTACTTCGGGCGATGACCTGGGGCAAGTGACGCAAAAGCACTAATCCTGTGCTCGCCGCCAAACGGCACTGGTCATAACGATGATGCCTCTATACTGTACATAAAAACAGTATCGAGGCATTTTCATGTCTACACCTCTGCCGCCCCGTGGCCGGGGCACGGCTACCAACCTGCATAACCGTTTTGCGCCTACCGTCAGCGTGGCCGAAGACGACGGCTGGTTCCAGGAAGTGCCGCCGACCCAGGGCACCGAAGTGCGTATCGAAACGGCCAAGAGCATCATCACCCGCAATAACTCGCCGGACTTGCCGTTTGATCGCTCGATCAACCCCTATCGCGGCTGCGAGCACGGGTGTATTTATTCTGCGATAAGACCCTCATTATTTTTGATGCAACTATTCGTTCTCATGTGATGATGGCGCTTTGCGTCGATTCATCACAGAAGGATAGAGCGGTATGGATTATGAGCTATTCCAATATCCAGACGGTAAGACGAATTACCAAATTACGAATGAGTCTGGCGAGAAGACAACTATCACTCTAGACAAATGGGTTGCGGACGTTCTTCAACTAGAAGTTGATGATGTCCACGGAAGACTCCAAAATGCTTATGATAGGTTTTTGACTGAAAAACCAGAACTTTCCCGCCGTGAAAGAGGCAATGCAATTCGTCAAGCAGCAACTCGTACAGCTAATAAATACCAAATTGCAAAAAAGAAAGTTCTTGGTTGGAATGATGATGAGCTGTGCGCTCTTTTATAGAATTTTAAGGGGGAGTATTTATGATTAAGAAATTCAGAGCGGCAATAGTAATTTGTGGCTTGTTTTCACCGTTATATGCTTATGCTTGGAACTATAGTTTGGTTCAAGATATGGGTGTTCAAGGTATGGCCCGTTATTGTAAATACGACAATGGGAAGGTATATACAGTCAATGCTTCTGATATATGTCAAATTTCAATCGTCGATAGTGCTCCGGGGCTTGGTAATGGACAAGGCTTTTTGAAAGGGGAATACCCAGATGGAATGAATAAAGTTTGTGTTTATGATGTGCTTGGTCAACAAAAAGCTATTCGTATAAGTAGTGTGGCAATTTGTCCGCCTACTTCCAATTTCTAAAAACTCAATCCCTGCAAATAGAGCAGGGTTGAGAACCACCATTATATCTATTACGCTATAAGATTCTCATTTATTAACGTTTCGCAAACGGCTCATACACTCTATTCTTCACGTTGTTAAAATGGACTATTCGCAAGAGGTGCTTGAATGTTGATAACTCTAGGGGCTGTGATTTTCGGTATCGTTGTGATTTATAAAGTATTAACCCGGAATACAAGAAAGGCTGTATTGCTTATCGCTACTTCGCTCGGAGTTAAGCCCGCTCTGGTTGACGGAATGTTAAAAAACATGAATAGAAAAAAGGGAGAATTGCTAATTGACTCGGTAGTTCGATTTCCTGATGTTGCCTTACACCAGGCGGTTTATACCTTATTTATATACAGGATTTTCGTGGTTAATCAACATCCTAATGAGGTAAGTTGGTGGGTTGAGAGATTAGAAAGCAAAGGCTTTGATAAGCACTTGGATGCTGAAAAGGTTGAAATTGCTTCTATGTATTTGAGTGAATGTATAGATGTTTTTGATTTGAGAAACTTTGTAAAAAGCTACAATGAAAAATATTCATAGAGCAAAAGTTACCTGTTGATGAGTAGAAACGGATGGATAGATATATAGGTATGGGTGTATCTATTATGCGATAAGCTCCCCGCCCAAGCGACGCATAGTCGCGGGCGCTGTCTGGGCACGGGTTGCCCCTTGACCGTCGCCCATAGGGCTGCGACGACGGTCATAGGGATGGGTGAATCATCCGGCAGGGCTAGCCGAATAGCTTTTATCGCTTTTAATGCTTTTGGCCCCCAACCGGGGGAGTTGGGGGGGATTTCACAAAACATAAAAGTAAATAACGGCAGTACCTGCCGCAAACGGAAACAACTAAAAAATTTAAGAACTTTTAATTTAATAAGAATTTAAAAATAAAATGCTACTGTTTAGTTAAAGAGCTTTTATCTCCAATCTGCATAGTAAATTACCCCTCTCTTAAAGGTCTTATTAAAGTCTTACATCTTAAGAGCCGCTCAACACCAATAAAATCAATACTTATAAGAAATAAAAGTTGATGATTTAATCAACTGAAGTTGATTTATTAATCAACTACAAGTTGACGATTTTATCAACCGGTGTTGACGATTTAATCAACTGTGGAAAAATGGTATTTCACCAGAAAATAAGGTTTTGAGAGAACCTTCTCAAAAAAAACAATTATTTCTCACTTGCATCTACTTTTTATCAATTCAAATGTTACTCTATTTATATAAACATAATATAGGTGCATTAATGAATGATTCGATGGGCGGTTTAGAAATAGAAAATGATGATGGAAGTATTGGCGCTTTACAAAAAGAGCTTTTAAAGAAAGAGCTGAATGACAAAACATTAGAAGCAGTTAATGAATTGTTAGGCGAAGAGCAAAGCGATATTAGTGTCAATGTGAACGTGAAGAAAAATAAACCCAAAGTCATAATAGGGCAGTTTTTTATCGGTTTTGCAGAAAATCTATTGCAGTTAGACTTAAAGCCGACAGAGTTTAAAGTCGTTATTTACATCTTGAAAATGATGGATTATGGGAATTTAGTAAGTCTTAAACAATCTACAATTGCAAAAGATTTATGTTTGGATAAAAGCGCGGTTAATCGGGCATGGAAAGTTCTTATTACGAAAAAAGTACTTGTAGACAACAATGGGCATATCTATTTCAATTCGAATTTTTGCGCAAAAGGTTTATCAAGCTCATTAGATAAAGAAAGAATTGAAAACCTAAAACGTAGCAATGTTTCTGATGGAAATATCAAGCAGATGTTGAACTTGTGTGTAAGGTAAATCATGGAAGATTTTTTCAAATTTATTGTAGTGATAGGTGCTCTGTGTATTGCTGTAAATGCTGGATATTTTGAAACGACAAGCAATGTTCCTGCTGGAACTGTAATTGAAAATAAAGTTTCAGCAAAGGACAGAATGACCGATAAGGAACGACAAGAGTCTGTAAGAGCTTATCAAGCGGCTGCTCGTGATTGTAAAAATAAAGACACTATTAATGAGCGAGGAAGTACGGCGCTGGAAATAAGCCACAGTTTTAACTTTAAAACAGGAAGTTGTGAAGAGTCAAAAACACTCTGGACAATGCAGGATGGAGACTTTTGGAGAAATCCCGAGTATTTAAGTAAAGGCGTTGTTATTAAGACTTATACTTTGCCGACAAATCCATATTAATAAAGTTTTCTATGCCGCAGGTACTGCGGTATTTACCTTCTCCCCCCTTCCCCCCGCTGGGGGGTTAAAAGGTAAGTTAGTGCATCGTAATTGTATAATGATAAAAAATACAAATCACTATGAATGAAATAGAAGTTAGAGCAAAGGCAGAAAATCTTGTTAGTTCTATAAGGGACTTGAAAGTCGTCAGTGCATTTCAGATATTATTGAGTAATGCGAATAACATTCAGCAACTACTGTTGCTGATTGAACTTGTCGAAATATATCAAGAAAGCTCAAGAAATAAAGAGCGGGAAATTATTAAGCAAGTAGTTTTGCTTGGGCAAGAACGTAGCAGTATGTCAGAACGCCTTGCGTTGATTTTTATTGTGAACGACGTTGTTCGTCTATTTTTTAAATCTCGTAAAGTATCTTTAAAATCGACTGTTGAAAAACAGGAGATTTTAAAGACAAGGCGAGATGCCGCATTTAAGAGGTTTTGATTTTTTGCTTTTGCTTTTGCTTTTGCTTTTCGCTTTTTTGGGTCTGGGGTATCCCCAGCAAGTAGGAAGCGCCAGCGTCAACCCTTTAGGGTTGTCCTATCTTGAACTCTGACTAATCGGCTGAACAACTATGAAATTTCGTTGTTACGATATGCTACTATAAAAGTATAACAACTTAAAACACAAATGAATAACTTATATTTACTCTGTACGAACTGCAAGAAAAAAACCCAGCACGGTCTTCTTTGGCATACAAGCACAGAGTTTGATTTTCCGAAATTTACAATAGTTTGTAAGACCTGTCGAACCATTTTTGAAGGTTCGATATGAGCATAAAAAACTGGACTGTAACAACAGAGCGTTTAAAAAATAAAGATTTTGGATTGTCTGAATATGTTAGTTATTTAGTAAGTGAAAAGCATAAAAACCACAAAAATACGACTATTTATTCGCTGTTCAACTCTGACGCAAATACGTTCCTTAATAACACTATTCAAGAAACTATTTCATTCGATGCGAAAAACAAAAAAGGCGGTAGAAAGGTTGAGTCTTTCGCTCAATCGTTTAATTTTATATTACCCCCACCGCATAAACCAACAGCAGAACAATGGACCAAAATATCAAAAGATTTGGTCAATACAATTCACAAAGAGTTAGAGATAAAAGAGGATGTTAATCGTTTTGGTCGAACGTGTTTTTTGAATATTCACGACCAGGCAAACCCCCATTTAAATCTCCTCGTACCTCGGATTTTTGCTGGGGAGAGATTGGCTGATTTGGATAGAAAGAACGTTTTAGCAAAGTTGAAATTACAGTTTAATCAGTCAGTATTGAAGCATTGTAATATCGATCACACGCACCACAAACCGTTGAGGGTCAACGTGGGCAGGCGTAAGGCTGCACAACGTCACGAATATGACAAAGCAAAAGCAGAAGCTCAAAACGCCTCAAAACTCGTTTTAGAAGCGCAGAACGTAACGACTGTGGCGGTTCTTGCACAGAAAGAAGCAGAGACAAAACTAAAAGAATTAGAGATTAAGGAGATTGAACTGGACAATAAAAAGTCTCAAATAATGTTTGAAAAAGCGAAGTTGAATTTTATTGTAAAAGCATTTAATGATTTTAAATCGAGTTTGATTTTATGGGTGAGCAGCATAAGAAGTGATTCGATGCTTGAAGTTTTAATCAAGCGACAAGACGTTGAAGAAAAAGCAAATAAAATCACTGAAAGTGATAAGGCTGATGAAAGTGATATTTTGCTTGTTGATAATATGATTGATGCAGAAGTTTCAGAGCTTGAAAAAAACGGTTTGGAAGTAACAAGGCCAACATATCGTAGACGTAACAAACTTAATGGTTCAATGTGACTTTTTCGAATCGAAGTCCTTTTGGTTAGACAATTTTCAATTGTCCAACTAAAAGGACTCACTGTATCTATTTCAGAATCATTTTTTGGTGCATATCTTCTAAGATTTGGAGATAAAGCTCTGCACCACCGGACTGTTCACCTACGTCCTTAATTAACTCACTTTCTACAATAACTCTCACTGCTCCATTTTTAAATCTTACTATCATTGTGGGAGTTAAAGTGGAGCGTTTATCTTCAACGCCGGTAATAGGATTTTTCTTTGAGTAACCCCGGCAAAAAAACTCGATATTTTCGATTATCTGTTTTAGATGATTGTTGATTGTAATTCTTTTGCGAGTGGCTTCGTCACTCTTATCATTGAGTAGTTCAAGGATATTATCTTGGTCAAAACTTCTTGACGCTTCAATCTGTTGAACAGACTTTTGCTTTTCTTCTTTAAGGGCATTTGCGGTTTTAATTTGTTGACGTTGAGTGGTTTCAAACTCAATGAGCATTTCGTTTAGAGTATCTGAAATTTCTTTACCACTGCGAAGCATTTCTTTAATCTGCGTCTTCAATCGTTCAAGTTGAGCAAAGGTATTTTTTAATTCCCTTTCTGCTTCTTTGATTGAACTGTTCAAGGTGAGAATTTTTTCGTCATTCTCGAAAATTTCAGACAGGTTGAGCCTGTCCGTTTTTTCGAAGAAATACTGCATTGCTTCACTTGCATTGTAAGTTAAGCGGCGATTGATTACACATTTGCTCGACATTGAGTTAGTACAAACAAAATAGTGCTTATTACCTCGCTCGATACTGGACTTGTCCATATATCTCACTGTGCCTTTGCAGTGGTAACAGGTAATAAATCCTTGAAATATGTTTAACCGGGATTTGTTAAATCTGCCCGAGAAGGGTTTACGACCTGCTATTTTTTCTTGAACTTCCTCAAAAATTGCCTTTTCGACAATGGCAGGATAATAGTCGTGAATAGTCGGACCTTCCGGCATTAGTTTCATTTCACCAATTTCATTCTCATTGAATTTCATCGGCTGATGTTCACCAATAACCTTTCTATTTTTTAAAAGATATTGAATCTGGTGAATTGAATATTTTGGCTCATTGGGTTCTAGCCAATCATTAACGGCTCTTGCCGTTTCACTTAAACCTTTTGAGAGTGCCAAGTCAAAAATCTTTCTGATTTTCCGAGCTTCATTTTCGATGATGAAAAACTTGGCTGATTCATCACCTGGACGAGCCTTAACTACGCCTGAAACACCAATCCATGATGGTGTTTTTCTGGTCTTTACAGATTTGTTATTTCTCATTTCAGCACGATGAATATTCCAAGCCGCACTTGTAAAGTCGCTTTTTCTCGATGACTCAGCGTTTGCCCTTTCAAACTCAATCACTGCAATGAAAAAATCTGATGATAGTAGGGTGTTTTTGGAGTAAATTTTCCCGGTGTCAAGAACGGCTATATCTACCCCTCGGTTCAGTAGGTTGATAAATATCTGCGTTGATTTAATTACTTTCTGCCTTGAAAGACGGTCGAAGTTTTCAATCAGCAAAATCGAATTTTCTTCAATCAGCCCATTTTCAACAAGGTCAATGAAATCACCCAACTGACCTTTTTGTGAGTTTTTGCCCCTGAATGCTGAAACGCCCAAATCTTCAAGCTTCGTATCTACTATGAGGTTGTGTTTCTCTACGAAATGCTGAATATCACTTTGTCGAGCAAATGACGTTCCAAGCTCTTGTTTTTTATGAGAAAAACGAACGTATGAATAGCATTTTCGTTGCATAGCAGGGATACCGAGCACGTGAGTGTCTTATAGCCTAACACAGGTGCATCTACTGCTACGCGCGGCCCAGCCATGCCTATTGGGATATGTCGCCGGGGCTGGATTTCGAAACCAAACTGATCGCCAAGACCAATGCCGCCGATGTGCTGGAACAACAGCTGTCGAAGCCGGGCTATGTGTGTGCGCCGATCAACCTGGGCTCCAATACCGACCCGTACCAGCCCATCGAGCGCGAATACAAGATCACTCGGCAAACCCTCGAAGTGCTGCTGCGCTACCGCCATCCGGTGACCATCATCACCAAGGGCTCGCTGATTTTGCGTGATCTCGACCTGCTGACCGAGCTGGCCCGGCAACGGCTGGTGGCGGTGATGATCAGCCTTACCAGCCTGGACGACGAGCTCAAGCGCATCCTGGAACCGCGCACGGCGGCGCCCAAGGCGCGATTGCGGGCGATTCGGGTGATGCGTGAGGCCGGCATCCCGGTGGGCGTGCTGTGCTCGCCGATGATCCCCATGATCAACGACAGCGAGCTGGAAAGCCTGCTGACCGAAGCCCACGCCGCCGGTGCGCAAAGTGCAGCCTATATGATGCTGCGCCTGCCGCTGGAGGTGGCGCCGCTGTTCGAGGAGTGGCTGGCGGCGCATTACCCGCAGCGTGCGGCCCATGTGATGAGCCTGGTGCGCCAGGTGCGCGGGGGTGAGGTTTACGACAGCCGCTTTGGTGTGCGCATGCGTGGCGAGGGGCCATTTGCCGATCTGTTGGCGCAGCGTTTCAGCAAAGCCATCAAGCGCCTGGGGCTGAACCGGCGGGAAGGGTTTAATCTGGATTGCAGCGCGTTCTGTCCACCGGGCAGGCAGATGGCATTGTTGTAAACTGAAGAGGCAATGCCGTTCGATTTTGTAGGAATAGTCGCGTATTGACATCACCTAAACCCGCGATTTAGAGCGGTTCATTCAGTTTGAGTTAAGTTTAGACGGCTACCTTGTTCAGTGAGTGACTGACGGGTCGAAACCTGGGTCTTTGGCGTTCACAACTATTCCACTGGCTCAGCGTCGAATTGATCTGAACACTCTCCCTGCATTAATCAAGAGGATGAATCATGAGTGATAAGGATAAACAGCCGTCGGCTGCGTCGGCTTCAGCCTCTCAGGTGGCGGAAACCGCCGATGCAGCGCTAAAGCACATTGTTGACGGCTTTTTGCATTTCCATCACGACGTCTTCCCCCAGCAGGAAGAACTCTTCAAGAAACTCGCCACGGCCCAGAGCCCACGGGCGATGTTCATCACCTGCGCCGACTCGCGGATCGTGCCGGAGTTGATCACCCAAAGCTCCCCCGGCGACCTGTTCGTGACCCGTAACGTGGGTAACGTGGTGCCGCCCTACGGCCAGATGAACGGCGGTGTTTCCACGGCCATCGAGTACGCGGTACTTGCCCTGGGCGTGCAGCACATCATCGTGTGTGGGCATTCCGATTGCGGCGCCATGCGCGCGGTGCTCAACCCCCAGAGCCTGGAAAAGATGCCGACGGTACGGGCCTGGCTGCGACACGCCGAGGTCGCCAAGTCCATGGTCGAGGACAACTGCGACTGCGCCAATGAAGGCGAAAGCATGAAGGTGCTGACCGAAGAAAACGTCATCGCCCAGTTGCAGCATTTGCGCACCCACCCTTCCGTGGCTTCGCGCATGGCCAATGGTCAGTTGTTTATCCATGGTTGGATCTACAACATCGAGACCAGTGAAATCCGCGCTTACGATGCGGATCAAGCGGCGTTCCGACCGCTGAGCGGCGACGGGCCAATCCCTTGCGCGACGCCTAAAGCGCGCTTCTAAACACTTCCCTGCCGGGTAATGCGGTGGCTGTCATGGATGCAGCCAGGCATTGCCGCGCCCGGCGAATGCCTCGGGAGAGTCATCATGCGTGCTGCTCAATTGAAAGCTGTATTGCCGCGGGAGCTGCTCGCCTCCGTGGTTGTGTTTCTGGTTGCCCTGCCCTTGTGCATGGGCATTGCGATTGCTTCCGGTATGCCGCCGGCCAAAGGGCTGCTCACTGGGATTATCGGTGGTTTGGTGGTGGGCTGGCTGGCGGGTTCGCCGCTGCAAGTCAGCGGCCCCGCAGCGGGCTTGGCGGTGTTGGTGTTCGAGCTGGTGCGCCAGCACGGCATGATGATGCTCGGGCCGATCCTGCTGCTGGCGGGGTTCCTGCAACTGGTGGCCGGGCGTTTGCGCCTGGGCTGCTGGTTCCGTGTCACGGCGCCGGCGGTGGTGTACGGCATGCTGGCGGGGATCGGTGTGTTGATCGTGCTGTCCCAGCTCCACGTGATGCTCGACGGCGCACCCAAGCCTTCAGGGCTGGATAACCTGGCGGGCTTCCCGGCAGCAGTGATCGAGGCGATCCCGACCCTCGGCGGCGGCCTTGGCTGGCAAGCCGGGTTGCTCGGCCTGTCGACGATGCTGGTGATGTACCTGTGGGATAAATTCCGCCCGCAAAAACTGCGTTTCGTGCCCGGCGCCTTGTTGGGCGTGGGCTTGGCAACCGTCACCAGCCTGGTGCTGGCGTTGCAGGTCAAGCGCGTGGAAGTCCCGGAAAACCTCGCCGATGCCATTGACTGGCTGCGCCCCAGCGACCTGCTGAACCTGGCCGACCCACAGCTGTTGATCGCCGCGTTCGCTGTGGCGTTCATCGCCAGTGCCGAGACGCTGCTGTCTGCCGCAGCGGTTGACCGCATGCACAGCGGTCAGCGTTCCGATTTCGACAAAGAATTGTCTGCTCAAGGTGTGGGCAACATGCTCTGTGGTTTGGTCGGCGCCCTGCCGATGACCGGCGTGATCGTACGCAGCTCGGCTAACGTGCAGGCCGGTGCGACCACGCGCTTGTCGGCGATGTTCCACGGTGTGTGGCTGCTCGGGTTCGTGCTGCTGCTGTCGAGTGTGCTGCAAAGCATTCCGGTGGCGAGCCTGGCGGGTGTGCTGGTGTACACCGGGATCAAGCTGGTGGACGTGAAAGCATTCCGAGCGCTGGGCCGCTATGGGCGGATGCCGATGTTCACCTATGCCGCAACGGCGTTGGCGATCATCTTTACCGACCTGCTGACCGGCGTGTTGGTGGGCTTCGGGCTGACGTTGGTCAAACTCGCCTTCAAGGCGTCGCGACTGAAAATCAGCCTGATCGACCTGCCCCAGGACGGTGAGATGGAGTTGCGTCTGACCGGTGCGGCGACCTTTCTGAAAGTGCCGGCGCTGACCCAAGTGCTGTCCTCGGTACCTGCGGGGACTACGTTGCATGTGCCGCTGAGCAACCTGAGTTACATCGACCATTCTTGCCTGGAGTTGCTGGAGGAATGGGGCCGGGCCAATGCGGCCAAGGGCTCGAAGCTGATGATCGAGGCGCGCGGGTTGAAGCGCCGGCTGGAAGGCCGGGTGCGCACGACGGTGGGGATTGGTTCGGCCCCTGTCTGAGCACCACAAAACAATGTGGGAGCCGGGCTTGCCCGCGATGAGGGAGTGTCAGTCAACACATTAGCTGACTGACCCACTGCAATCGCGGGCAAGCCCGGCTCCCACATTTGGCTCGCGTCCGATCGGAAGTTTAAGCCGGCTGATCCAACGCCAACTCAACCCCCAACTGCCGCGACAGGCACGGCCAGCGCTTCCACGCCGCTTCCGTTTCCGGGCTTTTCAGCTGTTCGCGATACGCCTCGACCGACTCCAGCGCAAAGCTCTCCTCGTTGAGCATCTCATCCACTGCCAGGTGCACGGCTTCATCCAGCTTATTGGCGAATGTTTCACCAATCAGCTGATGGGCAATCACGTTAGCCACAGTGGTGTCCGCCGGAATAAGCGGCTGGCCGAAATGCTTGATGTACAGATCGTTGACCTCTTCCACCAAGCGGTGAGCCAGGTAAGCCTCGTCCAGCAGGCTGTCGAGGCCTTCATGGCCGGCCAGGATCGCGGGCGGCTGCAGGAAGAAATGCTCGGCGATTTTCAGCACCGGTTTGATCTGGCTTTCGATGCCGGCTTCGCGGGCCACGTCATTGGCGGCTTCGAGCAAGTCCGGGACGAGTTCGATGTAGGCAGTAACAAAACGGGTCATGACAATGTTGCGATCACCGTCAGTCAGGGAAATGGCCGAATGCAGGTGCGGCAATTGTTTTTCCAGTTGCTGGGCAAGCTGGCCAGTGCTGGCTTCGTGTTGATGGGCACGGGAAATCTGCTCGCGCAATGCGGCGGTGTTCATGAAAACTCCAGTGAAACAGGCGTAGGAAAAGGGAAAGGACAAGGTAGCTCGTTTATACGAGAGCCTAAGACGCGTTTGTCATAATTATTTCATGGTTATGCGCATGCGTTATATCGAATTGCCATCGTTCGTCGGATAAACGTTTGCGGCCCCGTAGTTATTAGGTCCGCCCGTCTGTTTTTGCTCATTTGCCCTTACACATTGCGGGGTTGGTGCGGCTGTCTATACTCGATTTTGTACGCAATTAGCTGATGACGCCCAACTGCATGACGCAGGCAAGGCTTGGCGGTTGTAAGCAGTATGGAAGCCGCTCCCTTCGCCGCAGGTGCAAACCGGCGGGATAACAAGAAACATAAAGGGGTACCCGCAATGACGCGACATCCACACGTTTGGATGGGCCTACTGTTGTGGTCAGTATTCGGCCAGGCGCACGCCGCCTGGACAATGAATATGACGCCAGGGGCTACTGAAGTCAGTCACGCCGTGTTTGACCTGCACATGACCATTTTCTGGATTTGTGTGGTGATCGGCATTGTCGTGTTTGGCGCGATGTTCTGGTCGATGATCCTGCACCGTCGGTCCACGGGCCAGGTGGCCGCCAAGTTTCACGAGAGCACGACCGTGGAAATCCTCTGGACCGTGGTGCCCTTGCTGATCCTGGTGGCGATGGCGATTCCGGCGACCAAGACCCTGATCAATATCTACGACAGCAGTGAGTCGGATATCGATATCCAAGTCACCGGCTACCAGTGGAAGTGGCATTACAAATACCTGGGCCAGGACGTGGAGTTCTTCAGCAACCTGGCCACACCCGCCGAGCAGATCCACAACCAGGCCGCCAAGGGCGAGCACTACTTGCTCGAAGTCGACCAGCCGCTGGTGCTGCCGGTGGGCGCCAAGGTGCGTTTCCTGGTGACTGCCGCCGACGTGATCCATTCCTGGTGGGTGCCGGCCTTTGCAGTCAAGCGCGACGCCATCCCCGGCTTCGTCAACGAGGCGTGGACTCGGGTCGAGAAACCCGGCATCTACCGTGGCCAGTGCGCCGAATTGTGCGGCAAGGACCACGGCTTCATGCCGATTGTGGTCGAGGTCAAATCCAAGGCCGACTACGACACCTGGCTCGGCGAGCGTAAGGCAGAAGCGGCCAAGCTTAAGGAGCTGACCTCCAAAGAGTGGACCCTCGAAGAGCTGGTGGCGCGTGGCGACAAGGTCTACCACACCACCTGCGTGGCCTGTCACCAGGCAGAAGGCCAAGGCTTGCCGCCGATGTTCCCGGCGCTCAAAGGCTCGCCGATTGCCATCGGACCCAAGGAAGACCACCTGCACCGCGTGTACTTCGGCAAGCCCGGCACCGCGATGGCCGCCTTCGGCAAACAGCTGTCGGAAGTGGATATCGCCGCCGTAGTGACTTACGAGCGCAACGCCTGGGGCAACAACAAAGGCGACATGGTCACGCCTAAAGACGTGCTGGCCATCAAGCAGGCGCAAAGCAAATGACAGCCCTTACTGCGTATGCCACGAAACGCCTCGCCCACTTGCCTGCAGGAGAACGGCCATGAGCACTGTGATCGATGACCATGGTCACACCGACCATGCCCACGGCCCCGCCAAAGGCCTGATGCGCTGGGTGCTGACCACCAACCACAAAGACATCGGCACGATGTACCTGTGGTTCGCCTTCACTATGTTCCTGCTCGGCGGCTCGTTCGCCATGGTGATCCGCGCCGAGCTGTTCCAGCCCGGCCTGCAGATCGTGCAGCCGGCGTTCTTCAATCAGATGACCACTATGCACGGCCTGATCATGGTGTTCGGTGCGGTGATGCCGGCCTTTGTCGGCCTGGCCAACTGGATGATCCCGCTGATGATCGGCGCGCCGGACATGGCCCTGCCGCGCATGAACAACTTCAGCTTCTGGCTGCTGCCGGCGGCGTTCCTGCTGCTGGTCTCCACCTTGTTCACCCCGGGCGGCGGGCCGAATTTCGGCTGGACCTTCTACGCCCCGCTCTCCACCACCTACGCGCCGGAGAGCGTGACGTTCTTTATCTTTGCCATCCACCTGATGGGCATCAGTTCGATCATGGGCGCGATCAACGTGGTCGCGACCATTCTCAACCTGCGCGCGCCGGGCATGACCCTGATGAAAATGCCGCTGTTCGTCTGGACCTGGCTGATCACCGCGTTCCTGCTGATCGCGGTGATGCCAGTGCTGGCCGGGTGCGTGACCATGATGCTGATGGACATCCACTTCGGCACCAGCTTCTTCAGTGCGGCCGGCGGCGGTGACCCGGTGCTGTTCCAGCACGTGTTCTGGTTCTTCGGCCACCCCGAGGTGTACATCATGATCCTGCCGGCCTTCGGCGCCGTCAGCTCGATCATCCCGACCTTTTCGCGCAAGCCACTGTTCGGCTACACCTCGATGGTCTACGCCACGGCGAGTATCGCGTTCCTGTCGTTCATCGTGTGGGCGCACCATATGTTCGTGGTCGGCATTCCCTTGGTGGGCGAGCTGTTCTTCATGTACGCCACGCTGCTGATCGCCGTGCCGACGGGCGTGAAGGTGTTCAACTGGGTGAGCACCATGTGGCAAGGCTCGCTGACCTTCGAGACGCCGATGCTGTTCGCCGTGGCCTTCGTGATCCTGTTCACCATCGGCGGCTTCTCCGGGCTGATGCTGGCGATTGCTCCGGCGGACTTCCAGTACCACGACACCTACTTTGTGGTGGCGCATTTCCATTACGTACTGGTGCCCGGGGCGATCTTTGGCATCTTCGCCTCTGCCTACTACTGGCTGCCGAAATGGACCGGCCACATGTACGACGAAACCCTGGGCAAGCTGCACTTTTGGCTGTCCTTCGTGGGCATGAACATGGCGTTCTTCCCGATGCACTTTGTGGGGCTGGCCGGCATGCCGCGCCGGGTGCCGGACTACAACCTGCAGTTCGCCGACTTCAACATGGTTTCCTCGATTGGCGCATTCATGTTTGGCGCCACGCAAATCTTCTTCCTGTTCATCGTCATCAAATGCATCCGCGGCGGCCCGCCAGCCCCGGCCAAACCGTGGGATGGCGCCGAAGGTTTGGAATGGAGCATTCCCTCGCCTGCGCCGTACCACACGTTCACCACGCCGCCGGAGGTCAAGTGAACACTCTGGCCCAGGCTACCTCGCTCTCCTGTGGGAGCTGGCTTGCCTGCGATAGCGGTGTGAACTGCCAAACCCTCATCGCAGGCAAGCCAGCGCCCACAGAAAGTCAAAAGCGGGGTGGCTGCCATGCTTGAGTCCGTGCCCATCAAGCGCCTGGTCACCCGCCTGCTGATCCTGGTGGTGGCGATGTTCGCCTTCGGTTTCGCCTTGGTGCCGATCTACGACGTGATGTGCAAGGCGTTCGGCATCAACGGCAAAACCGCCGGGCAGTACGAGGGCGAGCAGATGGTCGACCCTACGCGCCAGGTGCGCGTGCAGTTCCTGTCGACCAATGCCATCGACATGGTCTGGGAGTTTCATTCCAAGGCTGACGAGGTAGTGGTCAACCCCGGCGCAGTCACCGAGATGCTGTTCGTCGCCTACAACCCCACCGACAAGGCCATGACGGCACAGGCGGTGCCGAGCATTTCCCCGGCCGAAGCGGCGATGTATTTCCACAAGACCGAGTGCTTTTGCTTCACCCAGCAAGTGCTGCAGCCAGGTCAGCGCATCGAAATGCCGGTGCGTTTCATTGTCGACCGTGACATGCCCAAGGATGTGAAGCATTTGACCCTGGCGTACACCCTGTTTGATATCACTGCGCGCCAACCGCCGGTGGCTGTCCACACCGGCGGCTAGCTACTGTTTGCCCCCTCAATCAGGAGAGCGAATACATGTCGTCTCATGATACGTACTACGTACCAGCACAAAGCAAATGGCCAATAATTGCTACGTTTGGCATGTTGATCACCGTGTACGGCCTGGCCGTGTGGTTCAACGACCTGAAGGCGGCGCGCCCGGAATCCCACGGCCCGTGGATCTTTTTCGTCGGTGGCCTGCTATTGGCCTACATGCTGTTCGGCTGGTTTGGCGCGGTGATCAAGGAAAGCCGTGCCGGTTTGTACAGCCCGCAGATGGACCGCTCGTTTCGCTGGGGCATGACCTGGTTCATCTTTTCCGAGGTGATGTTCTTTATCGCCTTCTTCGGCGCGTTGTTTTATGTGCGGCACCTGTCGGCGCCGTGGTTGGCGGGTGAAGGCTCCAAAGGCGTCGCGCATATGCTGTGGCCGAACTTCGAGTTCGCCTGGCCGCTGCTCAACAACCCGGACCCCAAACTGTACCCAGCGCCGGAGGGCACTATCAGCCCGTGGGGCCTGCCGCTGGTCAATACCATCCTGCTGGTGAGTTCCAGTGTGACCATCACCATCGCCCACCATGCCTTGCGCAAAGGCCATCGCGGCGCGCTGAAAATCTGGCTGGCGATCACAGTGCTGCTGGGGCTGGCGTTTCTCGGGTTCCAGGCTGAGGAATATATCCACGCCTACAAAGAACTGGGCTTGACCCTCGGCTCGGGCGTTTACGGCGCGACCTTCTTCATGCTCACCGGCTTTCACGGCGCCCACGTGACCATCGGCACCATCATTCTGTTTGTGATGCTGATGCGCATCCTGCGCGGACACTTCAATGCCGAGCACCAGTTTGGCTTCGAAGCGGCCAGTTGGTATTGGCACTTTGTGGATGTGGTGTGGATCGGCCTGTTTTTCTTCGTTTATGTGCTGTGAGGCGCCTTACCACGGCGCATGAGACACCAACTGGCCGCGAAAAAAGCCCCAGGCGATCAAGCCTACGGTGATCGCGGCCAGTACGACACGCACGGTCAAGGCGGTGACGAGGCGGTTGGAGTTGCCCTCGTCCTTGACCAGAAAAAACAAGCCACTGAACAGGCTCACGACAGTCGCGATCAGCATCAGGGCAATAGCTGCTTTGAGCATGGTCAGGTTCCATTCGGATGGGCGGGCAATGAAAACCAGTATAGCCAGCGCCATAAAAGACTTTCGCCCAGGGCTCGCACCCACGTTGGTGGTGCTGGTGCTGCTGCCGTTGATGATGGGCCTGGGGTTCTGGCAATTGGCGCGCGGCCATGAAAAACAGCTGCTGGTGGACAGCTATGCCGAGCGGCGCGTGGCCGAGCCCATCGACAGTGTGCAACTCAATGACAGGGCAGACCCGGCCTTTCGCCGCTTACGCCTGCGTGGCCAGTTCGACGCCGGGCACAGCGTGTTGCTCGACAACCGCATGCGCGATGGCAAGGCCGGTGTCGAGCTGCTGCAACCCTTTCACGACCAGGCCAGCGGCCTGTGGCTGTTGCTCAATCGCGGCTGGTTGCCGTGGCCGGACCGACGCACGCCACCGGTCTTCAGCACACCCGAGCAACCGTTGAATCTTGACGCCTGGGTGTATGTCGCCCCCGGCGAAACCTTCCAACTGCACGCCGACCCCGCGACCACGCAATGGCCGCGCCTGCTTACCGCGCTTCACCCCACCGCCCTCTGGGCTGAATTGGGCCGTAGCGGCTTTGCCTACGAGCTACGCGCGGAACCCGGCCCCGGTACGTACGACACCACCTGGCCGGTGGTCGCCATGGGCCCGGAAAAACACGTGGGCTACGCCGTGCAGTGGTTCGCCATGGCGCTGGCGTTGCTTGCGCTTTACCTCTACCTCGGCTGGCACAACAAAAAGGAGAAGTCCCATGGGAGCGGCCATGAATCCACCCAGCGCATCTGAGGCGCCCGACCGGCGCAAAGGCCGCTGGCAGCTGATTTTGATTTTGATGATGGTGATCGGCCCGATGGCGCTGGCCACCTTTATGTACAAACTGCAGTTCTGGGTGCCGGACAACCGCAGCTACCATGGCGAACTGATCGGCAATGGCCAGACCCGCGCCGACATCGGCGTGCAGGCCGATGAGGATCGCTGGCAGTTGCTGGTCACCGCGCCCGCTGCCTGCGCCGCCGACTGCCAGCAACTGGTGTACCTGGCGCGCCAGCTGCAAATCAGCCTGGGCCGCGATGCGTCCCGCGCCATCCATGCCCTGGCCAGTGCGCAGCCGGTGAGCAGCGATTACGAGGCCAAGCTCAAAGCCGAATACCCGCAACTGCAACGCTACCCGCTGGACCTGTCGACCTTCAGTAAAGACGCCGCCGCACCTGGCGATGCGCAACTGTGGATCGTCGACCCGCACGGCAACCTGGTGTTGCGCTACGACGCCAAGGTCAAGGGCAAGGACTTGCTCAACGACCTGCGCCTGCTGCTGAAACTGTCGAACATCGGATAAGGGCATCGTCATGGCCAAACCTGGATTTCGCCTCGCGTTGTTTGCCAACTTGCTGGCGCTGATCGTCGTGCTGCTCGGTGCCTATACCCGCCTGACCCACGCGGGCCTCGGTTGCCCAGACTGGCCGGGCTGCTACGGCTTTATCAGCGTGCCGCAAAGCGAAGCCCAACTGGCGCATGCCGAGCTGCATTTCCCCGATGCGCCAGTGGAGGCTGACAAGGGTTGGGCGGAGATGACCCATCGCTATTTTGCCGGCACCTTGGGTGTGCTGATCGTGCTGCTGGCGGCGCGTTCGTGGAGCCATCGGCGTGATCCGGGCCAGCCGGTGAAGTTGCCGTTGTTCCTGTTGGCGGTAGTGTTTGCCCAGGCAGCGTTCGGCATGTGGACGGTGACGTTGAAGCTGTGGCCGCAAGTGGTCACGGGCCATCTGCTCGGCGGTTTTGCCACCGTGAGCTTGTTGTTTCTGCTGACCCTTCGGCTGTCCGGCGTGCTGCCTGCGTTGATCGTGCCCAAACGCCTGCAATATTGGGCAACCGCCGGGTTGGTGTTGGTGATCGGCCAGATCGCGCTGGGCGGCTGGGTCAGTTCCAACTATGCAGCGGTGGCCTGTATCGATTTGCCCACGTGCCATGGCGAGTGGTGGCCTGCGGCGGACTTTGCTAATGGCTTCCACCTCACCCAACACATCGGCCCCAATTACCTCGGCGGGCAGCTCGACAGTGAAGCGCGCACGGCCATTCACCTGACCCACCGGATCGGCGCGGTGCTGGTCACGCTGGTGCTGTTGGGCTTGGCCTGGCAGTTGCGCGCCGTGGGCATGACCCGGCTCGCGGGCTTGCTGCTGATCGCGCTGGCGGCACAACTCTGCCTGGGTTTGAGCAACGTCTACTTTCACCTGCCGCTGCCGGTTGCAGTCGGCCATAACGCCGGCGGTGCGGCGTTGTTGCTGACGCTGGTGCTGGTCAATTACCACGCGCGCACCAGCCTGGTCCGGGTGCGCCATCAGTTGCCGTTCGGCTGGCGCTTCATTCCACGCAAACACGTTTCGGGCCTCATCACCCTTAAAGGAGAGATGCCATGGCGACCTTGATCGGCGCGCGTCACGATCAAGCGATCTGGCGGGACTATTTGGAGCTGACCAAGCCGAAAGTGGTGGTGCTGATGCTCATCACATCGCTGGTGGGCATGTTCCTCGCGACCCGCGCCGGTGTGCCGTGGGCGGTGCTGATTTTCGGCAACTTGGGCATTGCCCTGTGTGCCGGTGGCGCGGCGGCGGTCAACCATGTGGTGGATCGGCGCATTGATGCAGTCATGGCGCGCACGCATAAGCGGCCAATGGCAGAAGGGCGCGTGTCGCCGGTGGCCGCCCTGGCCTTTGCTTTGTTTCTGGCTGTTGCAGGTTTGGCCCTGCTGCTGGCGTTTACCAACCCCTTGGCGGCGTGGCTGACGCTGGCCTCGCTGCTCGGTTATGCGGTGATCTACACCGGGTTTCTCAAGCGCGCGACGCCGCAAAATATTGTCATCGGCGGCCTCGCTGGCGCCGCGCCGCCGCTGCTGGGTTGGGTGGCGGTTACCGGGCATGTCAGCGCCGAGCCGCTGCTGCTGGTGTTGATCATCTTCGCCTGGACCCCGCCACACTTCTGGGCCCTGGCCATTCACCGCAAGGAGGAATACGCCAAGGCCGACATCCCCATGCTGCCGGTCACCCACGGCGAGCATTACACCAAGGTGCATATCCTGCTCTACACCTTCGCCCTGTTGGCGGTAAGCCTGTTGCCGTATGTGATCCACATGAGCGGCCTGCTGTACCTGGCGTGCGCGTTAGTATTGGGCGGGCGCTTTCTGCAATGGGCCTGGGTGCTGTACCGTGGCAGCAAGCCGCACGCGGCGATCAACACGTTCAAGTACTCTATCTGGTACCTGTTCCTGCTGTTTATCGCGCTGCTCGTAGACCACTACTTACTGTTGAACCTATGACTCGAACTCAAAAAACCGTCTTTATCCTGGTGGCCATCGTCGCGTTGATCATGGGCCTGACCGTTAACAAAGTGCTCAGCGGCAAGGGCCAGGGTGACCCCACCGCGCTGATCGACGCCGGCATCATCCTGCTGCCGCAAAGCCGCCAGTTGCCGCCAGTGACCATGACAAACCAGAACGGCCAGCCGGTGGTGGTCAATGAGTTGAAAGGCAAATGGAGCCTGCTGTTCTTCGGCTACACCTTCTGCCCCGACATCTGCCCGACCACCCTAGCTCAACTGCGTCAGATCAAGAGCGAACTGCCCAAAGAGGCTGTGGATAAGTTGCAGGTGATCCTGGTCAGCGTTGACCCAAACCGCGATACCCCGGCTCAGCTCAAGCAGTACCTGGGCTACTTCGACCCGCAGTTCGAAGGCCTGACCGGCGCGAATGTGGACGATGTGCAGAAGGTTTCGAATGCGGTGAGCATTCCGTTCATTCCGGCGGATACCAGCAAGCCCAACTACACCGTCGACCACAGCGGCAACCTGGCGCTGATCGGGCCGGATGGTACGCAGCGCGGGTTTATTCGTGCGCCGTTGAACAATCAAAAGCTGGTGGCGCAGTTGCCAGGGTTGTTGCAGCGTAAGTAAGCACGTAGGCGCTGATCGTTCCCACGCTCCGCGTGGGAATGCCTCTGGTGACGCTCCGCGTCACGACCTGAAGAGCGGACGCAGAGCGCCCTGGGTTGCAAGCGTGGGAACGATCGGAGCAACACAAAACAAATGTGGGAGCTGGCTTGCCTGCGATAGCGGTGGGCCAGTCATCATCTTCGGTGACTGACACTCTGCTATCGCGGGCAAGCCAGCTCCCACATTTTTGATCTTCAGTGTTTTGGAGATCGGGTCAGATCAGAACGCCGGCAGAATCGCGCCTTTGTACTTCTCAAGAATGAACGCTTTGACTTCAGGCGAGTGCAGGGCTGCTACCAGCTTCTTCACGGCGTCCGAGTCTTTGTTGTCGTCGCGGGTCACCAGGATGTTGACGTAAGGCGAGTCGTTGCCTTCGATCACCAGGGCGTCCTTGGACGGGTCTAGTTTGGCTTCCAGCGCGTAGTTGGTGTTGATCAGCGCCAGGTCGACCTGGGTCAGCACGCGCGGCAGGGTGGCGGCTTCCAGTTCGCGGAATTTCAGCTTTTTCGGGTTACCGGAGATGTCCTTGATGGTCGACAGGATGTCTGTCGGGTCCTTCAGGGTGATCAGGTTGTGCTTGGCCAGCAGCAGCAATGCGCGGCCGCCGTTGGTGGCGTCGTTCGGGATCACGACGTTAGCGCCATCAGGCAGGTCTTCCAGCTTTTTGTACTTGCTGGAGTAGGCGCCCAGTGGCTCCAGATGCACAGCGGCGACGCTCACCAGGTGAGTGCCTTTGGTTTTGTTGAACTCATTCAGGTACGGCTGGTGCTGGAAGAAGTTGGCGTCCAGGCGCTTTTCAGCCACCTGGACGTTTGGCTGCACGTAGTCGGTGAAAACTTTGACCTGCAAATCCACGCCTTCTTTAGCGAGTGCAGGTTTCACGAATTCGAGGATTTGCGCGTGAGGCACAGGCGATGCGGCGACTGTAATAGTCTCGGCAGCGTGGGCGGAAAACGCGGCAACGGCGGCGAAAGCAACCAGTAGTTTTTTCATCCAACAAGCTCCTTGTTCGGGCATGTGCCGGCGGGGGCCGGGCAATGGCCGTTATTTTCGAGAATAGTGTGTCACCAGCTTGTCGCCGATGGTTTGCAGAATTTGTACCAGCACAATCAACATGACGACGGTGACGACCATGACATCGTCCTGGAAACGCTGGTAGCCATAACGGATTGCCAGGTCACCCAACCCACCGGCACCCACCACGCCCGCCATGGCGGTGTAGCCCACCAGGGCAATTGCGGTGACGGTGATTGCAGCAATGATGCCGGGCTTTGCCTCGGGCAGCAGTGCCTTGACGATGATCTGCCGCGTGGTGGCGCCCATGGCCTGGGTCGCTTCGATGATGCCGCGATCCACCTCGCGCAAGGCGGTTTCCACCAGCCGCGCGAAGAACGTCGAAGCGCCTACCACCAACGGTGGAATCGCGCCGGCCACGCCAAGCGAAGTGCCCGTGATAAAGATCGTAGTAGGGATCATCACAATCAGCAGAATGATAAACGGCAGAGAGCGTATAGCGTTGACGATGAAGGCCAGCACGCCATAAGTGGCTTTCTGCTCGAGCAACTGACGTGGGCTGAACAGGAACAGCAGAATGCCCAGCGGCAGGCCCACCAGTACGGTGAAAAACAGCGAAGTGCTGAGCATCAGCATGGTGTCGCCCGTGGCAACCCAGATATCAGCCCAGTCAACTTTGTCGAAGTAATGCAGTAACACGTCCATTAACGCAGGACCTCCATGTGCACATCGGCCGCAGTGAAGCGGGCGAACGCCGCTTCCATGTCACCACCGGTGATGGCCAGGGTCAGTTGCCCGTAGGGGGTGTCTTTGATGTGGTCGATGCGACCGGCAAGGATGCTGTAGTCCACCCCCGTTTCGCGGGCGACGGTGCCCAGCAGCGGCGCGTAAGTCGATTCGCCCTGGAACGTCAGGCGTACGATGCGCCCCGGCACATGGGCAAACACGTCATGCTGCTCGCCTTCGTCGACCTGCTCGGCTTCTTGCACAAAGCGCTTGGTGGTCGGGTGCTTGGGGTGCAGGAATACATCGGTCACTGAGCCTTGCTCGACGATCACGCCGTCATCCATCACAGCCACCTGATCGCACACGCGGCGGATTACGTCCATTTCATGGGTGATCAGCACGATGGTCAGCTTCAGCTCGCGGTTGATCTCGGCCAGCAGTTTCAGCACCGAGGCGGTGGTCTGCGGGTCAAGGGCGCTGGTGGCTTCGTCGCACAGCAAGATTTTTGGCTTGGTCGCTAGGGCGCGGGCGATGCCGACGCGTTGTTTCTGGCCACCGGACAACTGCGCCGGGTACTTCTTGGCGTGGTCCGACAGGCCGACGCGGGCGAGCAACTCAGCCACGCGCAGGTCGATTTCTTTGCGCGACAGCTCACCGGCCAGGGTCAGCGGCAGCGCCACGTTGTCGGCAACGGTCTTGGAGGCGAGCAGGTTGAAGTGCTGGAAGATCATCCCGACTTGCTGGCGGAAGCGGCGCAGGCCGTTGGCGTCCAGCGCGGTGACTTCTTCACCGTCAACGTGGATCTGCCCACCGCTGGGTTGCTCCAGGCGGTTGATCAGGCGCAGCAGGGTGCTTTTACCCGCACCGGAGTGGCCAATGAGGCCGAACACCTGGCCGTTTTCGACGCGCAGGCTGGTGGGGTGCAGGGCGGGGATTTCCTTACCGGCGACGCGGTAGGTTTTATGGACGTTATGAAACTCGATCACGTAGCGAACCTTGTGGGGCGCATGGAAAAGGGATCAGCTGTTAGCCGGGCGCGCATTTTAGCCTGTCCGTATAGTGTTTCTTAGCATTTATTTCGCATTCAACCAGCGATTTGGCAATAACGCGATCAAAGGTCATAAAAAAGGAACGGTGCAAAACCGTGTCAGTCACTACTTAAGCAACTCAATTTCCCAGGTGCCGTGCCTGGGTGTTTGCTCAAACGAGCCGGGGACCGCTCTGGCCACTTTGAATAAGGAGTTTTGACTGATGAGTACCAAGAAGCCAGCTACCCCGCCGAAGAGTGAGCTTGCGGGCACCGACACCCTGGACCGTGGCAACACCAACGCCAAGCTGCAGGCCTTGGAGGAATTCCGTTCCGACGCGACCGGCCAGGCGCTGCGCACCAACCAAGGCGTAAAGATTTCCGATAACCAGAACACCCTCAAAGTTGGCGCCCGTGGCCCGTCGCTGCTGGAAGACTTCATCATGCGTGAAAAGATCACGCACTTTGACCACGAGCGCATCCCGGAGCGCATCGTGCATGCCCGCGGTACGGGCGCCCATGGTTACTTCCAGACCTATGAGAACCATTCGGCGCTGAGCAAGGCCGGTTTCCTGCGTAACCCTGAGCATAAAACCCCGGTGTTCGTGCGCTTCTCCACCGTACAGGGCCCGCGTGGTTCGGGCGATACGGTGCGTGACGTGCGCGGCTTTGCCGTGAAGTTCTTCACCGACGAAGGCAACTTCGACCTGGTGGGCAACAACATGCCGGTGTTTTTCATTCAGGACGCGATCAAGTTTCCCGACTTCGTGCACGCAGTAAAACCTGAGCCCCACAACGAGATTCCTACCGGCGGCTCGGCCCATGACACGTTCTGGGATTTTGTCTCGCTGCAGCCGGAATCGGCGCACATGGTGCTGTGGGCCATGTCCGACCGTGCCATCCCCAAAAGCCTGCGCACCATGCAGGGCTTTGGTATTCACACGTTCCGCTTGATCAATACCGAAGGAAAGTCGAGCTTCGTGAAGTTCCACTGGCATCCCAAAGTCGGCACCTGCTCGCTGGTGTGGGACGAAGCGCAAAAGCTTGCCGGTAAAGACACCGATCACCACCGTCGCGACTTGTGGGAAGCGATTGAGGGCGGCGACTACCCTGAGTGGGAGTTGGGCGTACAAATCGTTGCGGAAGAGGACGAACACAAATTCGACTTCGACCTGCTCGACCCGACCAAGATCATCCCCGAAGAGCTGGTGCCGATTACGCCGCTGGGCAAGATGGTGCTGAACCGTAACCCGGACAACTTCTTCGCCGAAGTCGAACAGGTCGCCTTCTGCCCAGGCCACATCGTGCCGGGTATCGACTTCACTAACGACCCGCTGCTGCAAGGCCGTCTGTTTTCCTACACGGACACACAGATCAGCCGTCTCGGTGGCCCGAACTTTCATGAGCTGCCGATTAACCGGCCGGTGACGCCGTTCCATAACGGCCAGCGCGACGCCCAGCATCGCACCGTGATCGACAAAGGCCGTGCGGCCTACGAGCCGAACTCGATTGATGGCGGCTGGCCGAAAGAAACCCCACCGGCTGCGCAGGATGGCGGTTTCGAGACCTATTACGAGCGCGTCGACGCCAACAAGGTGCGTGAGCGCAGTGAGTCTTTTGGCGACCACTTCTCGCAAGCCACGCTGTTTTTCCACAGCATGAGCCACCACGAGAAAGAGCACATCATTGCGGCCTACAGCTTCGAGTTGGGCAAGGTGGAGCGCGAGTTTATCCGTGCCCGTCAGGTCAATGAGATTTTGGCCAATATCGACCTGGAACTGGCCAAGCGCGTTGCGCAGAACCTCGGTTTACCGGCGCCGACCAAAGGCACTGTGCCGCCGCGTAAGTCCTCGCTGAAAGAGTCGCCGGCATTGAGCCAGGTGAACCTGCTCTCGGGCGATATCAAGACGCGCAAAGTCGCGATCCTGGCGGCTAACGGTGTAGAGGGTGCAGCGATTGCCGCGCTGAAGAAGGCGCTGGAGGCTGAGGGCGCACACGCCAAGCTGCTGGGGCCGACGTCGGCACCGGTGACCACCGCCGATGGCAAGAGCCTGAAGGTGGATGCGTCAATGGAAGGCATGCCGTCGATTGCGTTTGACGCGGTGTTTGTACCGGGTGGCGCCAAGTCGGTGCAGGCATTGAGTGGCGATGGCGTGGCGTTGCACTTCCTGTTGGAGGCGTACAAGCATTTGAAGGCGATTACGGTTGCCAGTGATGCCAAACCGTTGTTGGATCTGCTGAAGCTGGAAGTGGATGCGGGGTTGATCGTTGGGTCGGATGCCAAAGCATTTAAGGCGTTTTTCGCCGCGATTGCACAGCATCGGGTTTGGGATCGTGAGCCTAAGGCTAAGGCGATTCCGGCTTAAGTTATTGGTTGACCGTTAGACCGCTATCGCGGGCAAGCCCGCTCCCACATTTTGAATTGTGAATACATTCAAGTGTGGGAGCGGGCTTGCCCGCGATGCTTTATTCCGCCTTGCGCGGAGTCAGCACAATCTGCGCCGGGATGTGTTTCACAACCTGCCGGTGAATTTTCAGGTCATATCCCGAATCAATTCGCTTCACCCGTTTGCTCAGCAACGTGGCCAGCCATGGGTAATCCTGGGTGCGCGGCGCCTGGATGGTCACGTCGCATTGGTAATTCACCACATCGGTGGCGATCGCATCCAATTGATGGCGAAGTTCTTCGATATCGGTGAGGTTCAGCGCAACCGTGGTGCTTTCAGCGGCCGGGTCGATGACCTTGGCTTGTGGTTTGGCTTCGGCAGCTTTTAAGGCGGCTTCGGCTTTATCCAACTCGGCTTTGCGGGCGTGGCTGATGGCGCTGTTTACGCCGCCGGTCAGCGCCGGGGCCTTGGGCATCAGTGCGCGGGCACGGCTCAGGGCAGTGGCGGCGGCGTTGACGTCACCTTTTTGCAGCACGATCTGGCTGCGCTGCAGGTAGGCTTCGGCCAATTGGCGCTGGTAAGCTTCCAGAGCCGGATCGTTGGGCGACTGGGCCTGCAAAGCGGCCAGCTCATCCTCGGCAGTGGCTAGCTCACTGCTGGCCAGGTTTTGCTCCAGCTGCGCGATGGCCGCAGCGCGTGCGTCCAGTACCTCGGGGGCAGCGGGCGGTGTGCTTTGACAGGCGCCCAGCAGCAGGGAAAATGCGGCAAGGAGCAGATAACGGGCGTTGAACAGCTTCATTCCTGCGACTCTCTATTTGCGCAAAAAGCGAGCAAGTCTACACCCCTCGACGGGGCAGGACAAAACTCAGCAGAAAGAGGGCGGCCGCCGTGACGACAATCGACGGACCGGCTGGCGTGTCCTTGAACCACGACAGCGCCAGGCCCCCGCACACTGCTAGCATGCCCAACAGGCTGGCGCCGATCGCCATTTGCTCCGGTGACCGGGCGTGGCGCTGGGCGGCGGCTGCGGGAATGATCAGCAGCGAAGTAATCAACAATACGCCGACAATCTTCATCGCGACAGCAATCACCACCGCGATCAATAACATCAGGGTCATGCGCAGGGCCGGCACGGGCAAACCTTCCACCGTGGCCAGCTCTTCATGCACGGTGATCGCCAGCAATGGGCGCCACAGGGCCACCAGCAAGAGCAGCACCGCGGCGCTGCCGCCGAGGATCCAGGCCAGGTCGGTGGGGCTGATCGCCAGCAAGTCACCGAACAGGTAAGCCATCAGGTCGATGCGCACCTCATGCATGAAGCTCAGTACCACCAGGCCCAGGGACAGGGTGCTCGGCGCCAGGATGCCCAGAAGCGTGTCGGAGGCCAGCGGCTGGCGCTGTTGCAGGGTCACCAGCAGTACCGCCAGCAGCAGGCAGCCGACGGTGACGGCGATGGTGGGGCTCACATCCAGCAAAAAGCCCATGGCCACGCCCAACAGCGCGGCGTGCGACAACGTGTCGCCGAAGTAAGCCATGCGCCGCCAGACCACGAACGAGCCCAATGGGCCCGCCACCAGTGCCAAAGCCAAGCCTGCCAGCAGGGCGTAGAGCAGAAAATCAGCCATGCTTGCAGCTATCTCCATGGACGTGGGTATGGGGTGTGGCGGGATCGTCGACTACAGCGCCATGCAAATCATGAGCGTGGTCGTGATGGTGGTGGTAAATCGCCAGGCTCTGGGCGTTTTTGCCGAACAGTTCGACAAACGCCGGGTCGCTACTGACCTGCTCCGGGTGGCCGGAGCAGCATACGTGACGGTTGAGGCACACCACTTGGTCGGTGGTGCTCATCACTAAGTGCAGGTCGTGGGAGACCATCAGCACGCCGCAGCCATGGCGGTCGCGCAGGCGGGTGATCAGGCTGTACAGCTCGGCCTGGCCGGCGACGTCGACGCCTTGCACGGGCTCATCAAGCACCAGCAACTCGGGCTCGCGCAATAAGGCGCGGGCCAGCAGCACGCGCTGCATTTCGCCGCCGGAGATGCTTTGCACCGGGCTGTCGATCACCTGTTCGGCACCGACTTCCTTGAGCGCAGCCTGCGCGCGGGCGCGGTCTACACCGGGTACCAGGCGCAAAAAACGCAGCACGGACAGCGGCAATGTCGGGTCGACGTGCAGTTTCTGCGGCATGTAGCCCACGCGCAGCTTCGGCTTGCGCCACACGCTGCCGGTGTCAGGCTTGAGCAGGCCGAGCACGGCACGCACCAGGGTGGTCTTGCCGGCGCCGTTGGGGCCGATCAGGGTGACGATCTGCCCGGGCTCCACGCTGAGCGCGATGTTATCCAGCACGTTTTGCCCGGCGAACGTGACCCCAACCTGTTCCAGGCGGATTAACGCGTTGCTCATCAAGCCCCCTGGCAACCCGAGCAGAGCCCGACCACTTCGACCGTTTGCCCTTCGACCCTGAAGCCGACCTCGGCCGAGCTCTTGATAATGGCGTCGCTGATGCTTTTTTGTTCAAGCTCAATGGCGGCGTGGCACTCGCGGCAAATCAGGAACTGGCCTTGGTGCGCGTGTTCCGGGTGGTTGCAGCCGACGAAGGCGTTGAGCGAGGCAATGCGGTGCACTAGGCCGTTTTCCAGCAGGAAATCCAGCGCGCGGTACACCGTTGGCGGCGCGGCGCGGCGGCCGTCCTGCTCGCTGAGCACGCCCAGAATGTCATAGGCGCCCAGCGGCTTGTGGCTTTGCCACACCAGTTCCAGCACCCGACGACGCAACGCGGTCAGGCGAAGGCCCTTTTGTGCGCAAAGGGTATCGGCCTCCGACAGCGCGGTGTGCACGCAGTGAGAGTGGTCGTGGGGACGGCTGGCAAGCGGTGTTTTAGGCATGAGCGGCGACAGACATTTGATAGAGACGTTATTATGTTACCCGTTCCTACGTCATTGAGTGGTCATCGTGTCCCGACTTTTTCCTGTTTTTGTCGTATTTGTCACCAGTTTGTTCGTCGCTGGGGCGGCGCAAGCCGAGGTCAAGGTGCTGACCAGTATCAAGCCGTTGCAGTTGATCGCCGCGGCGGTGCAGGACGGCGTGGCCGTTCCAGAAGTTTTGCTGCCGCCCGGCGCGTCACCGCATAACTATGCCTTGCGCCCATCCGACGTACGGCGCGTGCAGTCGGTGGACCTGTTGTATTGGATCGGCCCGGACATGGAGAGCTTCCTGCCGCGCGTGCTCAAGGGGCGTAGTCTGCCCACCGTGGCGGTACAGGACCTTGCGGGAATGAAACTGCGTCGTTTCGGTGAAGATAGCCACTCGCATGCCGACGATGCCGACGAACACGACCACGATCACCGCCCAGGCAGCTTGGATGCGCACTTGTGGCTGTCGACGGTTAACGCGCGTGTGATTGCTGCACGCATGGCGGCTGACCTCAGCACTGCCGACCCGGCCAATGCTGCGCGGTATCAGAGCAATGTGAAGGCGTTCGATGAGCGTCTGGATGCGTTGGACGCGCGCTTGAAAGCGCGTTTGGCGAGCGTGGGCAACAAGCCTTACTTCGTGTTCCACGAAGCCTTCGATTACTTCGAGGACGCTTACGGGCTCAAGCATACCGGCGTGTTCAGCGTTGCCGCCGAAGTGCAGCCAGGCGCCCAGCATGTAGCGGCGATGCGTACGCGGTTGCAGGAAGTCGGTAAGACCTGTGTGTTCAGCGAGCCGCCGTTGCGCCCGCGTTTGGCTGAGACACTGGTGGCTGGTTTGCCGGTGAAGTTGGCGGAGTTGGATGCGTTGGGTGGTTACACGCCAGCCACGGCTCAGGGTTATGAGCAGGTGCTGGAGAAGTTGGGGAATGATCTGGCTGGGTGCCTGGACTCGCTCTAACCATTGCCGCATAACCAATGTGGAAGCTGGCTTGCCCGCGATGGCGGCGTGTCAGTCGACACCGCTATCGCAGGCAAGCCAGCGCCCACATTTTTTTGACCGAGTAGGCCTTTTAGAGCGCGAACGGCAGGTGGATGGTTACCTGCTGACGCTGCGCCAGCCGATGCTCAAACTCCGCCGGGTCATGAATCAACACATCCTGCCCGGCAAACGACTCCGCGGCGATCAGGCGTGACAGCCAGAACCGCACGCATGCCACGCGCAACAGGGTCGGCCACAACTCGGCCTCCTTGGCTGTAAACGGGCGCAGACCCGCGTAGGCGCCCAGCAGCGCATGGGCGCGTTGCCCATCGATCACCCCGTCCGCATCCGAGCACCAGTCATTCAAGGCAATCGCCACGTCATACAGCATTGGGCCTGAGCAGGCGTTGTAGAAGTCGATCAACCCTGTCAGATGCGTGCCTTCGAACATCGCGTTGTCACGGAACAGGTCGGCGTGAACGTTGGCGCGTGGCAGGGCGAGGATCTCGGCCTTGTGGGTTTCGATCTCGGTCAGCGCATCTTGTAGCAGGCGCTGCTGCGCGTCGTTCAGGTGCGAAATAAGCTGCGCACCCTCAGTGAGCATCCAATCCAGCCCGCGATCGGTCTTGCGCTCCAGCACCTTTTCGCCTTGAGTGGCCAGGTGCAGATGGCCGAGCAGGTCGCCAACCTGGGCGCAATGCTGGGCGTTGGCGTCCTTGATGTGCTTGCCGGCCAAGCGCGGTTGCAGCAACGCCGGTTTGCCCTTCAGCTCGCGAAGCGCCACACCGTCGGTGGTGCGCAGCGCGTAAGGCACCGGCAGGTCGGCGTCATGAAGTACGTCGAGCAGTTCGATGAAGAATGGCATTTCTGCGACCGGGCCGCGTTCAACCAGGGTCAGGACGAACTCGCCCTGTTCTAGGCTGATAAAGAAATTGGTGTTTTCGCTACCGGCGGCAATCCCCTGGAAATCAAGCAGGCGGCCGAGCCCGTAAGGGGCAAGAAAGGTTTCCAGCTCGGGCCGAGCCAGCGGGGTGAACACAGACATGGTTAAAACTGCCAGTACGGGCGCCGTGGTGTGCGGCGCCAATTTAAGTTAAGAAATCATTTCCATTCGAAAATCTTCCATGACGGGATCAGCATATCCGGCTGGTCAGAGCGGATGAAGTTCGCATCGGTTCCGTCCGCGCGCACCAGGAAATACGGTGGCGCGCCCTTCACGGTGACCTTGATCGCGTACAGGAAACCGTTTTGGCGGTACTCCTGGATGGTTCTGTCACCCTCGGTGCGGATCGTGACTTCCGGGTCTCCTGAGGGCGCGGTGTCAGCTGCCGTGGCGGCCAGCGGCAAGAACGCAATCAAACCGGTCAACAACAGGCGATTTACTGTACGCATGATAACCTTGTCCCTTTGTCGTCATTGGTCCGGCTATTCTAGCGCCTGACCCGCCGAAAAGGTTGATCCTGCTCATGAGCCAAGCCCCCCTCGTCCTGGTGGACGGTTCTTCTTATCTGTACCGCGCCTTTCACGCGCTGCCACCGTTGACCACCTCCAAAGGCCTGCCGACCGGTGCGGTCAAGGGCGTGTTGAACATGCTCAAAAGCCTGCGCAAGCAGTATCCGGGCAGCCCGTTCGCCGTCGTATTCGACGCCAAGGGTGGGACCTTTCGCGATGACATGTACGCCGAATACAAGGCCAACCGCCCGAGTATGCCCGATGACATGCGCCTGCAAATTGAGCCGCTGCACCAAAGTGTGATCGCCCTCGGCTTCCCGTTGCTGTGCGTCGAAGGCGTGGAGGCCGATGACGTAATCGGTACTTTGGCCCGCAGCAGTGCGGCGGCGGACCGCCCGGTGGTGATTTCTACCGGTGACAAAGACATGGCGCAGTTGGTCGACGGGCACATTACCTTGGTCAACACCATGACCGGTAGCGCGATGGACATTGAGGGCGTGAAGGAGAAATTCGGTGTCGCTCCGGAGCAGATCATCGATTATCTGGCGCTGATGGGCGATTCGTCGGACAACATCCCAGGCGTTCCGGGTATTGGGCCGAAGACTGCTTCCGGCCTTCTGGTGGGCGTAAACGGCGGCCTCAAAGAGCTTTATGAGCAGTTGGTTATCGTACCGACCCTGCCGATCCGCGGGGCCAAGAATCTGCCGGCCAAGCTCGAAGAGCATAAGGAGATGGCATTCCTGTCCTATCAGCTGGCGACGATCAAGATCGACGTGCCGCTGGATGTGGGGCTGGACGATCTGCACCTGATCGAGCCGGACCGCGAAAAGTTGCTGGAGCTGTATACGCTGCTTGAGTTCAAGAGCTGGATTGACGAGATTCAGCGCGATGCCAAGCGTGTTGAGCTCAAGGCGTCGACCGAGGCTGCTCCGGCTGCTGAAGAAGTGATTGAGGCGGCTGCGCCGGTGGAAGCGTCTTACACCACCATCCTTGACCAGGCCACGTTCGACACTTGGCTAAAAAAGCTGAATGCCGCAAAACTGTTTGCTTTCGACACCGAAACCACCGGGATCGACGCCCAGCAGGCGCAGTTGGTAGGCGTTTCCTTTGCCGTGCAGCCGCATGAAGCAGCCTACATCCCGCTGACCCATTCCTACATCGGCGCGCCGGAGCAGTTGGATCGCGACACGGTTCTGTTGGCGTTGAAGCCGCTGCTGGAAGACTCGACCAAGCTCAAGGTCGGGCAGCACGCCAAGTTCGACATGAGCATCCTGGCCAACTGCGCCATCGGTGGCGACCCTGCGCAAGGCATCACCGTGCGCGGCATTGCCTTCGACACCATGCTTGAATCCTACGTGTTGAACTCCACCGCGACCCGGCATGACATGGACAGCCTGGCCAAGAAGTACCTGGACTACGACACCGTCAGCTTCCAGGACATCGCCGGCAAAGGCGCCAAGCAGCTGACGTTCGACCAGATCGCGCTTGAGCAGGCTGGCCCGTATGCCGCCGAAGATGCCGACGTGACCCTGCGCCTGCATCAGGCCTTGCATGCACAGCTGGCGGCCATACCGAGCCTGGCCAGTGTGCTGACGGACATCGAAATACCGCTGGTGCCCGTGCTGGCGCGTATCGAGCGCCAGGGTGCGCTGGTGGATAAAGAGCTGCTGGGTATCCAGAGCATCGAACTCGGTAACAAGATGGTTGAGCTGGAGCGCCAGGCGTTCGAGATCGCTGGTGAAGAGTTCAACCTGGGTTCGCCCAAGCAGCTCGGGGCGATTCTCTATGAAAAACTTGGCTTGCCGGTACTGAAGAAGACCGGCAAGGGCCAGGCGTCCACGGCTGAGGAAGTGCTGGCCAAGTTGGCCGAAGACGATTTCCTGCTGCCCAAGGTACTGATGCAGTACCGCAGCATGAGCAAGCTGAAAAGCACTTACACCGACCGCCTGCCGGAGCAGATTAACCCGCGTACCGGGCGCATTCACACGTCTTATCATCAGGCTGTGGCCGCGACCGGGCGCTTGTCGTCCAGCGATCCGAACCTGCAGAACATCCCGGTACGTACCGCTGAAGGGCGGCGGATTCGCCAGGCGTTTGTCGCGCCAAAAGGCTACAAGCTGTTGGCGGCGGACTATTCGCAGATCGAGCTGCGGATCATGGCGCACTTGTCCAAGGACGAGGGCTTGATGAATGCGTTCCGTAACGATTTGGACGTGCACACCGCTACGGCGGCCGAGGTGTTCAAGGTTGAATTGGCTGAAGTCAGTTCCAACCAGCGTCGCAGTGCCAAGGCGATCAACTTTGGCCTGATTTACGGCATGGGCGCGCAGAAGCTGGGTAAGGACATTGGCGTCGATACCAAGACCGCCAAGGCCTACATCGATGTGTACTTCGCGCGCTACCCCGGCGTTCGCGAGTACATGGAACGCACGCGCGCCCAGGCGGCCGATCAAGGCTATGTCGAAACCTTCTTCGGGCGCCGGCTGTACTTGCCGGATATCAATTCCAACAAGCCTCAGGAGCGAGCGGCGGCCGAGCGCACGGCGATCAACGCGCCGATGCAGGGCACCGCAGCGGACATCATCAAGAAAGCCATGGTGTTGGTGGATAATTGGCTGACTGAGTCGGGCCTGGATGCCAAGGTCATCCTGCAAGTGCACGATGAACTGGTGCTGGAGGTGCGTGAGGATCTGGTTGCAGAGGTCAGCGAGAAGATCCGCGAGCACATGAGCGCGGCGGCCAAGCTGGATGTGCCTTTGGTAGTAGACGTGGGCGTTGGCGATAACTGGGACGAGGCGCATTGATTTCGCGGCTCTGCCGTCACCGGGCGTGGTGGCAGAGCGCTTTAGATCAGAAACGGGCGCCAGTTATTTCCAATAGTTTTTTGGACCTGCCGGAACTTAACCCGTGAACTGCTACTCAGAGTTACTGAATGGGTGGTGAAGCCCTTCAATGCTCCTATGTTGTGTTAAGTGTTGGCAGATATCTGGACCCCGCCCTAGCGGTCCGGAACTTGGACCCCGAACTTCCCCTCCCCATACGAAGTCCGGGGTTTTTTTTGCCTGCAGAAAAGTTATTCCGCGATTTCCGCGCCTTTGTCGGCTAATTCCATCCAACCGGCCAGCACAGTGTAGGCGTCTTCCAGGCCCATGCGCTTAGGCGCTGAGAACAGCTGGATAGTGATCGCATCACCCCAACCCTTACGGATTTCGGACTGCACTTTGAGCAGCGTGTTCTTGGCCGCGCCGTAGGTCAGCTTGTCGGCCTTGGTCAGCAGGATATGCATCGGCATGCCGCTGGCGACGGCCCAATCGAGCATCAACAGGTCGAAGTCGGTCATTGGATGACGGATGTCCATCATCAGAATCAGCCCCTTCAAACTCTCGCGACCACCCAGATAAGCCTCCAGGTGACGCTGCCAGTGCAGCTTCAACGGGATGGGTACTTTTGCATAACCGTAGCCCGGCAGGTCGACCAGACGCCGATCATCGTCTAGCTTGAAGAAATTGAGAAGTTGCGTGCGGCCCGGGGTTTTCGAGGTGCGCGCCAGGCTGGCGTGGGTCAGGGTGTTCAACGCGCTGGATTTGCCGGCGTTGGAACGGCCAGCAAAGGCGACTTCAAAGCCTTCGTCATCGGGGCATTGGTCCACTTTGGCGGCGCTGAGCATGAACGTGGACTGTTGGCACAGGCCGAGGATGGGGTTCTTGAGTTGCATGAGATTTCCGATGTGGGCGGTGCCGAAAAAGGGTGCGGCAAGCGGTGTCGTTTCCGTTTCAGTAGCGCCAGTATATAATGCCGCAGATTTTGTGTGTGCTTTGTCCCAGCGAAGGATGAAGTTCACGGGAGCGAAAGACCTTCATTGCGCATTAGAACGCAAAACGCTCTCAAACCCTGAAAAGGTCGATGTATGACCCGATGGTTGCTCGCTTTTGGTGTCCTGATTCCGCTTTACGGCGCTCAGGCTACACAGGATCCGGAGGCGGTGTACAACCGAGTTTGCGTGGCTTGCCATGCCGGCCAACTGCCCAATGCCCCTAAACGGGGTGACCAGGTAGCTTGGGCGCCCAGACTGGCGCAAGGTATGGACACGCTGGTGCAACACGTGACCCAGGGTTTCAAGGCAATGCCGCCGCGTGGTTTGTGCATGGACTGCAGTACTGAGGATTACCAGGCCATCATTGAGTTGATGGTGAGTAAACCCGGTAGATAACTCTTAAACCCTTAGCCGTAGTTGGATTAGCTGATGAACAAACTGATCGTGAGTCTGCTGTTGACCTTGGGCATCACCGGTGTTGCCCATGCTGCAGGCGACGCTACAGCGGGCCAGGCGAAAGCCGCCGTGTGTGGTGCTTGCCATGGACCGGATGGCAATAGCCCGGCGCCGAACTTCCCCAAACTGGCCGGCCAGGGTGAGCGTTACCTGACCAAGCAGATGCACGACATCAAGGATGGCAAGCGCACGGTGTTGGAAATGACCGGCCTGCTGACTAACCTCAGCGATCAGGACCTGGCGGACATCGCGGCGTATTTTGCCAGCCAGAAGGGCAGTGTGGGAGCTGCCGATCCGAAGCTGGTCGACAAAGGCCAGGCGTTGTTTCAGGGTGGCAAGCTCGCTGAAGACCAGCCCATCGGCGGCATGCCCGCCTGTAAGGCTTGCCACATCGCAGGCGGCAGTGGCCTGGCAGAGGCTGGCTTCCCTCACCTGAGTGGTCAGCACGCCCAATACACCGCCAAGCAATTGAAGGAATTCCGCGAGAAGGTTCGCTACATCGATGGCGATGCCAGCAACAAAATGATGACTGACATTGCGGCAAAGCTGTCGGATAAAGATATTGAAGCACTGTCCAGCTATATCCAGGGCCTGCACTGATGAGTCCGGCGACGTTAACGCTCGATTAATCCATCGATGCAAGCATAAAAAGGGTGGCTTAGGCCGCCCTTTTTTGTGGCCGGTGCCGGTACACTAACGAACTCATGCCCGCGTAGACCTGTCACAACTAAAGGTCGCGTGAGGCGACTTTATTTGTCCAGGAGTAAAGCATGCGTAATCTGATCCTCAGCGCCGCTCTCGTCACTGTCAGCCTCTTCGGCATGACCGCACAAGCTGCCGACGTGCCGCTTGAAGCCGGTAAAACCTACGTTGAATTGGCCAACCCGGTCCCGGTTTCGGAGCCAGGCAAGATCGAAGTGGTGGAGCTGTTCTGGTATGGCTGCCCGCATTGCTACGCCTTTGAGCCGACCATCAATCCATGGGCCGAAAAACTCCCGTCTGACGTTAATTTCCGTCGCATCCCGGCCATGTTCGGCGGCCCATGGGATGCCCATGGTCAGCTGTTCCTGACCCTGGAAGCCATGGGTGTGGAGCACAAAGTCCACAACGCCGTGTTCGAAGCTATCCAGAAGCAAGGTAAGCGCCTGACCAAGCCTGAAGAAATGGCTGATTTCGTCGCCACTCAAGGCGTCGACAAGGATAAGTTCCTGGCTACCTTCAACTCCTTCGCCATCCAAGGTCAGATCAAGCAGGCCAAGGAACTCGCGCAGAAATACGGCGTGCAAGGCGTACCGAGCATGGTCGTCAACGGCAAATACCGTTTCGACCTGGGCACTACCGGTGGTCCTGAGCAAACCCTCAACGTTGCCGACCAACTGATCGCCAAAGAGCGCGCAGCCAAGTAAGGGGCCTACCATGCGCCGCTGGGGTACTGAACGCGTCGTTGGCCTGCACGACCCGCAGGTCAACGAGCACCACCTGGAAACCACAGGCCTGCCGGCAGACAGCCGCTTGCGCCTGCTCAGCTTCAATATTCAGGTGGGCATCAGTACCGAGAAGTATCGGCACTACATCACCCGTGGTTGGCAGCACCTGCTGCCACACAACGGGCGGGCCGTTAACTTGCAAAAGATCGGCCATCTGCTGAACGACTTCGACTTGGTCGCCCTGCAGGAGGTCGACGGCGGCAGCATACGCTCCGGCTACATCAACCAAGTGGAACACTTGGCCCAGCTCGGCGCGTTCCCGTACTGGTATCAGCAACTCAACCGCAACCTCGGGCGCCTGGCGCAGCACAGCAATGGTGTGCTCAGCCGCTTGAAGCCGACTGCCATCGAAGATCACCCCTTGCCAGGCCCTAAGGGCCGGGGGGCGATCCTTGTGCGTTTCGGCGAAGGCCCTGAAGCCTTGGTCGTGGTGATGATGCACCTGGCGCTCGGGGGGCGTACGCGCAACCTGCAGCTCGCCTATATTCGTGAATTGATTGGCAACTACAAACACCAGGTACTGATGGGTGACATGAACACCCATGCCAACGACCTGCTGCAGAATTCCCCGTTGCGGGACCTCGGGCTACTGGCGCCGCAAGTCGAAGCCACGTTTCCCAGCTGGCGCCCGCAACGCTGTCTTGACCATATCCTGCTTAGCCCCACCCTCACGCTCGAAAGCGTGCAGGTGCTGGCGCAGCCCATCTCCGATCACCTGCCGGTCGCGGTAGAGATTCGTCTGCCGGGTTCGCTCACGGCTGATGCATTACCCGCGTTGAGCCCAGGCCCTCGCGGACCCCTTGCATGAGCGACGACACCCAGCGCTGGAAAGAGAAATACCTCAAAAGCATCGAGCAGCAAGACAAGCTCGAGCGCCGCTGGGCTGCCCGCCTCGACCTGCTGCGCAGAGGTCTGGTGCGCAGCACGCTGGCGGCGGAAGGGACCGACCGCGCGGTCGACCAATGCATGAAGGAGATGCGCGACGTGGTGCGTACCGACGACATGGACGCCGCCCTCGCCGCCTTGCTGCCGCGTTTGGAAAAAGCCGTGCTGGATTCGGAGCAGCGTCGCGAAACGCGCGTCGACCAGATGAGCACTGCACTCACAGCCCTGGTCGCGCAGTTGCAAAAGCTGCCGCTGCCGCGTGAGGTGGCCCGCCCGCTGAAAACCTTCGCCAAGCAACTGGATAGCCGAGTCGGACAGGCGCGGGAGATTCCGCTGCTACTCAGTGAGCTGAGCAGCCTGCAGGGGCAAGCCCTCAATAACCTGGAGCCGGACGGCGAAACCACGCGCCCTGGGCCAGGCCTGCTGCAACGCCTGTTTGGCGCGAAGGAAGTCTCAAATGACGCGCCGCTGGTCGAAGCCACGCCAGAGCTGGCTGCACCAAAGCCCGTTGCGCCCAAACCCGCGCCTGAGCCTCAAGAGCCGGCGCAATCCGAAGAACTGACAAAAGCTTTGCGCGCCTTCGCGCCGTTGCCGCAAGCACCGACACCCTCGCAGCCTGAACGTGTTGCACCCGTTGCACCCGCTGCGCCCGTCAAAGTGGCAGAGGCCGCTGGTGAAACATTTGTGTTCGAAGCTCCGGCATCAGTGGAGGCTGCCGTCCTGTCTGTCGAGGCGCCTGAACCCGAGACGCCTGTGCCGCCGACAGAGGAAGCTGCTCCCGAAAGCGCGCTCGCCGCATTTATCGAAGAGCCGCAGGCTGCGGTCGACACGCCGGAGCAAACCACCATCGGCAGTCTGTCCCTGCCGCCGGTGCTGGAGAGCCCCGAGCCCGATCCGGATGAACTGCAATCGGACGGCATCTACGCTCTGCCTGACTCGCCGGAGCCGTCCTACAGCTCCGTCGCCAAGCATATCGAAGACACTTTGCTCGGCCTGCTGGAAGACCTGTCGCTGCCTGAGCGTCACCGGCCCCAGGCCGAAGCCATGCGCGAGCGCCTGGCCCACGGCTTGAACTGGTACGAGTTGCTGCCGATCCTCGACGACCTGGCCGTGCTGATGCTGGCGATCACCGACAGTGGCCAACACGAGTTCGAAGCCTACCTCAAGCAGCTCAACGAGCGCCTCGAGGCATTCCAGGGCCACCTGCAGGTAGCCAGTGAAGGCCATGCCGACAGCCGCTCGGCCGCGCAGGAGCTGGACACGCAGATTCGTGAACAGGTCGACGGTCTGCAAAGCAGCGTGCAGGACGCGGCCGATCTGGACAGCCTCAAGCACGTGCTGGAGAGCCACCTCGAAGGCCTGCTCGGCACGATGGACGCGCACCAGCAGCAGCGTGACCAGCGCGAGCAGGAAGTGGCAGCGCGCCTCAAAGGTCTGGCTGAGCGGGTGGCGAGCATGGAGCAAGAAGCCCAAGGCTATCGCGAGCATCTGGAAGTACAGCGCCAGAAGGCTTTGATCGATCCGCTCACCGGCCTGCCCAATCGTGCGGCCTGGAGCGAGCGCCTGGATCATGAAGTGAATACCTGGCACCAGAGCGGCAATAACCTGTCGCTGGCCATGCTGGACCTGGACCATTTCAAGCGCATCAACGACGGCTACGGCCACCTGGCGGGCGACAAGGTGCTGAAGATCATCGCCAATGTGTTGCGCAAACGCCTGCGCCCCACTGACTTTATCGCGCGTTTCGGTGGTGAAGAGTTTGTGTTGCTGATGCCGGACTCAGCCTTGACGGATGCCCTCGCCGTGGGCGAAGTGCTGCGTGCCGCGATCGAAGCGTGCCCTTTCCACTTCAAGGGCGAGCCGGTAACGATCACGGTCTCCATGGGTGTGGCGCAGTTCCAGCCGGGTGAGCGCAGTGACCTGGCGCTCAAGCGCGCCGATGAGGCGCTTTACCGTGCGAAGGCGGCGGGACGTAATCAAGTGCAGGCGGCCTAAAATATGTTCCATTTTTGTAATTTGGCCGCTCAGCCACGAACGGTACGTTACACTATTGCATTATCGTCTTCAGCGTAATGTCTTCTGCTATGAAATCCTTTTGCATCGCCTTTATGTTCCTCCTGCTCGCCGGCTGCGCCAGTGGCCCGCGCCTGGACACCAGCCACCCGTCGGTCAACCACGATAACCGCGTGCAGTTCGTGGTCGTCCATTACACCGCAACCAACCTTGAACGCTCCCTGGCGCTGTTAACCCACGGCCAGGTCAGCAGTCATTACCTGATCGGTGACGACGCCTCTGGCACCATTTACAAATTGGTGGACGAGAGCCAGCGTGCCTGGCACGCCGGGCAAAGCGAGTGGATGGGCCGCACCTGGCTCAACTCCAGCTCCATCGGTATCGAGATCGTCAACCCAGGCTATCGCGACACACCGACGGGCCGTGTCTGGTACCCGTATTCCGAGGCGCAGGTGCAGTCGTTGGTGGTGTTGCTCAAGGACATCAGCAAGCGCAATGGCATCGATCCCAAGAACATCATCGGCCATAGCGACATCGCGCCGCTGCGCAAGCTCGATCCGGGCCCGTTGTTTCCGTGGAAGCGTTTAGCGGCTGAGGGTTTGGGGATCTGGCCGGACGCGCAAGTCGTTGCTCGATTCCAAGTGCAGTACGCGGCTGACCTGCCGAGCGTCACCTGGTTCCAGGAAGAGCTGGCACGCCTGGGCTACCAGACACCGCAGACCGGCGAGTTGGATGTCGCCACACGGCATGTGATCGCGGCGTTCCAGATGCACTTCCGGCCAGCGCTGTTTGATGGCACGCCGGATGCTGAAAGTGCTGCGATATTGCGCGCATTGAACCGCAGTTAAGCGTGTAAACCGATTCAAAATGTGGGAGCGGGCCCGCCACAGCAAGCCCTCTCCCACATTTCGTTCGGCGCGGCCGGTAGGTAACCCGAGTAGTCAGACTACAGCGGCAACGCCATATAGAACTGCGTACCTTGCCCCGGCCGCGAATACACACCCATGCGGCCACCGTGCAGTTGCACGATCTCTTTGCACAGTACCAGCCCCAGGCCGGCGCCGCCTTTCTTGCGGCCCACCTGCACGAAGGGTTCGAAAATCCGCCCCTGCTGGCCGTAGGCGATGCCTTCGCCGTTATCTTCGACGCTGATAATCACGCGCTCGCCATGGCGGCGTGCCTGCAGGCGAATTTGCCCGCCATCGGCGGTATGGCGCAATGCGTTGCCTAACAGGTTGTCGAGTACACGCTCAAGCTGAGCCTGGTCTGCATACAGCCTGGGCAAATCAGGTTGGGCTTCCACCAGCAATTCGATGTTCTGAGCACTCGCCAGCTCAGTGAAACGCGCCCGTGCGTGCTCCAGCAGGTCGGTGACATCACAGGGCCCCAAGGTGAGTTTTTGCAGGCCATTCTGGTAGCGCGAAAAGTTGAGCAAGTCGTTGATCAACTGCATCAGGCGCTGCATTTCTTCATTGACCGTATCCAGCAAGTCCGCTTCACGGGAATCCGCCGGAAACTTTGCCCGCTCGCGGAACAGGCCGAAGGCCATGTGCATGCCGGTCACCGGCGTGCGCAGTTCGTGGGAGGCACGCAACACGAATTCGCTGCGCACGCGCTCAAAGGCACGCTGTTCGGTGACGTCATGCAACACCATCACTGCCCCGAGGATATGCCCCTGGGTGTGGCTGACCGGCGTCAGGCTGTAGGTCAGCAGGCGCAGTTCGCCTTCAACCTCAACTTCCAGATCTTCCGGCGCCCGCTCGAGGTTGCCGCCGCGCAGTACTAGCTGCAACTGTTCATCCATTTCCGCGCGGCCCAGCGCCTCGCCCAGGCCCTGGCCTAAACGTGCCTCGTCCCAGCCCAACTGGCGCTGAGCGACGGGGTTGAGATGCGCCAGGCGGCCTTGGCGGTCGATCATCAACAGACCGTCGTCGATGCTGTCGAGCACCGCTTGCAGGCGCTGCTGGCCAGCCAGCAATTCATCGACATTGGTCGCCTGATGCTGGCGCAACGCTTCGGCCATGATGCCGAAGCGCCGGGTCAGCAGGTTCATTTCCGCTGCTGAAGAGATCGGCAGCGTCACTTCGAAATCGCCCTGCCCGATCTTGTCGGCGGCTTTGGCCAAGGCTTCGATCGGCCCGCCAAAGCGCCGGGCGATGCCATGGGCGGTGATGAAGCCGATGATCAACACCGCCAGGCCCACCAGGCCCAGAAGACCGGCAATCAACAGCGCTCGGTCGCGGGATTTGTGTTCGCTGGCGTTGATATTCTCCAAGGCTTGTTTGTGTTCGGAGATCAGGCCGTTGCGCAACGCATTAAAGGTTTCGGTCAGCTTTTGGTTTTTATTGTTGATCAGCGAGCTTTGCTGGGCCTCGTCAAATGCCTTGATAAAATTCAGGTAGTCAACGCGTGCCTGGCTGAACCCGCTGAGCCTGCCGTCTTGCTGTTCATGGGCGATGCCCTCATCCAGCAAGGCGAAGTATTGCTGTTTTGAGGTTTTCAGCACCTCGGGGTCCGGTTTCTCCTGCAACATCAGGATCAACTGGTCGCCTAAGGTCTGGCGCAGCTTGAGGCCAAGGTCCAGGGTGATGAAGTTGCTGCGGATCAGCGACTCCTGGCTCTTAGCCATTTGCATAACACTGACCAGTCCCAGGACCAGTCCCAGCAGGGCGACGGTGATCAGCGCTGAGATACTCAGGAATAAACGAGTGCGCAGTTTCATCGCTAGCTTCATAAGGTACAGCTCACAAGTTGTACTGTTTGCGTTTGCGGTACAGGGTCGACGCGTCGATGCCGAGAGTACGGGCCGCCTGGTCCAGGGTGTCGCTGGTGGCAAGTACCGCGCCGATGTGGGCTTTCTCCAGCTCATCCAGGCTCAACGCCGCGCCAATACGCGGTGCATTGTTGGTCGGCTGTTCGGCCATGCCGAGGTGGCTGATTTCAACCTTTTCCTGTGGGCAGATAATGCTGGCTCGCTCTACAACGTTTCGTAGCTCTCGAATATTCCCTGGCCAGCGGTAGTTGAGCAGCGCTTCTCGGGCGTCATCGCTGAAACCGCGAGCGGGCCGCGCGTACTCTTTGACGAAGCGCGCCAGGAAGCGGTCGGCGAGGGTCAGGATGTCTTCGCTACGTTCACGCAGCGGCGGCAGGTGCAAGGTGATGACGTTGAGGCGATAGAGCAAGTCTTCGCGGAAACGGCCGTCGCGCACCATGTCTTCGAGGTTCAGGTTGGTGGCCGCCAGGATGCGCACATCGGCGCGCCGGGTGACCGGGTCGCCTACGCGCTCATATTCTTTGTCCTGAATGAAGCGCAATAACTTGGGTTGTAAGGTGAGGGGAAAATCGCCGATCTCGTCGAGAAACAGCGTGCCGCCGTCCGCTTGGTTGACGCGGCCCAAGGTGCTCTCACTGGCACCGGTAAACGCACCACGGCTATGGCCGAACAATTCGCTTTCCATCAGCTCGGCCGTGAGTGACGGGCAGTTGATGGTCACGCAGGACTTCTTCGAGCGCTTGCTCCAGCCATGAATAGCCCGGGCCAATTCACCTTTACCGGTACCGGACTCGCCGAGGATCAAGATGTTGGCGTCGGTGCCCGCGACTTGGCGCGCGGTCTCCAGCACCACCATCATGGCCGGGCTGTGGGAATCGAGGCCGTCTTTGGGTTGGCGCACTTCGCCTTCCAGCGCTTCCAGGCGTGCCGAGAGTTGGCGCACTTCCAACTGCTTGGCGGTGGCCAGGCGCAATTGGTCAGGGCTGCATGGCTTGACCAAGTAGTCGGCGGCACCGGCCTGGATCGCGTCGACCGCGGTATCCACGGCGGAATGCGCGGTAACAATCACCACGCGCATCCACGGCGCCTGAATGCGCATCTGGGCCAGTACGTCCAGGCCATTGTCTTCGCCCAGGCGCAGGTCCAAAAAGCACAGGTCGAACACCTGGCGTTGCATCAGGGCGTCGGCTTGGGCGGCGCTGTTGGCGGTGGCTACGGTATAGCCTTCATCTTCCAGGCAGTAACGGAAGGTGCGAAGGATCGCGGATTCGTCATCCACTAAAAGAATACGGCCTTGAAGTTCCTTGGCTGATTCCATCTGTCCCGCGCTCCTTAATATGAATGATGGTGTTTAGTCCCGGAATAATCGGGCAAGTTGCATGGTTTATTCTGATTGATAAAAAGCACCTTCGCGCAGGTATCTGCACACCCCTCTACAAACGCGCTGGTTGATGGCGTTTTCATGCCCTCTTGCCACTTCGGCAACTCGATATCCGATTTCGATCCCTTGACCCGACCATTGACCATCGTGCATTTCGCACGGCCTGGATAGGGGCATCGTGCAGGATGCTGGGCTCAGCGGCTGTAATGTATTTATAACTATCTGATTCTATTGAGATTTATTTTGTAAAAGATCTGGCATGCACCCTGCAATACCTCTCCCAACAGTGTCATGACCGAATATTCAGAATGCGGGAGAAATGCAGCATGACTCGCCAAAGCCTCAGCCAATTGCGTGTATCGCCACTGCGCTTGCAGCAAGGTCTGTTCGCCAGCCTGGCCTTGATGGTCACGTTGATTGCCGGCCAGCAGATGCAGCATTGGCAGCAGAGTCAGCAGCAAGCCCCGCAATTTGAACGTCCGATGATGACCCAGACCCATTTCCGTTCCGTTGGCAGCGCGACTGCCGATGTAACCGCCCCGCAATTGAGAGTGGCTGACCAGGGTTCGACCCTGGGCGAATTGCCCGCTCAAGAGCGTTGGGTGTTCTAGGCAACAAAAGGTCGCTTGTGTTGAGCGGCGCACTGCACTACCGCTGTTACCCCTCTAGAAGCGTAAGGAGAATTACCATGTTGAGTTGGGCAATCACATTTCTGATCATCGCCATTGTGGCTGCAGTCCTGGGCTTCGGTGGTATCGCGGGCACCGCCACGGGTATCGCAAAAATTCTGTTTGTGGTCTTCCTGGTGATGTTCATCGCTTCGTTCTTCTTTGGTCGTCGCGGCCGAGGCTGAATATGACCACTTTGTCTATTAAAGCCATTGCTGCCGCCCTGCTCTTGGGCGGTAGCGGCCTGGTGATGGCCGCCAATGACGGCCAATCCCGGGCCAACGAGTTGCTCAGTGCGGACAAGCAGTACCGCGAAACCTGGCAAAGCGTGGTGAAGAAAGAAGAGCGCCTGCCGGAATGGGTGATGAACCTGTCGGGTACGGCCGAACAAATGAATGCGCTGGAAGAAGATGGCGAGAAATACTTGGTCGGGCCGCTCTGCGAAACAGCAGATACCTGCTTGAACAAGCGCCTGATCGTTGCCTTCAGCTACGACAAGGAAGATGCCTACGCCATGTTGGTACAAGTCCCGGCCGGTCTGCCGGCAGACAAGTCTCCGACACGGCATGCCGACTACCGTTTCATCGGTAAGCCGAACGAAGGCATGCAAAAGCTGCTGATGGAGCAGCTTAAGAAAGATCCGAATTGGTACTAGGTTCCGTCTGACGCTTCTGTCGTCAACGGGGCTGGCGTCCATAGAAAGAAGCTCCTTCGCTTCTTTCTGTCTGCATCGCCCGCCAAGGGTGATGCATGACCAGGGGGCCGGGTTGCTCTGATCCATCGAGGTCGGCGTGACCTACGGGTACAGGGAGTGCCTGCGCAAGGGCCGGGTCAGGCGAAAAGCTGCGACGCAAGTTCACAAGTCCTCAAGCTTGCTGAACTTGCGGCGGGCTTATGGCACCCATTGCCCATCTTGTATGTTGTCCATAGCCGCTATTTTCTTTTCTGTCTCTTCGCAAACATTACTTGGTGTGTCGCGGTGACCTTCTATCGAGAAAATTTTGCGCGTGCCATAGGACATATCCGACGCCAAGCTCATCAAATCCCAGGCATTTTTGCCAGCGACTGAAGGTCGTCCAAAATCTCTGAGCGAGCCGGTATTGGCCGGTTAACGGCATATTCACCTGCCTAAATGGCGTATTTGAACTGACCGTTCGGACAGTTATTTACAAAAAAAGCCATGCCGATTCAGCATAGGGTAGGCGTTTACGGCATTAGACGTCGCTCTCTTGCATGGGAATAGTTGCGCCTTTTTTCGCCTGCCAGTAAGCCATTTCGGCCATGCGGCGGTGACCTTCTACGGAGGCAGATGCACACACTTTTTCGCTTCCGAGCGTTCCAGATGGCGCATTTGCCTTAAGTCCACTTGAAGTAAGGGTAATGACATGAAGAAGGCAAAGCTAAGCCTCGCCTGGCAGATCCTCATCGGTTTGGTGTTGGGGATCGCAATCGGTGCAGTGCTCAACCATTTCAGTGCTGAAAAAGCCTGGTGGATCAGCAATGTGTTGCAGCCGGCGGGCGATATCTTTATCCGCCTGATCAAGATGATCGTGATCCCGATTGTGATTTCCTCGCTGATCGTCGGCATCGCCGGTGTGGGTGACGCGAAGAAGCTCGGTCGAATCGGCGTCAAAACCATCCTTTACTTCGAAGTGGTCACCACCATCGCTATCGTGGTCGGCCTGTTGCTCGCCAACCTGTTCCACCCAGGTGCCGGCATCGACATGAGTACCCTGGGTACCGTCGATATCTCCAAGTACACGGCCACTGCCGCCGAAGTGCAGCATGAGCATGCGTTCATCGAGACCATCCTCAACCTGATTCCCTCGAACATTTTCGCCGCCGTCGCCCGTGGCGATATGCTGCCGATCATCTTCTTCTCGGTACTGTTCGGCTTGGGCTTGTCGAGCCTCAAGCCGGAACTGCGCGAGCCGCTGGTAACCATGTTCCAGGGCGTGTCCGAGAGCATGTTCAAAGTCACCCACATGATCATGAAGTACGCCCCCATCGGCGTATTTGCCCTGATCGCGGTGACCGTCGCCAACTTCGGCTTCGCCTCCTTGCTGCCGCTGGCCAAGCTGGTGATCCTGGTTTACGTCGCCATCCTGTTCTTCGCGTTTGTAGTGTTGGGCTTGATCGCGCGCCTGTTCGGCTTCTCGATCCTTAAGCTGATACGCATCTTCAAAGACGAGCTGGTCCTGGCTTACTCCACCGCCAGCTCCGAGACCGTGCTGCCGCGTGTGATCGAGAAGATGGAAGCCTACGGCGCGCCAAAAGCCATTTGCAGCTTCGTGGTGCCGACCGGCTACTCGTTCAACCTCGACGGTTCGACGCTGTACCAGAGCATCGCCGCTATCTTTATCGCCCAGCTGTACGGCATCGACCTGTCGATCGGCCAGCAACTGATGCTGGTGCTGACCCTGATGGTCACCTCCAAAGGCATCGCTGGCGTACCGGGCGTGTCCTTCGTGGTGCTGCTGGCCACCTTGGGCAGCGTGGGTATCCCGCTGGAAGGCCTGGCGTTCATCGCCGGTGTCGACCGCATCATGGACATGGCGCGTACCGCCTTGAACGTGATCGGCAACGCATTGGCCGTACTGGTCATCTCTCGCTGGGAAGGCATGTACGACGACGCCAAGGGCGAGCGCTACTGGAACTCCCTGCCGCACTGGCGCAGCAAGCCAGCTTCGCCAACCGCGCAAGCTACCCGCGGCTGATAGCACGACTGCTTTGAGACAAACCCCGGGAAATCCGGGGTTTGTCGTTTCTGCCAGCCCCGCTATCATTCGCCCATCTTTCGGGGGATTTAACTGATGCTCAATGGCCTGTGGCTTGGCTTTTTTGTCGTGGCAATGGTGTCAGCACTGGCGCAATGGCTGATTGGCGGTAATGCCGGGATTTTTGCGGCAATGGTGGAAAGCATTTTCGCCATGGCCAAACTGTCGGTGGAAGTGATGGTGCTGCTGTTCGGCACCCTGACCTTGTGGCTGGGCTTCTTGCGCATCGCCGAAAAAGCCGGGATCGTCGACTGGCTGGCCAAGGCTCTGGGCCCACTGTTTCGCCGCCTGATGCCGGAAGTACCGGCCGGCCACCCCGCCATTGGCTTGATCACCCTTAACTTCGCCGCCAATGGCCTGGGCCTGGACAACGCCGCCACGCCTATCGGCCTGAAAGCCATGAAGGCGCTGCAGGAACTCAACCCCATCCCCAACACCGCGAGTAACGCGCAGATTCTGTTCCTGGTGCTCAACGCGTCTTCGCTGACGCTGTTGCCGGTGACCATCTTCATGTACCGCGCTCAGCAAGGCGCCGTCGACCCGACGCTGGTGTTCCTGCCAATCCTGCTGGCTACCAGCGCTTCGAGCTTGGTGGGTCTGCTCTCGGTGGCGGTAATGCAGCGCCTGCGGCTGTGGGACCCGGTGGTGCTGGCTTACCTGATTCCCGGCGCGCTGATCCTCGGTGGCTTTATGGCGCTGTTGGCGACCTTGTCCGCCACGGCGTTGGCCGGCTTGTCCTCGATCCTCGGCAACCTGACGCTGTTCGGCCTGATCATGTTGTTTCTAGTGATTGGTGCGCTGCGTAAGGTCAAGGTGTACGAAGCGTTTGTCGAAGGCGCCAAAGAGGGCTTCGACGTTGCCAAGAACCTGCTGCCGTATCTGGTGGCGATGCTCTGCGCGGTGGGCGTGTTGCGCGCATCTGGCGCCTTGGACTTTGGCCTGGAAGGCATTCGCCACGTGGTGGCCTGGACGGGCATGGACACGCGTTTTGTCGACGCGTTGCCGACCGCGATGGTCAAGCCGTTCTCCGGCAGTGCCGCGCGGGCCATGCTGATCGAGACCATGCAGACCCAGGGCGTGGACAGCTTCCCGGCGTTGGTGGCGGCGACGATCCAAGGCAGTACGGAGACCACCTTCTATGTGTTGGCGGTGTACTTTGGCTCGGTGGGGATCCAGCGGGCACGGCATGCCGTGGGATGTGCGTTACTGGCTGAGTTTGCTGGCGTCGTGGCGGCGATTTCGGTGTGCTACTGGTTCTTTGGTTAAGGCTTAGATTGCTATCGCAGGCAAGCCAGCTCCCACCTGTTTGAATGTATTTACACATCAAAATGTGGGAGCTGGCTTGCCTGCGATGAGGCCCTCAGCGTTTCGCAGCAGTATTGCCCTGCTGCACCACCCAATCCACCACCTGCTTATTCAACTGATCCCCCGCCTGCCCAAACGCAGCCACTACGGCCGGCACCTTGGTGTCACCCACCGGCTGGCGCACCTCAAACCGCCGGCTGGCGATAATCCGCTGATCACTCCCGCGCACCAACCGCGCATCCAGGCGGATCACCACGTCCACCGCACTGGCGCGATACTCACTCTGAAACGCCTGCAACTGCCCGCCGAGCTCATAGTCGGCCTGCAGGTTCGTCTCGTCGGTGCTCAGCAGCGTCACGCGCCCATCGCGCTGGAAGCCGTCCATAAAGCGATTGCGCAGCAACACCGGCGTCGGGTCGCTCCAGCGTGAATTCGCGTAGCTGCTGATCAGGTTGCCATTGGGCACCACGGCAATGCGCGGGCTGTCGAGGAATTCGCTGCTCTGCGGCTTGGACACGCGCAACGACCAGCTGACCGGTGTGCCTTGGGTGGGTGTCTGGGCCGAAGCCAGGCGGTACACGTCGGAGGGGTCGGCCTTGGGCAGGATCGAGCACGCGCTGATCAGCGCGAAGGCCACGGGGGCGATCAGTTGGTAAGCGCGCTTCATGGCGTGAACTCCTTATTCTTGTCGCTGCCCAGCAGGTAACCGCTGGGGTTGGCTTCCAGGCGGCGAGAGATGGCGCGCAGCGAACCCAGGGTTTCGCGCAGCTCGCGCACGGCTGGCGCCAGTTCGTTGAGGCCTTGCATGCCGCTGTTCACTGAGTCCTTGTTGTTGGTCAGCAAGGTGTTGATGGTCGCGGTACTTTGCTCGAGGGATTTCATCGCTTGCTCGGCGCTGCCGAAGGCTTGCTTGCCTTGTTCGTTGAGCAAGCCGTTGGCGTTGCGCATCAGCACGGTGGTTTGCTCCAGGGCGGCAGTCGCCTGTTTGCTCACCTGCATCAATTGCTGCATCACCACTTTGATGTCGCCGCGCTGCTCGGCGATGGCGCCGGTGGTTTGCTGCAGGTTATCCAACGTGTTGCTCAGGCGCTCGACGTTCTCGCGGGAGAACATGTGGTTGGCGTTGTGCAGCAGCAGGTTAATGCTGGTCATCAGGTCGTTGCTGTTATTGAGCAGGCGTGCGATCGGCGAGGGCGAGGCGATGATTTCTGGCAGGTTGCCGTCTTTGCCCTTGAGCTCCGGGCTTTGCGGTGTGCCGCCGCTGAGCTGGATGATCGAGGTGCCGGTGATGCCGGTCAGGGCCAGCTTGGCCTGGGTGTCTTCCTTGATCGGCGTCTGCCCGGACAGGCGGATGCGTGCGAGTACACGGCGCGGGTCTTTGGGGTCCAGGCGCAGGCTGATCACATCGCCGACCTTGATCCCGCTGTACTGTACCGAACTGCCCTGGGACAGGCCGCTGACGGCCTCGTTGAACACCACTTCATAGTCCTGAAAGGCGCTATCGACGCTGGACTTGGCCAGCCACAGGCCAAACAGCATCGCGCCGACTACCACGATCACGCTGAACAGACCGATCATCACATGATGGGCTCGGGTTTCCATGTCATACCTCGTTGAGCGATTGAGCGGCATTCAATGCCGCGCGGCCCCGGGGGCCGTGGAAGTATTCGTGAATCCAGGCGTCGTCCGTTTCCGAGACGACATCGATGGCATCGGCCACCAGCACTTTTTTCTGCGCCAGCACCGCCACGCGGTCGGTGATGGTGTACAGCGTGTCCAGGTCGTGGGTGACCAGGAACACACTCAAGCCCAGCGCATCGCGCAGGGTCAGGATCAGTTGGTCGAATTGCGCGGCGCCAATCGGGTCGAGGCCGGCGGTGGGTTCGTCGAGAAACAGGATGTCCGGGTCCAAGGCCAACGCCCGCGCCAAGGCCGCGCGCTTGATCATGCCGCCGGAGAGTGACGATGGGTACTTGTCCGCCGCCGACAGCGGCAACCCCGCAAGGGCAAGCTTGACCGCAGCCAGGTGTTCGGCATCGGCGCGGCTGAGGCCGGCGTGTTCGATCAATGGCAGCGCGACGTTCTCGGTGACGGTCAGCGAGGAAAACAGCGCGCCTTTCTGGAACAGCACGCCGAAGCGCCGTTCCACCAGTGAGCGCTCATGTTCGGACAGGCTTGGCAGGTTCTTGCCGAACACCCGCACTTCGCCTTCGCTGGGGCGGCGCAGGCCGACGATGCTGCGCAGCAACACCGACTTGCCGCTGCCGGAGCCGCCGACCACTGCCAGGATCTCGCCTTTATACAACTCCAGGTCGAGGTTTTCATGCACGCTCTGGCTGCCAAAGCGGTTGCACAGGCCGCGCACTTCGATCACCGCCTCAGTGGGCGCACGGTGTAGACGACTCACCAGCCCATCTCCATAAAGAACAGCGCGGCGACGGCATCCATCACGATCACCACAAAGATCGATTGCACCACGCTGGAGGTGGTGTGGGCGCCGACCGACTCGGCGCTGCCGCTGACCTTGAAGCCTTCGAGGCAGCCAATCGCGGCAATCAGGAAGGCGAAGATCGGTGCTTTCACCATACCGACCAGGAAATGCTGCACACCAATGTCCGATTGCAGCAGCGAGAGGAACATCGCCGGGGAAATATCCAAGGCCAAGGCGCACACCACACCGCCGCCGACAATCCCCGAGAGCATCGCCAGGAACGTCAGCATCGGCAGCGACACCAGCAGCGCCATCACCCGTGGCAGTACCAGCAGCTCCATCGGGTCCAGGCCCAGGGTGCGGATCGCGTCGATTTCTTCGTTGGCCTTCATCGAACCGATTTGTGCGGTAAAGGCGCTGGCGGTGCGGCCGGCGATCAGGATGGCGGTGAGCAGTACGCCAAACTCCCGCAGGAACGAGAACGCCACCAGGTCCACGGTGAAGATGGTCGCCCCAAAACTCTTGAGCACCGTGGCGCCGAGAAACGCCACCACCGCGCCGACCAAGAAGGTCAGCAACGCCACAATGGGCGCGGCATCCAGGCCGGTTTGTTCGATGTGCGCGACCATCGGTGTGAGACGCCAGCGCTTGGGGCGGAACATGCCACGGGCGAAGGTTTCGAGGATCAGGCCGATGAAGCCGAGCAGCTTCATGCCGTCTTGCCACACGGTATCTACGGCGCGGCCGATGCGCGCCAACACTTGGATGCCGGTCGCCTCTTCCGGCTCTTTGGTCGGTACGCAGAAATCATTGAGTGAGCGGTAGACAGTCTTGAGCAGCGCGCGGTCGGCGGCAGACAAGCTGCAATCGGTTTGCTCGGCGGACTGCTCGATACGCTCCGGGCCCAGCAGCTCCACCAGCAGCGACGCGCCGGCGGTATCCAGGGCGCCCAAGCCATTCAGGTCGATGCGCGCGCCGGCGTCGTATTGGCCGTCGAGCGTGTCCGACAGCTTCTTCAGGTTTGCGTAGTGGGCAAGCGTCCAGTCCCCCGTAATCCTGAGTAACGGGGGGGCGGAAGAAGTATCCAGGTGGGCTGCGCCGGCTGTTGTACGGGTGGTCATAAGCTCCGAGCTTGTTTGGCTATCCAGAATCCCTACGTAATAGCACGATACAACCTACTTTGGGTTGTCCGTTTGTGCTGTGTCAGTGACTTTGAAGCGCAGCACACCGATGACCTGGCCGTCTTCCGTCAGCACTCGCACTTGCCAGCGGCCTACCGCATCGGCGGGGAAGTTCTGCTTGTGGGTCCAGGCGCGGTAGCCTTCCTTGCGCCCGCCGTGGATATCCAAGGCGATGCGGTCGACCTCTTGGCCGTTGAATTTCCACACGTGGTAAATCCGCTCGTCCAGCCCGCGCGGTGCGTTGATTGCGGTGTAGGCGTACAGCCCGCCGCTGCGCAATTGGGCGGCGCTGACTTCCTTGAGGTCGTCACCGGGCGTGCGGTCTTGCAGCTGCGTGCTGATTGCCACTTCGGTCATCCATAACGTGGCGGGCGGCACCCAGCTGCGCAGGAACCAACCCGCGCAACCAATGGCGGCCGTCACGCCCAGTAGCATCGCCCAGCCTTTGATACTGCGCAGCGGCAGGCTTGCGGCCAGGCTCGGGATCGACAGCGCCATGGCTACGCCCAGCGCCAATTTGTAGCTCTCTGCGGTCGTCAGGTGCAGGATGATCGGCAACGCGGTGAGCAGCGCGGCGAACAGGGTCAGAGTGTGCAGCGCCAGGAACAGCGAGCGTTTCGGCGCCAGCCACTTGTAGTACAGCGGGTCGGTGATCGACACCAGCGCCGCCGCGCCGAGCAGGCCGGTGAACACCGATTGGCCGCTGTTCCAGGCGGTGGTGACAAAAAAGAACGGCAGCACAAAGAACAGGCTTTCCTGGTGGATCATCTGGGTGGCGTAGCGCAGCAGCGGCTCGGGGATTTCCCGGTTGAAGACTTTGGTGAACAGCCGGGTAAAGCTGTTTTCCAGCATCAGCCACAGCCAGCTCACCAGCATGATCACCGCGATCCAGCTGGCCATGCCTTGCTGACGGTCCACCAAGATGAAACTGCACACGCCCGAGATAAAGCCGCCGAGCGCAATCACCCCAGGGTAGCGCTTGATCAGTACGAGGATGCGCTGGATAAGGGGCGGCAGGTTTGGCATGGGCGGTTCACAGTGTATGTAGGAAAAAACCCAGACAGAATAACGTCTTAGCCCTGTGTTCGGTGCCTCATTGCGCTGTCCGTTTGCGATAAAGCCGCAAGCCGCCCAGCACAATCGCGATTAACCCGAGCACGCCGGCGCCGATCCAGGTCAGGCTGTCGTAGCTCAGCAGTGGTTTTTCGATGCGCCAATAGCCCGGCTGCTCGAAAACCTGGCGCATGGCCTGGTTGGCCTGTTTCAGGTTCACGGCCTTGATGCGTTTGACTGGGTCGCTGAAGTGGCCGTCGGCGTAGTCGCCGGAGGCACTCCAGTAATAATCGGCCAACGCGCTGTTGCCCTGCACGGCCCAGGCTTGGCGCGCGATGGCGGCTTGCTGCAGGCGCACGAATGTCGTTGCGTCGAGACCGTCCTTGAGCAGTTGCGCCTTGAGGTCCTGCAGCACTTGTTCGGCTTCGGGCAGGTTATCCCGCTCGAGGTCGGCATTCAGGCTGAGGAAACCGACGCCGCCGAGCACTTCGCGCTCGCTCCATGGGCCGTAGGACAAACCGTGCTTGAGGCGCAGTTGGCGGTACAGCGCCCAGTCGAGGTAGTCCTTGAGCAAGTCGTAAGTTTCATCGTGCTGGTCGTCCAGCACCGGTTCGGGGAACAGCCAGTGCAGTTTGGCGCTGTCACCGACCCAGCCGTGGATCAGGTCACGGTGGCTGGCGGCGGCGTGCTGGATTTGCGGTAGCGGCAAGTGCTCGCTCGGTTCGATGGGATCAAGTTGGCCGTAGGTGCGTTCCAGGTAAGCCGGCAACAGCTTGTCGAGGTCGCCGACGATGATCAGCGTCATGTTATTGGGCGCGTACCAGTTTTTGCGCAGGGTCTGCAGCTGATCGCGGGTCAGGTGGTCGACCTCGGCGCGTTCGGCGCATTTGAGGCCCAACTCAACAGCCAATTGGTTGCTGGCGGTGTGGCCGAGGTCCTGGCGGTCGAGCAGGCGTTGCAGGTGTGAGTAATGGCCGCCGTCTTCGCGTTCGACCACTTGCTTTGCCGCGTTGATGTTGGCGTCGGTCAGCTCGGAGCGGGTGAGGATCGCCAGCAGCAGGTCGAGCACCTTGCGCTGGTTCTGCGCCGGGGCTTCGATCACAAAGGTGGTGTCGGCGTTGCTGGTGTAGGCGTTCCACTCGCCGCCCAAGGCCTGCATGCGGTCTTCGAGGTCGCCTTCGCCACCGCCGTCGATGCCACTGAACAACAAGTGTTCGAGCAGGTGCGGCAGCTCCTTTTCTTCGCAGGGGAAGTCATCCAGGCCTACGCCTACCACCAAGCGAATGGCCACGTGCCCGCGTTCGGTGCCCGGCTTGAGCAGCAATTGCAGGCCGTTGGGCAAGGTGTAGCCCTCGACTTGCAAGCGGTCAAAAGCGAAGGCGTGTGCAGAGCCCATGAGCAGGCAGACGAATAACAGGCGACGCATAACAGCTTCCTGGCGAGTGGGGTCCACTGTTAACTGACTTCACTCGCCGTCTTACGTTCAGGGTGAATGGGTGATGTCGGCGATATCTTCGGCGGAGAGCGCGCCGGTGTCGGATGTTTCGAGCACCACATAGGCGCTGCTGCAGAATAGCGAGTTGAGGCGTTTCATGTCGGCAATCAGCTCCAGGTGCAAGGAGCTGGTTTCCAGGCTCTGTACGATTTTGCGTTGCAGACGGCTGACATGCGCGTGGGCCAGGCGCCGTTCCTGTGCGCGGAAGCGGCGCTTCTCGCGCAGCAATTGGCGGGCGCTTTCCGGGTCGGCGCTGAGGAACACCGACAGGCCCAGGCGCAGGTTGGCAATCAGCTGAGTATGCAGGCCCGCCAGCTCTTCCAGGCCCACTTCGGAGAACTGCCGGCGCTGCGAGGTTTTCTGCTGCTGGACCTTGCGCAGCATGCGTTCGATCAGGTCACCGGCCAGTTTCAGGTTGATCGACAGTTCGATGATCTCGGCCCAGCGGCGGCTGTCTTGTTCGCTGAGGTCTTCGCGGGGCATTTGCGCCAAGTAAAGTTTGATCGCACTGTACAGCGCCTCGACGTCATCACTGAGGCTGCGCATTTCCTGGGTGATGGCGGTCTGCTTGCCGCGCAACACTTCGAGCATCGCGGTGAGCATGTTGTCGATCAGGTCACCCAGGCGCAGGGTTTCGCGGGCAGCGTTGGCGAGGGCCAGGCTTGGGGTGGCGAGTGCCGCAAGGTCGAGGTGGCGTGGTTTGGCTTTGCCGTTGGTCTCGGCTTGTTCCGGCAGCAACCAGGCGCACAGGCGTGACATCGGCCCGATGGTCGGCAACAGGATCAGACAGCGGCTGACGTTGTAGAGCAGGTGGAAGGTAATGACCATGCCTTGGGCGCTGTAGTCCAGACCGTCCATCCAGCCGACAAGCGGGTCGAGTACCGGAATGATCAACAGCAAGCCAATCAGTTTGTACAGCAGGCTGCCCAGTGCCACTTGCCGACCGGCTGCGTTCTGCATGCTGGTGCTGAGGAAAGCCAGCACGCCACTGCCGATATTGGCGCCGATCACCAGGCCGATCGCCACGTGCAGGCCGATCACGCCGGCGCCGGCCAGGGTTGCCGTGAGCAACACGGCGGCCAGGCTGGAGTAGGAAATCATGGCGAAGAGTGCGCCGACCAAGGCATCCAACAAGATGTCGCCGGTCAGCGAGGCGAACAGCACTTTGACGCCTTGGGCATGGGTAATCGGCCCGGCGGCTTCGACGATCAACTGCAGGGCCAGAATGATCAGGCCCAGGCCGATCCCGACGCGGCCCATCTGCCCGGCCCGCGTCTGTTTGCGCGACAGGAAGAAAATCACCCCCAGAAAGATCAGCAGCGGCGACAGCCAGGACAGGTCAAACGTCAGCACCCTCGCCATCAACGCCGTACCGACGTCGGCGCCGAGCATGGTCGCCAGGGCGGGCATCAGCCCCATCAGGCCTTGGCCTACAAATGAGGTGACCAGCATCGCCGTGGCGTTGCTGCTCTGCACCATGGCCGTCACCAGGATACCGGCGATAAACGCCAGCCATCGCTTGGACATGTTCTGCCCGATGACTTGGCGCAAGTTGGAACCGTAGACCCGCAAGATGCCGGTACGAACGATGTGCGTGCCCCAAATAAGCAGGGTCACGGCGGAAAGCAGATTGAGCAAGGTCAGCATGCTCGGCCCCCCGTGTGGTTTAGCTCAAAAAGAGCAAATAAGAATTGCCGCGTGCCGCTCTACGTCTTGTACTTAAGCTGTAGTTGGCGAATGGGCTGCGCGCCAGCATCGCATAGCTAAAGTAGGGTTTGAAATAAAACTGTCATGAAGATCGTTCCCACGCTCTGCGTGGAAATGCATCCCGTGACGCTCTGCGTCGCGTTGAGGGTAGGACGCGGAGCGTCTCCGTAGGCGACATACCCACGCAGAGCGTGGGAATGATCATGGGGCGCGAACGCCCCATTTCAGCAGCGGGTGTGTGTTACTGACCCGGAATGTCCTTGCGCAGTTTCACCGGATCCTGCTGTTTCCTGTTTTTCGCGATGGCGGTGCGCATCTTGATGTTGACCGCTTCCACCGCCAGCGAGAACGCCATGGCGAAGTAGACGTAGCCTTTTGGCACGTGCACACCGAAGGATTCGGCGATCAACACCGTACCCACGACCAGCAGGAACGACAGTGCGAGCATTTTCAGCGACGGGTGCTTGTCGATGAATTCGCTGATGGTGCCAGCCGCCAGCATCATCACCAGTACGGCCACCACGATCGCCGCGATCATGACGGGCACGTGGGAAACCATGCCGACCGCAGTGATCACCGAGTCCAGGGAGAACACGATGTCGATGATCGCGATCTGGATGATGGTGTAGATGAATTTGCCACCCTTGCCGCCTGGTTCGTCGTGGGTTTCGTCTTCACCTTCCAGCGCGTGGTACATCTCCTGGGAGCTTTTCCACAGCAGGAACAGGCCACCGAAGAACAGGATCAGGTCGCGACCGGAAATGCCTTGGCCGAAGACCACGAACAGGTCGGCGGTCAGTTGCATGACCCAGGTGATCGACAGCAGCAACAGGATTCGCGTGACCATGGCCAGGGCCAGGCCGAAGATCCGAGTGCGCGCCTGCATATGCTTGGGCATGCGGCTGACCAGGATCGAAATCATGATGATGTTATCGATGCCCAGGACGATCTCGAGGGCCGTCAGGGTGAAAAAGGCAATCCAGATTTCCGGATTGGTCAGCCATTCCATGTGTATTCCTTTAAGCAAATGTTAAACCGCGCAAGCTGCAGCGCCGCGCGGTTGAGCGGGTACGACTATAGAGTGCTGAACAGCGGAAAAATCCCCATCAGCAAAGCAGCGAACATTATGCAAAGGCATACCAGCACTGCCCACTTGAGGGTAAAGCGTTGGTGGTCGCCAAATTCGATACCGGCCAGGGCTACCAGCAGGTACGTCGAGGGTACCAGCGGGCTGAGCAAATGCACGGGTTGGCCGACGATGGACGCGCGAGCCATTTCCACGGCGGTGATGCCGTAGTGGCTGGCGGCTTCGGCGAGTACGGGCAGTACGCCGTAGTAGAACGCATCGTTGGACATGAAGAAGGTAAACGGCATGCTGACCAGCGCGGTGATCACCGCCAGGTAAGGGCCCATGGCTTCCGGAATGACCGCCAGCAGGCTTTTGGACATGGCGTCGACCATGCCGGTGCCCGACAGGATGCCGGTGAAGATACCGGCGGCGAAGATCAGCCCCACCACCGCCAGTACGCTGCCTGCGTGGGCGGCGACGCGGTCTTTCTGCTGTTGCAGGCACGGGTAGTTGACGATCATCGTAATACTGAACGCCACCATGAACAGCACCGGCAGCGGCAAGAGGCCGGCGATCAGGGTGCACATCAGGGCGAAGGTCAGGGCACCGTTGAACCAGATCAGCTTCGGACGGCGGGCGTCCGGGAATTGCGAAACGCTGATCTCGCTGTGGTCGATTTCATCACCTTGCAGGTGCAGTTCACCCAGGCGCGCACGTTCGCGCTTGCCGTACATGTAGGCGATCACCAGGATCGCCACCACGCCGACGGCCATGGCCGGGATCATCGGTACGAAAATATCTGAGGGGTCCACATGCAGCGCACTGGCGGCGCGGGCGGTGGGGCCACCCCACGGGGTCATGTTCATCACGCCGCCGGCGAGGATGATCAGGCCGGCCATGATCCGCGGGCTCATGCCGATGCGCTGATACAGCGGCAGCATGGCGGCGACGCAGATCATGTAGGTGGTGGCGCCGTCACCGTCGAGGGACACCACCAGAGCCAGCACGGCGGTGCCGACCGACACTTTCAGCGGGTCGCCCTTGACCATCTTGAGGATCTTGCGCACGGCCGGGTCGAACAGGCCGGAGTCGATCATCAGGGCAAAGTAAAGAATGGCGAACATCAGCATCACGCCGGTCGGCGCAAGTTTGGTGATGCCCGCAAGCATCATTGGGCCGATTTCGGGTGCAAAACCACCAAACAGGGCGAACAGGATCGGCACGATGATCAAGGCAATCAGCGCAGACAGGCGCTTGGTCATGATCAGGAACATGAACGTGATGACCATGGCAAAGCCAAGGAAGGTCAGCATAGGAATACTCCAGGCGTAGCGCGGCTAGGAAATGGCGAACCGAGTGGGGTCAGCGCAGTACGAAAGGCACGTAGCGTACGGTTGGAATGGGGGCGGACAGGCGGTTACGAGCGGACATCAGGAATCACCATTGTTGTTGTTAGCAGCCGGTCTGTTGCCGGCAGTGGGGCGATCCTAGACGTGGAAGCTTTCAGCCAGCTTTCGCTGTGTAATCAGATGATGAGAGGCTTATCCTGTTTTTATGTAGGAAGAGTCAGCTTGTATCTGGCGAATCAGGGAAGCTCAAGGCCCCCGGCCGCTTTGTGCAGCGCCCGCAGGTGCTCGCCCACCTGCTTGAGGTTGGCTTCGGAGGCGGCAATCTCGGCGGCGCGGGAAGGCTCCAGCAGCACCCTCACCTCTTTATCCAGTTCGCCGGTCAAGGATTGCAGCTGCTTCTGGCGTTCGGCGCTTTCCGATTCCAGGCGTTTGGATTCCGACGGTTGCGGCAGGCCGTAGCCGCCACTGCCAAGCAGTTCCGCCGGGCGGCTGAGGAAGCCGCTGTTGGCGAGGATTTGTTGCAGCGTGTTGTTGGCTTTTTCCATGCCACCGTTTTTCAGCTCGCGAGCACCCAGGTAGCGTTGTTTGACTTCGTCCTGGGCCAACATCAGTTGCCTGCGATAGCTGGCCTGTTCCAGCAGCAACAGTGCTGCGCTGGTGCGCAGGTCGGCCTGGCTGAACCATTGGCGGCGCTCTTCGGCACTGAGGGCCAGCCAGTCTTCGACCTGAGTCTGTTTGATCGGCAAGTGTTTGCGCAGCACATCGAACATCGCCTGGTAGCGCTCGCGGAACGAGTCGAAGTGGTAACCCAGGCGCAACGCCTCGCGTTTGTCGTTGAGTACACTGGTGTCAGCCAGGCCGCGCGCGCTGAGAACTTCCAGCAAGCCGTTGGGGGTGATGTTGTCCAGGCCGGTCAATTGGGGGTTGGCGCTGCCGCTGCGTAACAGCTTCAGGCTCTCTACCGCACAGTTGTTGGAAATGAAGAAGTAGTTGCCGTCGTAGCTCCAATGCATTTCGGCGGCGTGCTCGACGGTGTCGTTGATCTCTTGACGCGTAAGTTTGAGCGGAACAGATGCCAGGCCGCGAAGCTCAGTTTTGGTGTATTCGTCGATCACTTGGGCCAGCGGCAGCACGAACAGTCGCGACGGGTACTTACCCACCAGTCCATCCCAGCTTGATAGTTGTACGTCACCGACGAAGGCGCGGTAGGACAACACCAGGTGTTGGTCCAGGTCCAGCCTACAATCCGGGCCGCGTGGGCGTCCGGGCGCGCAGATCACCAGGCGCAACATACTGTGGCCCCAGCGGCTGACCAGGTTCTGGTTGGCTTCGGCGAGCAGGTAGTCGATTTCATACACCCGCTCCGGGTCGACCTGGCCCAGCGGCGTCTTGGCGAAATCGTTGCCTGCGTTGAGGAACGCAAAGGTTTGGGCGCAGGTTTCTTGCTCAGGCGGCGCCCAGCCGAAGTGTTCCTTGTAATAGCGGAACAGCGAGGGGCGGCGGCAGGCGTAGCTTGGGTCTAGGAGGAAGTACTCCATGTTGACCGCCACGAACTCCAGCGGGCTGGTGGTTTCGTAGATATCTGGGCTGCGGGCGACTTGATGGTTGTTTTGTTCACGTTCGCCGCGACGGCCAACGTATTGCGGCCAGCCGGCAAGGTCCAGCAGGCGCGGGTCGTCACTTAGGGTAAAGCGGCGGTCATTCTGGCCGCGGCATTGATCGGTCAGGCCGATCAGGCCGGTGATGTTGTTCTGGCGGCTGCAGCGACGGATCAGTGTGCGCTCGTCTTTGGACCACAGGCGCGCACGGTCATAGATGTGGGTCAGTTCATGCAGCACGGTGGCGAGCATTTCGCGGCGCACGGTGCCGTGGGGGCGGTTGGTCTTCTGGGTGGCGGCGCTGCCGTCGGTCAGGCTGGCGAGCAGGTTCTGGTTGAGGTCCAGTTCGGACACCAGTGAGGCCTGGCCGTACGCGTTTTCAGGCATTTTGTCGGTCCAGCCGACATCAATGCGCCGGTCCAACTGCTCGATAAAACGCGGCGGCAAGGCGCGCATCGCTTCATCGAGCAATGCCTGGCTGGCCTGCTGTTCGGCCGGGCTCAAGCCATCGGTCTTGAGCCGCAGTTGCAGGCCGGCCTGAGCTGCGCTTGCACAGAGCAGCACAGTCCCAGCCAATAGCCAGGCGACTAGGCGCCTCACAGAGCGAGAATGGCTTCGGCGAGGGTCTGGTCACTGGCGTCGCGGGCTTGCGGCACGCGGGTTCGCAGGGTGTCGAAGGCAGCTTCGAGCTGTGCGCCGCGGATCTCGCCGTTGGTGGCGACGAAGCTGGCGGCGTCATCGTGGGCTTCGCGCACGATTTTGGAATCACGGATAGACGTGGTGGTGTCCGAGGTGAAGTCAATGGTGCGGGCCGATGCACGCACGATGATGTTACTGGTGGCCTTCAGGGTTTGCGCGTGGGCAACATCGGCCAACAACAGCAAGCCGAGAGCGGCGGCGATCAGCGGACTACGCATGGAAAAACTCCGAAATACAAAGATGATTATTGGACGAGAATTGCTTGCGCCAGTTCAAGGTCGCTGGCGTTAAGTTTTGGCTGGGTGCGGCGCAGATAATCCAGCGCAGATTCCAGAAGAGCGCCCCGCCATTGGCCGTCAGTGGCGATAAAAGCGGCAGCGTCATCCTGGGCGGCCACTATCAACTTTCTGTCAAAAGGTGCGGAGGTCACCTTGCTGGTGGCATACGCACTGATGACGGTGCTCTGGGTGGTCACATCAAAGGCAAACACCGATGGCGACCAACAGGCGGAAAACAACACGGGAACGATCAACAAGCGGTATGAAAAAACCATGGGACTCGACAACTGAAAGCGAGCGCCAAGGCTAGCGCAATGCCCGGGCGAGAGCCAGCGCTGACACATTTGGTAGCGGCTGGCGCCCTCTTGCATTTACCTTGGTCAGATGGCCAGGATCGCTTGGGCCAGCTGTGCGTCAGTAGCGGTATTGAGTTGGGGTGCCTGTTGGCGGATCTGCGCCAGGGCGCTCTCCAGTTTCACACCGCGGATGGCGCCTTCGCTGGCGACAAAGCTGGCGGCGTCGTCACGCGCGGCCTGCACGACTTTATTGTCACGCAGTGAGGAGGTGGCATCCGAGCTGGCGTCGGAGGTGGCTTTCAGCGCGCCGACGATTGAATCGGTGGTCACGATGAAGCTGCTTGCGTTGGCATTGGCAGCCACGGCCAACAGGGCGGCGGCACTGAGCAGGCGAAGACGGGACATGGAGTGACTCCTGTAGATGAACAAATAAAGCGGCGCAAAGCGGCCACTGTGAAACCGACAGTGTTGCGATTGAGCATCAGACGCCGGTTCTACAAGGTTCGCCACGTATTAGTGGGATCTTAAGCTGCCGTTTATCTGTTCGGAAAGTCCCGCGGGTGTCTATTCACGCCAGAACGGCTTGGACAGCTCGGCGATTCGGTCGCCCTGGCTGATGCCCGCGTCTGAGAGTTCGCGCGGGTCAAGCTGAGCCAGTTGATGCCGCTCATGGGCCTGTCGCGCCCATCTGGCCAATGCACTGGCGGTGCGAACGAGCAGCTGTTTAAAGGACGAGCGTTGCGTGTTCATGGCTGGAGCCTTTCATGAGGTCTTGGAGCTCCATGTTGGGCGCCTCATTTCTACCGATACAGATACACCAAGGTTAAATTGTACCGCTTAACTGTAGTATTTTTTGAACTGTACTGGTTGCTGCGTAAGCCTTCTGTTCAGCGGTGAAAAAAGCTGAATCCCAGAAACAACAAAGCCCGCCTCCGGTTTCCCGGGGCGGGCTTTATTTTGACAAATCAGAGTGCTGGCGGTGGACCCGGTGGGTCAGGGCCAGCGGGCGCCAATTAGCGCCAGAACGGCTTGCTCAGCTCTTCGTAGCGTTGAGCTTCGCTGATACCGGCGTCAGCCAGCAGACGCGAGTCCAGACGAGCCAATTGGTGGCGGCTGGAAATGCGGCGCTGCCACAACATCAGGTTAGCGAGAACGCGCAAAGGCAGGGAAGCCTGGGTGTTTACAGCTTTTTCTTCGAAGAACAGATCGGAACTGAGTGTACGTTCCATGGTGACATCCTTCCGCTTGTGGCGGGATTAGGTAGTGGTTTAACTGATGCCAATGATCCTCCTCCGACGCAAGACTCACTAGATACAGTTCACCTGTATTGTGAGGGGCCAGTTAACTGTTTATAGCGGCTGTACTGTACGGAAACGGGGTAACTGTACCTGTCTGCACTTAAACGGTGCGAAATGGACGGTTTCGGCCGAAGTTATGGGATATGCATGTAGGAAAAGACCAGTACAGCAGTACAGTTTTTTACAGAAGTGACGGGTATGCCTTCGGGCTGATGCAACTGTCTTTGCATCAGCCCGAATCTGTATCAATCAGGCCTTGAGCATATGCCCGGTTTCTTCCAGGTTAATGTGCCAGCTCAGTGCTTCACGCAGGATATGCGGGGTATGCCCGCCGATAGCGCAGGCGGCGTTGAAGTAACTGTTCAGCGCATCGCGGTACGCCGGGTGCACACAGTTGTCGATGATCACCCGGGCACGCTCACGCGGTGCCAGGCCACGCAGATCGGCAAGGCCAACCTCAGTCACTAGGATGTCCACGTCGTGCTCAGTGTGGTCCACATGGCTGACCATCGGCACCACGCTGGAAATCGCGCCGCCCTTGGCAATCGACTTGGTGACGAAGATCGCCAGGTGCGCATTGCGTGCGAAGTCCCCGGAGCCCCCAATGCCGTTCATCATCCGCGTGCCGCAGATGTGGGTGGAGTTGACGTTGCCGTAGATATCAAACTCCAGCGCGGTGTTGATAGCGATGATCCCCAGACGCCGCACGACTTCAGGGTGGTTAGAGATTTCCTGCGGGCGTAGTACTAGCTTGTCCTTGTAGTGTTCCAGGTTGCCGAACACATCGGCATTGCGCCGTTCCGACAAGGTAATCGAGCTGCCCGAGGCGAAGCTCAGCTTGCCTGCGTCGATCAGGTCGAACGTCGAGTCCTGCAGCACTTCCGAATACATGGTCAGGTCTTCGAACGGCGAATCGAGCAAGCCGCACATCACTGCGTTGGCAATGTTGCCGATACCGGCCTGCAGCGGGCCGAGCTTGTTAGTCATGCGCCCGGCGTCCACTTCCTGCTTGAGAAAGTTGATCAGGTGATTGGCGATGCCTTGGGTGTCGGCGTCTGGCGGCGTCACGGTGGAGGCTGAGTCAGCCTGGTTGGTGATCACGATGGCGACGATCTTCTCGGGCGGGATCGGAATCGCGGTGCTGCCAATGCGGTCGTCGACCTTGACCAGCGGAATCGGCGTACGGGTCGGCCGGTAGGTCGGGATATAGATGTCGTGCAGCCCTTCCAGGTTCGGGTTGTGCGCGAGGTTGATCTCGACGATCACTTGCTTGGCGAAAATCGCGAAACTGGCCGAGTTGCCCACGGAGGTGGTCGGCACGATATGGCCTTGTTCGGTGATTGCGACGGCTTCGATGACGGCGATGTCCGGCAGCTTGAGCTGGTTGTTACGCAGTTGCTCGACGGTTTCCGACAGATGCTGGTCGATAAACATCACCTCGCCGGCGTTGATCGCGCGGCGCAGGGTGCTGTCCACTTGGAATGGCATGCGGCGGGACAGCACGCCGGCTTCGGTCAGTTGCTTGTCCAGGTCATTGCCCAGGCTGGCGCCGGTCATCAGGGTGATTTTCAGCGGCGAAGTCTTGGCGCGTTCGGCAAGTGCGTGAGGGACGGCCTTGGCTTCACCGGCTCGGGTGAAGCCGCTCATGCCGACGGTCATGCCGTCCTCGATCAGTGCAGCGGCGTCTGCCGCGCTCATGACCTTGTTCAACAACGAAGGCAAGCGGATACGATCACGGTACATGAATTGTTATCTCAGGCTACGGAAGCAAGGTGGGCAGTGTAGTGATTTCAAAAAAATTCGGCCCGCTACCATGGTCGAATGCCAGGCGGCGATTTAGAGCCTTTGGTCGGGTTTCATGTGAGTGTGCAGAGCGGGACGCAGAGCATCCCTGGCTGCATTCCCACGCAGAGCAGTGGAACGAAAAAACCCCAGCCTACTGGAGGCCAGGGTTTCGGGTATTGCGCTAGCGCAGTGTTATTCGACGGCCTTGACCATGTCTTCGATGACCTTCTTCGCATCACCGAAGACCATCATGGTCTTGTCCAGGTAGAACAACTCGTTGTCCAGGCCTGCATAGCCGCTGGCCATCGAGCGCTTGTTGACGATGATGGTCTTGGCTTTGAATGCTTCCAGGATCGGCATGCCGGCGATGGGTGATTTAGGGTCGTTTTTGGCGGCCGGGTTGACCACGTCGTTCGCGCCCAGCACCAGCACCACATCAGCCTGGCCGAATTCGGAGTTGATGTCTTCCATCTCAAACACCTGGTCGTAAGGCACTTCCGCCTCAGCCAGCAGCACGTTCATATGGCCAGGCATGCGCCCCGCCACCGGGTGGATCGCGTACTTCACGGTGACGCCGCGGTGGGTCAGCTTCTCGGTCAGCTCTTTAAGCGCATGTTGCGCGCGTGCCACCGCCAAGCCATAGCCCGGCACGATGATCACGGTGTCGGCGTTGGTCAGCAGGAAGGTAGCGTCGTCGGCGGAGCCGGACTTCACCGGGCGCGCTTCTTTAGAGCCCGCCGGGCCGGCTGCATCCGCTGTGTTGCCGAAACCGCCGAGCAGCACATTAAAGAAGGAGCGGTTCATCGCCTTGCACATGATGTACGACAGAATCGCGCCGCTGGAGCCCACCAGGGAGCCGGCGATGATCAGCATCGAGTTGTTCAGCGAGAAGCCGATACCCGCCGCTGCCCAGCCGGAGTAGCTGTTGAGCATCGACACGACTACCGGCATGTCGGCGCCGCCAATCGGGATGATGATCAGCACACCGAGCACGAACGCCAGGGCCAGCATCAATGCGAAGGCACTAAGGTTGCCGGTGAACATGAACGCCAGGCCGAGGCCGAGGGTGGCCAGGCCGAGCACCAGGTTTAGCTTGTGCTGGCCGCCGAACTGCACCGGTGCGCCTTGGAACAGGCGGAACTTGTACTTGCCCGAGAGTTTGCCGAACGCGATTACCGAACCGGAGAAGGTAATTGCGCCGATGGCTGCACCGAGGAACAGTTCCAGGCGGTTGCCGGCAGGGATCGAGTCGCCCAGGTGCTTGACGATGCCCAGCGATTGCGGCTCGACCACGGCGGCGATGGCGATAAATACTGCGGCCAAGCCGATCATGCTGTGCATGAACGCGACCAGCTCAGGCATTTTGGTCATTTCTACGCGCTTGGCCATGATCGAACCGGCGGTGCCGCCGATCAGCAGGCCGACGATCACGTAGCCGATACCGGCGGTGGCCAGTTCAGCCCCAAGCTTATAGATGAGGCCCACGGTGGTCAGCACCGCCAGCGCCATGCCGAGCATGCCGAACAGGTTGCCGCGCCGCGAGGTAGTTGGGTGCGACAGGCCTTTGAGGGCCTGGATAAAGCAAATCGACGCGATCAAGTAGAGCGTCGTGACCAGATTCATGCTCATGACGATGGCGCCTCTGCTTTTACTTTCGGGGCTTTCTTCTTGAACATTTCCAGCATTCTGCGGGTTACCAAAAAACCGCCGAACACATTAACTGCCGCCAAGGCCACGGCCAGGGTGCCCATGGTCTTGCCCAATGGTGTAACGGTGAGCGCTGCAGCCAGCATGGCGCCGACGATCACAATTGCTGAGATTGCGTTCGTCACCGCCATCAATGGCGTGTGCAGCGCAGGTGTCACGTTCCAGACCACGTGGTAACCGACATAAATCGCCAGCACAAAGATGATCAGGTTGTAGATACCGGGGGAGATAAGCTCTTCCATCGTCTGAATCCCTGCTTAGGCGTTTTTGCGGATGACTTGGCCGTCGCGGCACATCAGGCACGCGGCGACGATGTCGTCTTCGAGGTTGATTTCAAACTGCCCTTCCTTGTTGAAGACCAGCTTCAGGAAGTCCAGCAGGTTGCGTGCATACAAAGCTGAAGCGTCGGCAGCGACGGCACCGGCCAAGTTGGTCGGGCCACAGATGGTCACGCCGTTTGCCACGACGACCTGATCGGCCACGGTCAGCGGGCAGTTACCACCTTGGGCGGCGGCGAGGTCGATGACCACCGAGCCTGGCTTCATGTGTGCGACGGTTTCGGCGCTGAGCAGAGTCGGCGCCTTGCGGCCCGGGATCAACGCGGTGGTGATGACGATGTCGGCCTGCTTGGCGCGCTCGTGCACGGCCAGGGCCTGGCGCTGCATCCAACTGCTTGGCATCGGGCGTGCGTAACCGCCAACACCGACGGCGCATTCGCGCTCTTCATCGGTTTCGTACGGCACGTCGACGAACTTGGCGCCGAGGGATTCGATCTGCTCTTTCACCGCTGGGCGCACGTCGGACGCTTCGATCACCGCACCCAGGCGTTTCGCCGTGGCGATGGCCTGAAGACCTGCGACGCCAGCGCCGAGGATCAGCACGCGGGCAGCTTTCACGGTGCCAGCAGCCGTCATCAGCATCGGCATGAAGCGCGGGTAGTGATGGGCTGCAAGCAGCACTGCTTTGTAGCCGGCGATGTTGGCTTGCGACGACAGCACATCAAGGCTCTGGGCCCGTGAGGTGCGCGGCGCAGCTTCCAGCGCGAAGGCAGTGATGCCGCGCTCGGCCAGCTTGGCAATGGTTTCGTTGCTGAACGGATTGAGCATGCCTACAACGACGGTGCCGCTTTTGATCAGCCCCAGTTCGTTGTCGCTGGGGGCGACCACCTTGAGAATCAGCTCGGCGCCAAACGCCTCGCTGGCACTGCCAATGGTTGCGCCTGCCGCTTCGTAGGCACTGTCGACGACGCTGGCATTAACGCCTGCGCCGCTTTGAACAGTGACCTTATGGCCCTGGCCGATCAGCTTCTTGATGGTTTCCGGGGTGGCAGCCACCCGCGTTTCACCGGTCTGGGTTTCGAGAGGAACACCAATGTGCACGTCAAATCTCCTGCATGATCTTTTTGCTTTTGATCTTTTTGTAAAAAGGCCAGTGCACCGTGAGTGGCGCAACTGGGGCGGCCGATCAGCACGATCCCGCTGAAATGACAGCGGGGCGCGGCATTTTGCAGGCGAACTTTACGGCCTTCAAGGGATTATGACGGGTGACGAAAAATTAACTACAAGTCACCCTGTGACTGATTGTCGCAACGCCTCGAAATAACCTCTTTAAATACAAGTATTTAAAGGGATTTAGGCGGTTTACGTATGTTTTACAATCGTGGTTGTGAATAGTCGGGCATTGGCCAGTGATAGTCGCTACAAGCCAAGTGAATCATGGCCTTGAGCCTTACCTATTGCAGAGAAGTACAGTCTGCTTAAATGCGACATATACGTATATCTGTAGTGCCAATAATTATCTGACTACAAAGTCAGCGGCTCGGTTTTTTCCTTTAAACGCTGGGGCTATAGCGCTGCGACTGATCAATCAACCAGTCTCTGAATGCGTGCAGCGATGCAGATTCGACTTTTCTCTCGGGAATCATCAAGTAGTAGGCCTTCGAACTGCTCAGCGCCTCTGGGCTTGCGATCATCAGTTGGTTCTCCTCCAGCTCGCGCTGGATAAGGAACGGCGGTATCAGCGCGATCCCCATGTCATGCATGGCGGCCTGAGACAACATCGAGAATAGCTCGTAACGCGGGCCTGTCATGTCGCGGGGTATGTTCAGTTGTTGCGCGTTGAACCATTGGCGCCAGGCGTAAGGCCGTGTGGTTTGCTGCAGCAGCGGCAGTTCTGCGATCTCTTGGGGGCTGAAGTGGGTGCGGGTGCCCAGTAATCGCGGACTGCACACCGGAACCGGGTTTTCCCCCATCAGCCGATGGGACTCGGTCCCAGACCAGTCGGCATCGCCAAAGTAGATCGCGGCATCGAATTCGGTATCGGCAAATAGAAACGGGCGCGTGCGGTTGGTGAGATTGACGGTGACTTCCGGGTGCTGGCGTTGAAAGTCCTTGAGGCGCGGGATCAGCCATTGGGTGCCGAAGGTTGGCACCACGGCGAGCTCGATGACGCTGGCGCCCTGCTGTCCCATTACTGACAAGGTGTCTCGCTCTACCGCGTCCAGCTGCATAGCGACGCGACGGCTGTAGGACAACCCCGCTTCGGTCAGCTTTACTCCGCGCCGTGAGCGCCGAAACAGCTCGACACTTAAAAACTCCTCAAGGCTGGCGATCTGTCGACAGATGGCGCCTTGGGTGATGGAAAGCTCCTGCGCCGCCTTGGTAAAGCTCTCGTGGCGGGCCGCGGCTTCAAAACTGACCAGGGCGGTGGTGCTGGGAATTTTTCTGCGCATGTACGTAGTACTCACTTATAAAGCGCGTCTGCGCCCTTCTCAGTCGTTTCGAAGTGAGAAATTAGCACAACCCTATGCAGAAACCTCGTTTGCCCTCTGCGACTGCCCGGCCTAGGCTGCATCCACGACTTCTGATTTTTTCCGCGAGGACTTATTCATGGCTGGTAAGGCAAGCTTCAACTGGATCGATCCACTGCTGCTGGATCAACAGCTCACCGAAGAAGAGCGCATGGTGCGTGACAGTGCTGAGCAATTCGCCCGGGACAAGCTGGCGCCGCGTGTGCTCGAAGCCTTTCGCCATGAAAAGACCGACCCTGCGATCTTCCGCGAGATGGGCGAAACGGGCCTGTTGGGCGCGATGATCCCCGAGCAGTACGGTGGCAGTGGCTTGAACTACGTCAGCTATGGGCTGATTGCCCGTGAGGTCGAGCGTGTCGACTCCGGCTATCGCTCGATGATGAGTGTGCAGTCATCACTGGTCATGGTGCCTATCAATGAATTTGGTACTGAGGCACAGAAGCAGAAGTACCTGCCGAAGCTGGCCTCTGGCGAGTGGATCGGCTGCTTCGGCTTGACTGAGCCTAATCACGGCTCCGACCCAGGCGCGATGATTACGCGGGCCCGTAAGGTGGACGGCGGCTACAGCCTGACCGGCGCCAAGATGTGGATCACCAATAGCCCGATCGCCGATGTGTTTGTGGTGTGGGGTAAGGACGATGCCGGTGATATTCGTGGTTTTGTCCTGGAGAAAGGCTGGAAAGGCCTGAGTGCTCCGGCGATTCACGGCAAGGTCGGCCTGCGCGCTTCCATTACCGGTGAGATCGTCATGGATAACGTGTTTGTGCCGGAAGAAAACATCTTTCCGGATGTGCGTGGCTTGAAAGGGCCTTTCACCTGCCTTAACTCGGCGCGCTATGGCATTTCCTGGGGGGCGCTGGGGGCCGCCGAGTTCTGCTGGCACACCGCTCGCCAGTACACCCTGGATCGTCATCAGTTCGGGCGTCCATTGGCGGCGACGCAACTGATCCAGAAGAAGCTGGCCGATATGCAGACCGAGATCACGATGGCCTTGCAAGGCTGCCTGCGCTTGGGGCGTATGAAGGATGAAGGTACGGCTGCGGTTGAGATTACTTCGATCATGAAGCGCAACTCCTGCGGCAAGTCCCTGGATATCGCGCGTATGGCGCGGGACATGCTGGGTGGCAACGGTATTTCCGATGAGTTCGGGGTGGCGCGTCACTTGGTCAACCTGGAGGTGGTTAACACCTATGAAGGTACGCATGACGTGCACGCCCTGATTCTTGGGCGTGCGCAAACCGGTCTTCAAGCGTTCTATTAATAGGAGCACGGCATGGGCGCGCTTTCACATCTGCGGGTATTGGATTTATCGAGAGTGCTGGCGGGCCCTTGGTCCGGGCAAATCCTGGCGGACCTTGGGGCTGAGGTGATCAAGGTCGAGCGGCCGGGTAATGGCGATGACACGCGCGCCTGGGGGCCGCCCTTCCTTAAGGATGCGTATGGCGAGAACACCAGTGAGGCGGCCTATTATCTGTCGGCCAACCGAAACAAGGAGTCGGTGACCATCGACTTCACGCGGCCGGAGGGGCAGAAGCTGGTGCGTGACCTGGCGGCGAAGTCCGACATCCTGATCGAGAATTTTAAAGTGGGTGGCCTGGCGGCGTATGGGCTGGACTATGAGTCGCTGAAGGAGATCAATCCGGAGTTGATCTATTGCTCGATCACCGGCTTTGGTCAGACCGGGCCCTACGCGGCGCGCGCGGGCTATGACTTCATGATTCAGGGGTTGGGCGGGCTCATGAGCTTGACCGGTCGGCCTGAGGGTGATGATGGCGCTGGGCCGGTAAAGGTTGGAGTGGCGCTGACGGACATCTTGACGGGGCTCTACTCGACTGTGGCGATCTTGGCAGCGCTGGCGCACCGGGACCATGACGGCGGCGGGCAGCATATTGATATGGCGTTGCTGGACGTGCAGGTGGCCTGCCTGGCTAACCAGGCGATGAATTACCTGACGACGGGTGTGTCGCCCAAGCGGCTGGGCAATGCTCACCCGAATATTGTGCCTTATCAGGATTTCCCCACGGCCGATGGTGACTTCATCCTGACGGTGGGTAATGACGGGCAGTTTCGCAAGTTCGCTGAGGCGGCTGGGCAGCCGCAGTGGGCGGACGATCCGCGCTTTGCTACTAATAAGGTGCGGGTGGCTAACCGTGCGGAGCTGATTCCGTTGATTCGCCAAGCTACGGTCTTCAAGACGACGGCTGAATGGGTGACGCAGCTGGAGCGAGTGGGCGTGCCGTGTGGGCCTATCAATGACTTGGCGCAGGTATTCGCCGATCCGCAGGTCAAGGCGCGTGGGCTGGCGATGGCGTTGCCTCATGCGCTGGCGGGGATGGTTCCGCAGGTGGCCAGTCCGATACGGCTGTCCAAGACGCCTGTGGAGTACCGCAGTGCGCCTCCTCTATTAGGAGAGCACACGGTTCAGGTGCTGCAGGGTGTGCTTGGGCTGGGGCCCGCAAATGTGGCTGCTTTAAGAGAAGCGGGTGTTATCTGAGTATTCCCTTCTATATAGAGCGCGTAAAGCGCCTATATAGGTTGTTTTTTAATCAATCCTAAGTAATTGATAGAGAAGCGAAATTAAGGGTTGACGGCAGATTCTGGAAGTCTATAATTCGCCCCACTTCCGGCGCAGTCGAAACGGAAAACTCCTTGGTAAACAAAGAGTTATGCAGAATTCGACAGCGGCTTGCTTCAGTTCATCGAAGCCCAGAAGGAGTTGGTAGA
>NZ_JBJGXU010000159.1:0-888 GCF_045447305.1 Pseudomonas sp. D47 | reverse complement strand
CATTGGCAACGACTCACGCAACACAATGCGCTTGGGCACTTTGTACGCGGTGAAGCTTTGCAGGCAGTACGCCTTCAACTCTTCAAACCACAAAAACTTCACAGCCTCCCCCCTGAGCGTTCGTCCGGAACACCAATGACTGCGCAGTTGGCTGCATTATTATTGCCCTCAATTCATACGGTGCTTTCCAACTTATTGGCCTTCGCTCGCGTGCAGGTAACGAATGCGTACAACCACCCGTCAACCTGAAGGCGCTTGCCTCTTCGCTCAACTACGAAATAAACAGCCCCACCTTGGACAAACAAGCGTGTCTGCTGAACCTCTCCGCCCACCAGGCAACCAGCTCAGATCACAGGTCAGCTACATCTGGCAACACCGCTGATTGTGGGCTGGCATCTGTCTTGTAGTGCTGGACAAGCACTCCGCGCTTGTCGAACTCAAAAACAGTGGTTTCGCTCAAATTCTTTTTACCCATGAATGGAACACCGGGAATATAGGTATACCCATAGCTCCAGACCTCACCGCCATCAACCTCAAATTTCAAACCTGGTTGACCAACAGACTTGATAACGTCGCTTTTGGTCGTTTTCTTATCTACAAAAGCTAACATTTTTACCGCACTGATATTCACCCCTGCCGAGTAATCCAATGCTGTGCTCACTTTCGCAATTGGCTGGCAGGCTGTCATTGTAATAACACACGCAGAAACAGCGAATATCTTCTTAAACATGGAAAATTCCTTTTTCTCAATTTTTGGCGGCGAGCTTTAGAGTGTCTTGTGTTGCGGCTTCAAGCGTCTCAATACGCTTTAACAGATAGCGATTGAGTTGCCGCATCTCTTCGTATTTGCCCTCCAGATCCAGCGAACCATCAATTCGAGCGATCATC
>NZ_JBJGXU010000158.1:0-940 GCF_045447305.1 Pseudomonas sp. D47 | reverse complement strand
GACCCTGGATCAGTAATGACCTGGGGCTACCCGACTAACGTTTCACGCATTGCGAAATAAACCTAGTGCCAGAAATATCACTAACAACATTATGTAAGTAATAGCCCGGAAGACCGTTTAAAATTCTGAATTCTAGATAGTTATGAACAGGCCAACCGCCCTCGCTCATATAATGATCTCTCGAGAGATAAACTCCCAAAACAAAGTTGCTCGTAAAAAGCAATTTCAACTCTTCAATGGAGGGTAATTGCTCACCCCGTTGTTCGCAGTACTTTTTAGCTGCGCTGAAGATTAAAGGATTTGATCGATTCCCCGTCCAAATTGAAGAAAACTCTACATCAATTTTTGCAGTCTTTATAAGGTCCCACGTCACCGTGAGTACACCCTTGGCGGCCGCAGTACCGCTGATCCAATCGATCGTCGCGCTACCGTCCGCTCCAGTTCTGGTATTGCTCATCACCGTACCGGTAGTGACGGCCAGACCCAATTCAAAATCGTTCAGCAAGTTACTGTGGACATCCCGCGCTGTCGCCGTAACCTTTACTCCATCCTTACCATTGGCCACGACCGTGGTCTTGTTGGCCTTCAACTCAATCCTGGCTGTAGCTGTATCCGCCTTAAAATTTGTATCTACTGAATGCTCTCTATCACCCAGTTTCACAGAGACCGTAGTAATGCCGGCTCGGGTATTGTGAAATCTAAAGCCGGCATCCCCCATATCGTTTGTAAGTGTGGTGGCAGCGTCTGATATCGCGTTGTTACTCAGTTTAAACTGAAGCTCAGTTCCTTTCACGGGATTTTTATATTTATCCACCACTTTCGCGCTCACGACGTTCGAATTGCCGTCATCTTTACCGCTAACGACAGAATCGTTTTTCAGCACTTTCAGCTCTATCAGTTCCGCCGTGGTTTTATCCGCCACAAAGTGGGTGTCCACGCT
>NZ_JBJGXU010000157.1:0-988 GCF_045447305.1 Pseudomonas sp. D47 | reverse complement strand
GCAGGCACATCATCGACATGTTCCTGGCGCACCAACGCTGTTTGCTGAGTTTTCTTACGAACCGCAGGCACCGGGTTTGAGACCAACTGATCCCCTGCCTTCAACGGCACAACCGGCACCGTCTTGATCGGCGTCGCCGCACTGCCCACCAGCAACGGCTTCACCACCTCGGCATGCGGCTCCAACCTGGGCATCACCAGCTTTTTAGCCAGCAACTCCAACAAATCCCGCGTCCGTCCAGACTTGATATGCCCCAGCACCTGCGTACCCAGGCGCACCGCCACACCCATTCCCGCCGTTGCCCAAATCAGCAGCAGGTTGATCAATACCTCGCCAGTGATCTCCCCCATCAACTCATTCATTTCTTGCGGCGCCAGCATGCGCATCCAGCTGACCATCGCCGACACATAAATGAACAGCAGTGGCTCATCGCTAAGCACCAGCAGGCCGTTGGCGATCGCGTCGTTGCCGAGCTTCAGCAGCTCATCAAGTTCGGTTTGGGAGATGTAGTGCAGCAACTTCTCGCTGTTGGGCTTGATGTCCGCCAACAGGTCATACAACTGCGTGATGTTGTCCCAAAGCCCGTAAAACGCTTTGCCCATGCCACTGAGAAACGCCGCTTCCAGCATCCTGCGCCGGTCCAGCGGGGTAGCGTCCGTATAGTTTTTCCACTGCGCCTTAAACGTGCTGTTCCATTCGTCGCGCAGGCGCGCTTCCAGCTCCGCGATCACCGACTGATAAGACGCATACAGCGCCTTGACGTGATCCTTGGAAACGTTGGGGTAGAAACTGATTCGGTACTGCTGGTTGCGATCACACTCGGTGATTTCGAGAATGCCGCTGGGGCCGATGGTCTTGTGGATCGGCTCGCCCAATGGCCCGCCGTTGGGGTCGACGCGTTGCAGTATCACCGGCGTGTCACCGATGGGCACAAACCGCGCGCTCTGGAACATGTGCACCAGGGTCAATGTGCCGTTGGCCTGGCAGG
>NZ_JBJGXU010000156.1:0-998 GCF_045447305.1 Pseudomonas sp. D47 | reverse complement strand
GCCATGCCTTTCAAGGTCTGCGTTTAAAAGTTCGTTTAAAGCAGTGTTTAAGTCTGTTTATCCGACTTGGCAGCCTTAAGCACCCGAGCTGTTGAAACATGAGCCCGTGCGGCCTTACCTTCCAGCCACTCCTTGGGTTTGGCGACTTTAGGGCCGCGCGGGCTTTTCGCGACGGCCTTAGGTTTGATCAACCTCGCCAGGGCCAGTAACCGCTCTGCCAACCCTTGCGAGGTCTTTTCGAGAGGGAAGTTTTCCGCCGGTAATGCGATCTGCATTCCCTCATAACCGCTGCGAACGTGCACCGCCAAATGGTAAATCGAAGCCTCCCAACTCGCTGGCTGCGTTTCGCGGTGCGCCTGTTCCACACTGCGTTTGAGAACCGACAAAACGTTGTAAGCCAGAACCGCCGAGGCGAAGCCCAGCAGCGCGGCTTTAGGGCTACCAAGGCTCTTAATCTCACTGTCGAGCACCGATTCAAGGCGTTGGAACATCCCTTCAATACTCCAGCGGCGGCGGTATAAATCAGCTATTTGTCGAGCGCTGATGGTGTCGGGCAAATTGCTCCAGAACCACATCACCAAATCACCTGAGTCATTAGCCGTTTGCAAGCTCAACTCAACGCGTCGCCAGCGGCGACCGCCTTTTACTTCGATGGTTTGTTCGCGAACGGTTCCGGTGTCGACGGTCCCTGACTCTTGCCAGTCGCCTTCCTGGATCACACGTGGATGTTTGCTGTGTTGGCGAACGATGAACGAGGCCCCTGTGTTTTCGCAGGCTTGCAGGACAGGCAGCGTGCAATAAAGTCGGTCAGCCATCCATAGTTGACCCGCGCTTGCGCGGGCCAACAGCGGTAGAACACTGACCCGCTCGCTGGCATGGGCGTCTTCCCAAGGCTGAAGATCGACGACTAAATCCAGATCAGGATCGTAGGCCACTACGGAAAACCCTGGGCGAGCCGCAGCTCGCTCGCTGCGCAAAGGGCCTAAACGTTTTTCAGT
>NZ_JBJGXU010000155.1:0-1027 GCF_045447305.1 Pseudomonas sp. D47 | reverse complement strand
GGAGTGAGCAACCGTGTCGAAATTCAAGCCATTTCAGCGAAATGCTTTTGATCGCGCACCATCGCATTCAAGATCGTCAGCAGCTTTCTCATGCATGCAACCAGCGCTACTTTCTTCGTCTTTCCTGCAGCAAGCAGATGGTTGTAGAACCTCTCGATCACCGGGTTATGGCTCTTCGAGGACAAGACGGCCATGTAAAGCACACTTCGAACCTCAGCTCGACCACCCCATATCCGTCTACGCCCTTTGTAGAGGCCGCTATCGCAGTTAAAAGGCGCCACACCAACCAAGGCAGCCACTTGTTTGCGATTAACCTTGCCCAGCTCCGGAACCATCGCCAGCAGCGAAAGTGCGAGCACGTTGCCAACACCAGCGACCTCGCGTAGCAAATCATAATTGGCCTTCCAGACCGGGGAAGCCTTGATGGCTTCGTGCAAGTCATCGTCTGTGCTTTTAAGCCGCTTTTGAAGCCAGGTGATATGTGCCTTGATGTCTCTTCGAAGTGCCTTGAATACCGCCTGCTTCAGCCGAGACTCCTCCGCCACGATCATGTCGATGAGTTGGCGGCGTCGAGTGAGTAGATCTGCCAGCTCACGAGTGTGTTCATCTGGCATCTCTCGAATCTCGGGTTTGACCGCCTGGGCAAACTCCGCAATCACCTGGGCATCCAGAGCATCGGTTTTAGCCAACCGACCGGTAGCTTTGGCGAAATCACGCACCTGGCGGGGGTTGACGACAACGACTGGCAGTCCCGCAGCGCAAAGCTCCGCAGCCGCAAGCCGCTCATATCCCCCAGTTGCTTCCAACACCACCAAAACCGGCTCCTGAGCCTTGAGATGTTTAGCTAAACGCTGGATATCTTCTTGAGTATTGAAAAACTGTTCGACTTGGCCAGTGGTGCTGACAAATGAGTCGAGCTTGTTTTTGGAAACATCAATTCCGACAAACGCAGAGTCATGGTCCATGGTGTTTTCCTCACGTCCAACCTTGCAGAATCGGGCTTCGCGCCCTGGCAACCGTTCGGACT
>NZ_JBJGXU010000154.1:0-1091 GCF_045447305.1 Pseudomonas sp. D47 | reverse complement strand
GCGGTCTCAAGGACCAAGTGCAACACCTGATGTAAGGTGTTGCCATGCCAACGAAGTACACACATCTCAGCACTGAGGAGCGCGTCGCCATCATGGTGATGCAGCTTCAACAACTCACTCTTCGAGCTATCGCCGTTTTGCTCAGGCGTCATCCCAGTACCATTAGCCGTGAGATCAGGCGGCACAGCCAACTGGGGCGATACGATTCATCTCACGCCGCAAGCCGGGCGCGAGTGCTACGTCACAAGCCGCGCCGTCAGTCTCGCTTGTGCTCTGGCTCTGAACTGTTCCAAGTGATCATAGAAATGTTGCGCATTGGCTGGTCACCCCAGCAAATCGCCAGCAGACTACGCCGTATCTGGCCCGATCACCCCGAGCGATATGTGAGTCACGAAACCATCTACCTGGCAATTTATGCCTATCCGCGAGGCGAGTTGAAACGCCAGCTCATCAGCTACTTGCGCCAAGGTAAAGGCAAGCGTCGCCCGCGAACCCAGAGTGCCATACGTCGAGAGCGCTATCCTGCTGAGCTCAGCATCCACTTGCGTCCACCAGAGGTCGCTGATCGCCTTGTTCCAGGACACTGGGAAAGCGACCTGATCATCGGGGCCAACAATCGCTCTGCTGTCGCCACGATGGTTGAGCGCACCAGCCGTTACGTAATCTTGGCAAAACTCGACGCACCGACCGCCTATGCAGCCGCTCAAGCCATTACCAGAGAGATGTCGCGGATGGCGCCATCATTGCTGAAAACCATGACGCACGACCAAGGCAGTGAAATGGCCCGTCACGCCGAAATCACGGCCCACACCGGCCTGAAGATTTACTTTGCAGATCCGCACAGCCCATGGCAGCGCGGCAGCAATGAAAACACCAATGGCTTGCTGCGCCAGTATTTGCCAAAAGGCACGGATCTCTCTCTGGTCACCCAGGAGCGACTGGACGAAATTGCCGACTTGCTGAACACTCGGCCACGCCAAACGCTGGGCTGGAAATTTCCGGTCGAAGTACTGGTTGAATACCTTCAGCTATTAGCGAGCAACAAGCTCGAAACCATCAACTGACTGTTGCACTTGGAACCTGAGACCGCC
>NZ_JBJGXU010000153.1:0-1263 GCF_045447305.1 Pseudomonas sp. D47 | reverse complement strand
TATCAACCTTTAAGGTTGAGTTTCGGTGTTGGAGGCCCTTCATGTCAATGAGGTGATGCTCAACCATGTAGGTTGAGAGCTGGGAGGTAATGTGATAGAAACTGATCAGAAGTTTTTGGCGGGTGTGGTAGGCCGTGCGATTGCTAAGCAGCGCATTCGCAGTGGCTTGACGCAGGAAGAGGTGGCCGAACGCTTGGGCATTGGCAATGAAGCCGTTTCCCGTATCGAGCGAGGTATCGTCGTGCCCAACATTGAACGGCTGGTGGAGTTCGCCAACATCTTTGATTGCGAAGTGGCGGATTTATTGACCGAGGCCAGTTCACGTCCTGACGACCAAGCCACTCGGATCAGCCGGTTATTGATGACGCTTGATCATGAAGACCGACAGCTTATTGTGGACATGGTGGAGCGTTTGGCTGAGCGTCTTAGAAAGGCTTGAGCTCACAATCATTTTCAAAGATCGTGAGGGTTGTCGACGGAGTCCTTGTCGAACAGGGCGCCGCACCGTAGGCAGATCCAGTCATGGTGGCTGAACTGATACGTTCGCACGTCGTTGGCAAAGGCCTGCGTGGCGATGTGGCCAGAGGTGGCACGAGAAACGCCCTTGCTTATCCTCGTGAGCATTTGAGCTAAAGAGCTGTGCTGCTCGTTTTGCGGTAACGGGACTTGCACCTGCGTGGCACCGAGCAGGAAGCTCTCCAGTGTTCCGATGAGCATCACCACGCTTGTGGCGACGTCTTTGGACATTACAGCTGTTGAGTCGCAAATCAGGCAGCGCTGGTTCATGGTGCCTCCTATGAAGTGGGGTTAGTGAGTACGGTCTGCCGGTAAGGCACCTGTCGCCAATGACTCCAACTTTTTGGCCAGTGATGGTCGAGCAGAAGGCGATCCATCGCGCCCCGTTTTCTGCGGTTCAGGCGCAGGGAAAAACTCATCAATGATTGCGTCGTGATCTTCCGCACCGTCTTCGAAGGCGCCATTACCCAGGCCTAGGCGAGCCGCGTTGTCCAGAGCCACTTGGTCATAGCCGGTTGCTTGGCGGATGGATTCCAGCTCTCTCGCCGCATACAGGGTGGTGTCCATGTCCAGGCCATTACGCAGGGTAATATCGACGTAGAAAATCGGTGTGCCATGACTCTGTCGTGTGGATTTCCCCCGTAGCCGCAGTTCCAGGGGCAGGTAGGCCAGACGGTTGCCTGAGACGGCTTGGAAGTAATGGAGTCGTGCAGCCAGGGTACGAATGCTGTTGAAGCCCGTGGTGCG
>NZ_JBJGXU010000152.1:0-1310 GCF_045447305.1 Pseudomonas sp. D47 | reverse complement strand
GCGATGGCGCTACCCAGATCAGTCAGGGCCTTGTTGATGTCCTGGCTCATCGGGAGCGCGTGGCGCAGGCGGGTGACGTTGTTCATCTGAAAACCTCGCGCCACGATTTGGCGCATCCGAAAACGTGTCGCCCATTGGCCGGGTATACTCCGCTAACTTTGACATTTCGAGACTTCAAACCAATGCACGGACGCTTATATCTCTGTGCGTTACTTCTCGCTGGCCCGGCAATGGCTGCGCAGGCCTCCCGCTACAGCTACGACGAAGCCCCAACTGATGGCTACAGCCAAGCTGGATTGTGAATCGCTGCCCGATGACCTTGAAGCGGACTATGCGAAAGCGATGCGCCTTACCAATGCCGGCGACGATCTTCGGCTCGGTCACACCCAGGTAGGTGCTGACCATGCTCGTCAAATAGATCGAGCAGGCCATGCCGGTGATGAGGAAGATCATCCAAGCACGCCAGTCGTTCAAGTCGTCCTTATGCCACCAGCTGGCGATCACAGCGCCACCCAGGCCCGAGATAAGCAATTCGAACCTGTCGATTTTGTCGAGCAGGCGCTGTAGATACTCCATGCGCTCGACTTCGTAGGGCATGAAAAAGAAAAAGCCCGCGCAGTGGCGGGCTGTTAGTTGAGTGCTATTGTCGAGGCAGGTACGCGGAGCGAACAATCCAGATCCAATAAGGCATGGAATCCTATGAAAGCCAGCGAATTGATCAGGCTACTCAACGAATCGATAAAAGAGCATGGCGACCATGCTGTCTGCACATGGTCTCCTTTTGAATCAAGCGACGTACGACCAGTGTCTTACCTGCGTCGCATGCACGCGCAAGGAGAAGATGTGTCCGTGATTGATTGCCATCGCAATTGGCCTAGCAAAACGGGCGAACCTTCCGGCGACGGCCGCGACAATGCTTAAACCTGAATGAGGGACCCAAAAAAGCCTGGATCGCATTTCCGGGCTTTTCGCATAGATTTGTTCTTAAAAATCGGGGTTCAATTACCCGTGGGCTCACCTAGAGAAAGTGATCACCAAATCGTCCAAGCTGCCACTGATTTCGACTGACCACTCACGACACTCGTCTGCAAGTTTGCACAGAAAAATATCGAAGGCTTCGGACGACATCGTAGGACTTACCTCAGCGGTTACCGACGCTCGGATAACAAAATGATGAAATCCACCGCTCACTAAAGGACGCGCCGGGAGGAGCTTCTCGACCTGCCCCATGAGTTCGGCGGCGATGCTTTGTGCAGAAATTTCCATGACCAGAGTCCCTTCAAGCACCTACAAAAAAGCCCTACTCATTG
>NZ_JBJGXU010000151.1:0-1319 GCF_045447305.1 Pseudomonas sp. D47 | reverse complement strand
GACCCTCAATCGTCCGTACGTCGAGAAACCTCCCCATAAGGCGAAGTAAGCGGCGGCTGGAAACCGTCTGGATTCATGCTGTGCGGTGACCACTGCAGGGCACTTCTCAGTCAATCGGGCGGAGCATTCGACTAAAAACTTCGGGAAACTGAGAGCTGGCTCCGGTCGCCTGAACAGGCATGACAGTTTGCCCGACAAATCGGCTGCAGCCAGTGACCGCCCCGACACGCAGCCCGCAGAGCAACGGCATGGCCGCAAGCTTCGTTAAAACGATCACGCGCGACTACGTCGCGCACATGCCCAAACCTGACCGGGAAACAGCGTTACGCAACCTGACGATTGCCTTTGAGCATTACAACGAGGAGCATCCGCACAGCGCGCTGAAATGCGGCTCATCACGGGAGTTTAGGCGTTTGGCAGCGGCATCAATTTAACGGGGTGTAGGTGCCCGGTTTGATAGGGGCCAGTCCACCAGCCACTGCAGTGCCTGCAATGGCGTGCAACTGGCTAGCCCTACTTGGGTCAGTTCGTTTAACACTTGCTGCTGCCCGCTTTCAGCGTACACCGCAGCCGATGGCGACAACTGCGTTGTAGCTATCGGCTGCGCAACACACCAAGCCTGCAATGCTGGTAAATCCAGCCTGCACCGCCAAGGCGAGGTGTCGCGTCAACAGTCAAGCGTGCCTGCGGCAAGCCTCCATAAAGCACTACCCGACCCTTGATCTTTTTGAACGAACGCTGCAACACTTTGAGCGGTTTACCCTGCTGACAAAACCAGCCCAGGTGCGCGTCGTAAAACGGATAAACCTCCCTTCTCGAAAACACGCCCACCACTCGCTGGACTCACTCAACCGCAAACGTTCGCCAATCTCCATATACCAACTTCTCCCAAGCAAAAACAAAAGCACGTTTAAAAACTAAAAGCTAAAGATTAATACCCTGGGATAATACAAGCTACATGGTCGAGGCTGAGCGTATCGCCGGCGTCGGCGGGATTGCCGTAGTCCAGGCCGACGCTGACGTGGGAGCCGGTCCCGACCCGGGTGCTGGACCAGTAATGGAGGCTTTGGCTGGGCGTACTGCCCCCACACATCCCGCGCAGCGGCCAACCGTGTACCTTACACATTTCGTCGTTTGGAGAAACACCTGACGTTGCGGTTTTGAATAGAGTTATCAATTCATCTCTCGTTGGAAGACGTGCACCTTTATTCAAGCAATAATTATTCGCTTCACTCCAGGTACGTCCGATTTTGTCCGGCGTCATGAATAGACTGATAATAGGAACCGTCCCGCCTGTACCGCCGCCTGTAGCACCTTCA
>NZ_JBJGXU010000150.1:0-1356 GCF_045447305.1 Pseudomonas sp. D47 | reverse complement strand
CCCAGGCCTGCGGTGTCGAACAGCCCGGTCATGGCTGCCTGGATTTCATCGTCGCGGCGGGTGTCGTCGGGGCTGCGGTAGTCGTAGATGTCGTAGTCACCCTCAGGGCTGAAGGTGTTGGCGTTACAGCTGCCTACGTAGTAACAGCCCCAGGCAAACGAACTGTAATCATCAATCACCACCTTGCTGCGCGCCGCACTTACGCTGCCTTTCCACTGATCACTGAAGCGGTACTCGAACTTGCCGTTGAGGTTCAGCGACTCAATGCCGACCTGTTTGGAACCACTCTGGTGCCCCAACAGCTTTTTCGGTGACGCGCCATGCGGTACTTCGGTTCCCCCCAACAGCTGATACCCCGGCACCGAGCGCTGTTGCTTGTTCTGGTACTCCGCATCCAGTTGCAGCAGCGCATCGGGGCTGATGTTCCAGTCGAAGGCCAGGGACACAAAATCGCGCTGGCCATTGGCGTGTTCCACATAGGCATTGAGGTCTTCATGGGCGACGTTGGCGCGCAGGCCGAACTGCTGCTCGCTGCCAAACCAACCGCCGACATCGGTGGCGACATAGCCGCTGCCGCGATCATCAGTGGACACGGTCACCGAACGCACATCCTCCGGGCGCTTGGTCACGTAGTTGATCACGCCGCTGGGCTCGGAAATCCCGCTTTGCAAACCGGCCAGGCCTTTGAGTACTTCCACTTGCTGCTTGTTTTTCAGGGCGACGTTCTGCTCGCCGGTGATGGTGCGCCCGTTGATCTTGTAGCTGCTTGCCGCGTTCAGCGAGAAGCCGCGCACCACAAAATTTTCGTAGTAGCCAATGGGGGCGTAGCTGTCGCCCACCGAGGCGTCTTTGCGCAGCACTTCACTGAGCAGGCGGGCTTGCTGGTCCTTGATCATGGCGGCGTTGATCACGGTGATCGAGGCGGGCGTTTCGAGCAACGGCGCTTCATCGAAGCCACCGACCGAGGCGGTGTTGGTGCGATACCCCGATTCATCCTGACCCTGGACGTTCACTGCCGGCAGTTCTATTTCAGCTGCCAGGCTGCTACCGATACCGCCGCTGAGCAGCAGGCCGAGGGCGAAACGCGAAGTGACGACGGGGCGAAAACGCAAAACCATGGGGCAAGGCCTTAAAGCGCAGGGCGGGGGGCGCATAAGCTAGGTGGATCGACGGGGTTTTACAAGTTATTGAGAGTGGTTCTGTCACATCGCTAACACGGGTGGGAGCTGGCTTGCCTGCGATGGCCTGGTAGACCTGTGGCGAGGGGGCTTGCTTCTGGGCTGGCTATTTTTTTCGGGTTGATTGAGTACATATCCGTTGCTGCGGTAACGGCTTCGTAGGGTTCCGCCCTTACGG
>NZ_JBJGXU010000015.1:0-122801 GCF_045447305.1 Pseudomonas sp. D47 | reverse complement strand
GACCGCCATCGCGGGCAAGCCCGCTCCCACACGTGTTCTATGTCGCCCTCTAAGCCTCGGCCAGTTCTTCCAACGTCTTACCCTTCGTCTCCATCCCAAACACCCACACCACCAGCGCCGCCACCGCAAAACACAGCGCGCCCAAGGCAAACACCCCGCCCTGCCCGGTTATCGGAAACACCAGCCCGGTCACCAACGGCCCCAGCAACGAACCAACCCGGCCAATTGCCGAGGCAAACCCGGAACCAGTGGCCCGCGCCGAAGTGGGATACAGCTCCGGCGTGTAGGTGTACAACACCGCCCACATGCCAAACAGAAAGAACTGCATCAACAGCCCCGAGGTAATCAGCAGCCCCACGTTGCCGCCAAACACCGCGCTCTGCCCATACAGAAATGCCATCACCCCGCCGCCCAGCAACGTCACCACGCACACCGGCTTACGCCCCCAGCGCTCCACCAGCCAGGCCGCCATCAAGAACCCGGGAATCCCACCCAGGGAAATGATCACCGTGTAGTACACCGATTGGGTCACGGCAAAACCCGACTGCTGCAACAATGCGCTGAGCCAGGACGTCAGCCCATAAAAGCCCAGCAAGGCAAAGAACCATACGCTCCAGATCATCATCGTGCGTTGGCGATACTGCGCCGACCACAGTTGTTGAAACGCCGAGAAAAACGTCCCCGGCACGCTCTCAACCCGTGGCAAGGCAATCGGTTCCGGCAAGTCGGCGCGCCCCAGCGAATTGCGCACTTTTTGCTCAATGCCCAGCAACACCTTATCCGCCGCCGCATGCCGGCCGGCCTGCTCAAGCCAGCGCGGCGACTCCGGGATAAAAAACCGAATCGCCAATACAAACACCGCAGGCACCGCCAGCACCAAAAAGATGTCGCGCCAGCCAATCACCGGCAGCAGAAAATAAGACAGCACGCCCGCCGCCACAAAACCGAGCGGCCAGAAACCATCCATCAAGGCGATATAGCGCCCGCGCCTCTTGGCTGGGATCAGCTCCGAGAGCATCGACTGCGCAATCGGGAACTCCATGCCCATGCCGATCCCCAGCAGGATGCGAAACAGCGTCAATGTCTCCACCGTCTGCGCGGTGGAACACAGGTAACTGGCGACGCCCCACAACACGATGCTCCACTGGAACACCGGCTTGCGTCCGAAGCGATCTGCCAACATCCCGGATAAAGAGGCACCGATCACCATGCCAAAAAAACTCGAACTGGCCAGCAACCCGGCCTGGGCCGTGTTCAGGCCAAACTCGGTTTTGATCGAGCCCAAGAGAAACGTCATCATCGCCAGGTCCATGGAATCGAAGAAAAACGCCAGGGCGATGATGATGAAGGTGACTCGGTGGTAACCGCTGATCGGCAACCGTTCCAGCCGTTCCGCTGCGCTATAGCCTTGCATACCCATGCCGCACCCCCTGTGTGAAAAAGCCCCAGAGCGAGTGTGCGGCATCGTTTTCACCGGTAATTGCTGGATGCGACCTGACTGAAACTCTGAGCGACGATGGCCCGCCTACAACGCAACCAGCCGGTTGATTTCCACATGCCCGGTGCCGGTAACCTGCAAGGCGTGGGACTCGTTGGCCACGCTGATCCAGCCGGACTGTAAAAACAGTTGCAGCAGCCCCGCGCCCAACGGGCCACCCAGGTGCGGTTGCTGCTGGCTCCAGTCAAAACAGTCGCAGACCACAGGCGATGCCAGCGCCTGGGTAAAAATGCCCAGGCGCGCAAAGTGCTGCGCACCCGCGACAGTAATATCGGTACGCTGCTCATGGCGATCGATCCAGCCAGCATCCGCCATCTGCTGGTAAAGCCACGCCGCCAACTCACCGCCGAGGTGCCCATGGCACAAACGGGCGTGTCGCAATGGCGCCGGCGCCAGCAGGGCCTTCGGTAAAACATCCGGCGTCATGCGTGCGGCACTGGCCATGGTGGTATTGGCCAAGGCGTCGATGGCCGCACTGACATCGGCGGCCGCCACGCGAAACAGCCGCTTGCCACGCCGGGCCTCGACCCGCAGCAAACCGCCCCCGGTGAGCCGCGACAAATGTGCAATAGCCGACGCCGACGACAGCCCGGCCAACGTCGCCAATTCTTCTGAGGACTTGGCCGAGCCGTCCATCAAGGCCCAGAGCATGGCGGTACGCTTGGGCTCGCAGAGCAAGCCGGCGATATGACTGATGCACGGTGCTGCTTCCATGTATTCACTCCTTGTTAAGCATTTGTCTGCTGCGGTTGGAACGAAGTATAGGGGCGCAAACCGCCCGCTCCGCGGCGTCTGACAGCGCGGAAAGGGACAGGCTCTGAGTGAAATTTCTTACTTTGGTGGAGGCTACTGCGCCGCGTTCAATCGCTCCGGCCATTGCGCGGTCAATGTCGCACAACGGGCCACGAGCATTTCGCGCAGCAGGTTGATGGGTTTGCTCAATTGCGCGCGATGGGCGCACAGCAGATTGAGCGGCGTACGCTCACCGCGCAGCTCCGGCAGGATCACGCGCAAGCGCCCGGCCAGCACATCGCTGCTCACGTCCAGCCAAGACTTGTAGGCAATGCCGACACCCGCCACCGCCCAGCGGCGAACCACGTCGGCGTCGTCACTGAAGCGGTCGCCGGTCACCGTCAGGCTGACCTCGCGCTTGCCGTCGTGAAAACTCCAATGGTCGTGCACGCGACTGCCGAGCATGTACAGCAGGCAATTGTGCTGGGCCAGTTGCTCCAGATGGCGCGGCTCGCCATGCCGCGCCAGGTAACTGGGCGCGGCGCACAGCACGCGCAGATTGTCCGGGGCGATGGGCAGCGCGATCAGGCTCGAGTCTTCGGGCTCGCCATAGCGCAGGGCGATGTCGACCGGCTGGCGGAACAGGTCGGCAATGCGGTCACCCAGCAGCAGGCGCACGGTCAGTTGCGGGTATTCACGCTGGAACTCATCGAGCCACGGCAGCAGCTGGTTGCGCCCGAAGTCTGAAGGCGCCGACAGCTGCAGCACGCCGCTGACGTGGTCCTGGCCGCTGGCCAATAAACGCCGCCCCTCGTCCAGCGAACTCAACGCGGCGCGGGCGTACCCCAGAAAACCTTCACCCTCGGCGGTCAAACGCAGGCTGCGCGTGGAGCGTGCCAGCAAGCGCGTGCCCAGTTGCTGCTCGATGCGCTTCAACGCGGCGCTGGCCACCGCCGGCGACAGGTCCATGACCCGCGCCGCGGCGGACAAACTGCCCAGGTCCGCCGCGCGCACAAACAACTGCAAATCATCAAAACGCAGCATGCATTCTCGCCAATTATCAAAATTCTATTGAAACAGACTGCTGTTTTAGCGGGTTTTATCTTCCTGGGAAATAGCCAATCATCTGCCCATCCCGTTCATCACATGCTTGGAGTTGAATATGTCCGCTGCCTTTAACGTCATCGCCACGCTGATCGCCAAACCCGGCCAACAGGCCACCTTGGAAACCCTGCTGCGCGGCCTGCTGGAACCGACCCGCCTGGAAGCGGGTTGCGAGCAGTACGACCTGCACCAGGACCTGCAACACCCCGAGACCTTCTACATGCTCGAACGCTGGAGCGACGACGCGGCGCTGGCCGACCACGACCAGAGCGCGCATATCCAGAGTTTCCGCGCCAAGGCCGCTGACGTGATCGAACACTTCGAACTCAAGCGCCTGAAATTTCTTGCCTGATCAACGCCCTTTTCCGGAGCCCTTATGAAAGCCATTGCCTACTACGCCGCACTGCCCATCACCGATGCAAAATCCCTGCAAGACATCGAACTGCCAGAGCCGGTCGCCGGCCCGCGCGACCTGTTGGTGGAAGTCAAAGCCATCTCGGTCAACCCGGTGGACACCAAGGTGCGCCAGAACGTCGCCCCGGAAAATGGCGCCGCCAAGGTGCTGGGCTGGGACGTGGCCGGCGTGGTCAAGGCCGTTGGCAGCGACGTGACGCTGTTCAAGGCCGGTGACACGGTGTTCTACGCAGGCTCCCTCGTACGCCCGGGTGGCAACAGCGAACTGCACACCGTGGATGAACGCATCGTCGGCCACATGCCCAAGAGCCTGGGGTTCGCCGAAGCTGCCGCGCTGCCGCTGACGGCCATCACCGCCTGGGAGTTGCTGTTCGAGCGCCTGCAGGTGCGTGAAGGCAAAGAGGATGAAGGCCAGAGCCTGCTGATCGTCGGTGCCGCCGGGGGTGTGGGGTCGATCCTGACGCAACTGGCCAGCCAACTCACTGCGCTGAAAGTCATCGGTACCGCCTCGCGCCCGGAAACTCAAGAGTGGGCCAAAGCCCTCGGCGCCGACCTGGTGATCGACCACAGCCAACCGCTCAGCGAAGCGCTGAAAAACGCCGGCCACCCACACGTAACCCACGTCGCCAGCCTGACCCAGACCGACCATCACTTGGACCAACTGGTGGAGGCCCTGGAGCCCCAAGGCAAGCTGGCGCTGATCGACGATCCCAAGGCGCTGGATGTGAGCAAACTCAAGCGCAAGAGCCTGTCGTTGCACTGGGAGTTCATGTACACGCGTTCGATGTTCGAGACGCCGGACATGATCGAACAGCACCACCTGCTCAACCGTGTGGCCGAGCTGATCGACGCCGGCACCCTGAAGACCACGGTGGGCGAGCACTTCGGTGTGATCAACGCCGAGAACCTGCGCCGTGCCCACGCGTTGCTGGAAAGCGGCAAGGCCAAGGGCAAGATCGTGTTGGAAGGTTTCTGAAAAAACTTCTGTCAGTGTCGTCTTTTATTCCTGTGAGTAATGGACGGCACCATTAGTCAGAGAGTTGATCTTTGTCATATTTGTGAGCGCATTCGGGTTTATATTGGCCGCCTTTGCCACGATTCTTTTACGTGAGGAAGTCAGCAATGAAGATCCTGATAAGAGCGTTAGCAAAATCCCCCGGCAACAAATGGCAGGTCAGCCTCGACGGCGACGCGTTCACCTTCCGCAGTGAGGCCGAGGCCCGCGCCTTTGCCGACACCCTGCAAGCCCGTATCCAGGCGCCCCACCGCATCCCTCTCAGCCAGCAGCGCGCCGCCGCCGGCTGATCGAACACCTCAGCCCTGCGCTTGCACGGCCCGCGCCCGTTGCAGGCGCTGGGTCGACATGGCAATGGTCACCGCCAAGACACCGCACAAACTGATGACCATCGCCATCGGCATCGCCGTGCCATCGTGCAACACGCCGACCAGGGACGCCGCACCCGCTGCCACGCCAAACTGAATGCAGCCCAGCAGCGCCGATGCGCTACCGGCCCGTGCACCCTGGCCGCTCATGGCGCACGCCGAGGTGTTGGGCAAAATGCAGCCTAAGCTCGCGATGCAGATAAACAGCGGCACCAGCAACGGCCACAGGGCTTCGGTGCGCAAGGCAGCAATGCCCAACAGCGACAACGCCGCCGCTACGTAGACCCACACGGTGCGCGACAGCAAAAACGCCGGGCCACGTTTGGCCAGCAACCGCGCATTGAGCTGTGCCACCAGGATAAAGCCGGCCGCGTTGGAGCCGAACAGCCAGCCATAATGCTCCGCAGGCACGCCGTAGAGCTTGATAAACACGAAAGGTGAACCGGCGATGTAGGCAAACATCCCGGCAATCGAAATGCCGCCGGTCAAGGCGTAGCCGAGGTAAACCCGGTCAGACAGCAGCGCGCCATAGCGGCGCAGCGAGCCGGACAGTGGCTGGCGCGGCTGATGGGCCGGAAAGGTTTCCGGCAAGCCGACCGCCACCGCGATGGCCGCCATCACGCTGAAGATCGACAGCGCCAGGAAAATCGACTGCCAGCCCCACAACCCGACCATCACCCCACCCGCCAACGGCGCGAGGATCGGCGCTAGGCCAGTCACCAGCATCAGTTGCGAATACACCTTGGCCGAACCCACGGCGTCGCATTTGTCGCTGACCACTGCGCGCGAAATCACCATGCCCGCGCAGCCGCCGAGGGCTTGCACGAAGCGCGCGCCGATCAGCCAATCCAGCGACGGCGCATAGGCGCAGGCAAAGGATGCCACCGTAAACAGGGTCACGCCGCTGAGCAGCGGCACACGCCGACCAAAGCGGTCGGCCAGCGGGCCGTAGATCAGTTGGCCGATGGCCAGGCCGCCGAAATACACCGCTAGGGTCAGCTGGATATGTTTTTCGTCGGTGGCGAACGCCGTGGCCATGGCGGGGAAGCCCGGCAGGTAGAAGTCGATCGCCAACGGCGCGAAGGCGCTCAAGGCGCCCAGAATCAGGATTATGCGGAGGTTCATCAGACACCCAAGTGAGTCGGCAGCTCGACAGTCTAGCCGCGCTTGGGTGCCATGAACATTACGTTAGCTCGCTAACTATCAGAAAACTTACGCGAGCTTGGCGCTGTAGCCTTCTTCGGTGATCAGCTCGATGACCTGCTCGGCCGACAAGTGGCTTTCAACGCCCACTTCTTTGGCCGCCAGGTTGACGTTGACGCTCGCCGCCGGGTCCTGGCTTTGCACGGCCTGGGTTACCGCTCGAACGCAATGGCCGCAGGTCATTCCTTCAACGCTGAATATTTGCATGATATGACTCCTGTATTGAGGGTGAATTGAGTCTCGACCTTGCCACGATGGCAAGGTCAAGTTTCATAAATACCGGCCGGGCTGGTATTCGGCCGCCGCGTCGGCCAAGCTTCATGCATCTTAGCTATGAACCACGGAGCATTCGCCATGCGCTGGTCGCTTTTTGCCCTTGTCAGCCTGTTGAGCTTGTCTGCCGTTGCGCCCCAGGCCAGCGCCGATCAAGACTACGCCGTGCTGATCATTTCCCGCGAACGCCTGGAAGTGCTGACCAATTGCGAGATTGGCCTGTACATTCAGGACCAGTTGGCCGGGCGCCTGTTCCAGGAACAAGCCACCTCGTTCAACTTGCCGGCAGGCAATGTGTCGCTGCGCCTGAAGCTGTTGCCGGGCCAAGCCGCCGGTTGCCTGCCGGGCATGCTGGCGCCGCCAGCGCAGAACATCACACTGAAGGCCGGTGACGTGCGCAAATTGCGTATCGCCCAGGGCCCGGATGGCATGTACCTGAAACCTGCCGCATTGGAATATTAAACCCGCGCCTGATCGTTCCCACGCTCCGCGTGGGAACGCATCCCGTGACGCGCCGCGTCACAAACCTTAAGAGCGGCATTGCGACGCAGGGCGTGGGAAGGATCGCGCTTGACCTTCCCCACAGGTCAAGGTTGATTCTAGGGGCAACGTCTCCTGGAGGACTGCCCCATGAATGGATCCACCACGTTTGACCTGCCCATCAGCGGCATGACCTGCGCCAGCTGTGCCGGCCGTGTCGAGCGCGCGCTGGGCAAGGTGCCGGGGGTGCAAAGCGTCAGCGTCAACCTGGCCAACGAACGTGCCCATGTCGAAGTGCTGGGCCAGATGGACCCCGGCGTCTTGATCGCCGCCGTCGACAAAGCTGGCTACACCGCCACCCTGCCGCAAAGTGAAACCGTCACCGATGCCAACCAAGCCCAGCGCCTGCACCACGAGCGTTGGTCGCTGCTGCTGGCGATCTTGCTGGCGCTGCCCCTGGTGCTGCCGATGCTGGTGGAGCCCTTCGGCCTGCACTGGATGCTCCCCGCCTGGGTGCAGTTCGCCCTGGCCACCCCCGTGCAGTTCATCTTTGGCGCGCGCTTCTATATAGCCGCGTGGAAAGCCGTCCGCGCCGGCGCCGGCAACATGGACCTGCTGGTAGCTATCGGCACCAGCGCCGGTTACGGCCTGAGTATCTACGAATGGCTCACCGCGCCTGCAGGCAGCATGCCGCACTTGTATTTCGAAGCCTCCGCGGTGGTGATCGCCCTGGTGCTGCTGGGTAAATACCTGGAAAGCCGCGCCAAGCGCCAGACCGCCAGCGCCATTCGTGCCTTGGAAGCCTTGCGCCCGGAGCGGGCGATTCGCGTGTTTGATGGCCGCGAAGAAGACGTTGCCATCAGCGCGTTGAAGCTCGATGACCTGGTGCTGGTCAAACCCGGCGAACGCTTCCCGGTCGACGGTGAAGTGGTGGACGGCCAAAGCCATGCCGACGAAGCCTTGATCAGCGGCGAAAGCCTGCCGGTGCCGAAACAACCGGGGGATAAGGTCACCGGCGGCGCCATCAACGGTGAAGGCCGCTTGCTGGTGCGCACCCAGGCCTTGGGCGCCGAAAGTGTGTTGGCGCGCATCATCCGCCTGGTGGAAGACGCCCAGGCGGCGAAAGCACCGATCCAGAAACTGGTGGATAAAGTCAGCCAGGTATTTGTGCCCGCCGTGCTGGTGCTGGCGTTGATCACGCTGGTGGGCTGGTGGCTGTACGGTGCATCGCTGGAAACCGCGATCATCAATGCGGTCGCGGTGCTGGTGATTGCTTGCCCCTGTGCCTTGGGCCTGGCCACGCCGACCGCGATCATGGCCGGCACCGGCGTCGCCGCGCGCTACGGCATCCTGATCAAAGACGCTGAAGCCTTGGAACGCGCCCATGCCGTCAGCGCCGTGGTGTTCGACAAGACCGGCACCCTCACCTCCGGCGCGCCAAAAATTGCGCACTTGGCGGCAGTGGATGGCAATGAAGCCCTACTGTTACAACAGGCCGGTGCACTGCAACGCGGCAGCGAACACCCGTTGGCCAAGGCGGTGCTGGATGCCTGCAGCGAACAAGGCCTAAACGTGGCGGATGTGACTGCTAGCCAATCCCTCACCGGGCGCGGCATCGCGGGCACGCTCGATGGCCGGCAACTGGCTTTGGGCAACCGTCGCATGCTGGAAGAGAACGGCTTGAGCGTGGGTGACTTGGCTGATTCCGCCAACGCCTGGGAAGCCGAAGGCCGCACCTTGTCCTGGCTGATCGAACAAGGTGCGCAACCGCGTGTGCTGGGGTTATTTGCCTTTGGCGACACGCTCAAGCCCGGCGCACTGGAGGCCGTGGAACGGCTCAAGGCCCAGCACATCAGCAGCCACTTGCTCACCGGCGACAATCGCGGCAGCGCCCGCGTGGTGGCCGAGGCGCTGGGCATTGACGATGTACACGCCGAAGTACTGCCAGCCGACAAAGCCGCCACCGTCGCCGAGTTGAAAAAGACCGGGGTGGTGGCGATGGTCGGCGACGGTATCAACGACGCCCCGGCCCTGGCCGCCGCCGATATCGGCATCGCCATGGGCGGCGGCACCGATGTGGCAATGCACGCCGCCGGTATCACCCTGATGCGCGGCGATCCACGTTTGGTGCCGGCGGCGCTGGAGATCAGCCGCAAGACCTACGCCAAAATCCGCCAGAACCTGTTCTGGGCCTTTGTGTATAACTTGATCGGTATTCCCCTGGCGGCGTTCGGCCTGCTCAACCCGGTATTGGCGGGCGCCGCCATGGCGTTGTCCAGCGTCAGTGTGGTGAGCAATGCGTTACTGTTAAAAACCTGGAAGCCGAGCACTTGGAAACCGGAGCATTTGGAGGATAAACGCCCATGAACATCGGCCAAGCCGCCCGCCAGAGCGGGCTGAGCGCGAAGATGATTCGTTACTACGAGTCCATCGGCCTGCTCAAAGCCGCCCATCGCACCAACAGCGGCTACCGCGTGTATGGCGCCGACGACTTGCACACGCTGGCGTTTATCAAGCGCTCGCGGGATCTGGGGTTTTCCCTGGAGGAAGTCGGCAAGTTGCTGACACTGTGGCAAGACCGGCAGCGAGCCAGCGCCGACGTAAAAGCCTTGGCGCGCCAGCACATCGATGAGCTGAATCAGAAAATCCTGGAGCTTGGGCAACTGCGCGATACGTTGCAGGACCTGGTGGAACACTGCCAAGGCGATCATCGGCCGGATTGCCCGATTCTCAAGGAGTTGGCGTCGGGCAGCTGTTGCGCCTGACGCTTAAACTGATTCAACCCAAAACCAACTGTGGGAGCTGGCTTGCCTGCGATAGCATCAACGGGTGATGCCTGATACACCGAGGTGTCTGTATCGCAGGCAAGCCAACTCCCACAGGAAGCCAGCTCCCATATTTTTAGCGCTTCATGGGCCTGAAGATCATTGCATCCAAGGCGGCGGCGGAGGTTCTTCCGTCGCTTTGCTCGGTGGCGCATCATCCGCGGCCCGAATCGCTTGCTTACGCTCTTCATCCAACCGCGCCGCTTCGATCTCGCGGATCACACCGCCCACATCCGCCAACTCTTCCGGTTCGTCAAACTCACCAGTCAATGCACTGGCCGGATGCAGCGTGCCGGCTTCGTACAAAGCCCACATTTCCTTAGCGTACTTGGTCTTCTTCAACTCCGGAGCAAAGCGCCCGAAGTAGGAAGCCATGTTGCCCACATCCCGTTCCAACATGCTGAACGCATGGTTGTTACCCGCCGCATCCACCGCCTGAGGCAGGTCGATAATCACCGGGCCGGTCGGCGTAAGCAGCACGTTGAACTCGGACAAGTCACCGTGCACCAGACCGGTACACAGCATCAGCACGATCTGGGAAATCAGGAAGGCGTGATATTCACGTGCCTGGTCCGGGTCCAGCGTTACGTCATTCAGACGCGGCGCCGCATCGCCGTACTCGTCGGCCACCAGTTCCATCAACAGCACGCCTTCGAGGAAGTCGTACGGCTTAGGCACGCGAACGCCTGCACCGGCCAAGCGGAACAACGCCGCTACTTCGGCGTTCTGCCAGGCATCTTCGGTTTCTTTCTTACCGAATTTGGAACCCTTGGCCATGGCCCGGGCCTGGCGGCTGTTACGGACCTTACGGCCTTCCTGGTACTCGGCCGCCTGACGAAAACTTCGTTTATTCGCCTCCTTGTAAACCTTGGCGCAACGCAATTCGTTGCCGCAGCGCACCACATAAACAGCTGCTTCTTTACCACTCATAAGTGGGCGCAGCACTTCGTCGACCAGACCGTCTTCGATCAGGGGTTCAATGCGTTTAGGAGTCTTCATCAGCTTTTATTGTGGGTCCTTTATTACCAAACACGCGTATGGCACTCGTTATACGGCAATCGGCTCGCCTCGGGGAGAGGCTACCGACCTTTGGCACTTAAGAATGCATCCAATATGCCAATTTTTTTGTACATTTTTAGCGTTCGATAATCGCCGTCACACCTTGGCCGCCGGCGGCGCAGATCGAAATCAGCCCACGGCCCTTGCCCGCCGCGTCCAACAGCTTGGCCAAGTTGGCGACAATACGCCCACCGGTGGCCGCAAACGGATGCCCGGCGGCCAATGAACTGCCCTTGACGTTGAGCCGGCTGCGGTCGATGGAGCCCAGCGGCGCGTCCAGCCCCAGGCGGGTCTTGCAGTATTGCGGGTCTTCCCAGGCTTTGAGCGTGCACAACACTTGGGCAGCGAAGGCTTCGTGAATCTCGTAGTAATCGAAGTCCTGCAGCGTCAGACCATTCCTAGCCAACAAGCGCGGCACTGCGTATACCGGCGCCATCAACAGGCCTTCGGCGCCGTTGACGAAATCCACCGCCGCCGCTTCGCCATCGCGCAGGTACGCCAGGATCGGCAAGCCGCGTTCCTTGGCCCAGGCTTCACTGCCCAGCAGTACCAGCGATGCACCATCGGTGAGCGGCGTGGAGTTGCCGGCGGTGAGGGTGCCCTTTTCGCTGCGCTCGAACGCCGGCTTGAGGCTGGCGAGTTTTTCCAGGGTCAGGTCGGGGCGCAGGTTGTTGTCGCGGGTCAGGCCGAGAAACGGCGTAAGCAAATCGTTGTGCCAGCCTTCGGCGTAGGACGAGGCCATTTTCTGATGGCTTTCCAGCGCCAACTGATCCTGCTCGGCGCGGGGAATCTGCCAGGTCTGCGCCATCAACTCGCAGTGCTGGCCCATGGACAGACCGGTGCGCGGCTCGCCATTGCGCGGCAGCTCCGGCTTAAGATGATGGGGACGAAGTTGTAACAGGACTTTTAATTTATCCGCCATGGATTTGCTGCGATTGGCTTGCAACAAGATCTTACGCAGCCCTTCGTTCACACCGATAGGCGCGTCAGAGGTGGTGTCGACGCCCCCGGCAATGCCGCAGTCAATCTGCCCCAAGGCAATTTTATTCGCCACCAGCAACGCCGCCTCAAGCCCAGTGCCGCACGCCTGCTGAATATCGTAAGCCGGGGTTTGCGGCGACAGCCGCGAGCCCAGCACACATTCGCGGGTGAGGTTGAAGTCGCGGGAATGCTTGAGCACGGCCCCCGCCGCCACCTCGCCAATGCGCAGGCCGTGCAGATTGTAGCGTTCGATCAGGCCCTCCAGGGCAGCGGTCAACATCGCCTGGTTACTCGCCGTGGCATAAGGACCGTTGGATCGGGCGAAGGGGATGCGATTACCGCCAATGATCGCTACACGGCGCAATTGAGTCATGGAAAGCTCCCTGATAGTTGTGGGTGGAATCATCAAGCCTAGCCTAGGCTGATCGAACGACTACCACACCGGGGTGGTCAACCGTTTGAACCCCAGCCTTTGGAGAGCGTTCCATGTCTGACCGTTATATCGACTTCGCCAACTCAAGCCTCGGCCATCGCCTGGTCGCCGCCATTGGCCTGCCGTCACCGGTACGCCTGGAGCGCTGGCAGGCCGGGCGCCTGCGCCCGGTGGAGGGTGCGCTGCTGCTAGGCGGCGGCGCCCTGGCCGCCAAGGTGCTGGCGTTTGCCAACAAGCTCACCGATGCCACTTACAGCTACGGCGCTGAGCCATTGGGGGCAGCAGCGTGGATTCCCGGGCATGGCCCCAAGCTCAAGGCCGTGGTGTTCGATGCCAGCGACTTGCAGCACACCGACCAACTCAAGCAGCTGCGCGAATTCTTTCAGCCATTGCTGAAAAATCTCGACCACAGCGCGCATGTGGTGATTCTTGGCCGGGCGCCGGAAAGCCTCAGCGACCCCTTCGAAGCCAGTGCGCAGCGAGCCCTGGAAGGTTTCAGTCGCTCCCTGGCAAAAGAGCTGCGCAGCGGCGGTGTGTTGCAATTGTTGTACGTGGGCGAAGGCGCCGAAGACCAGCTGGAGGGTGCGCTGCGGTTTTTCCTGTCGCCTAAAAGCGCCTACATCTCAGGCCAGGTGATTCGCCTGCAAGCCTGCGCCACACCGGTTGAGGATTGGACCCGCCCATTGGCCGGGCGCAAAGCGTTGGTCACTGGCGCCGCCCGTGGCATTGGCGCCTCCATCGCCGAAACCCTGGCGCGCGACGGTGCCGAGGTGATCGTGCTCGACGTGCCCCAGGCCAAGGCCGATCTCGAAGCCTTGGCGGCACGCTTGGGCGCACGCACCGTGGTGCTGGACATCTGCGCCGAAGACGCTGCCGCGCAGTTGATCGAGCACTTGCCAGACGGCATCGACATCGTGGTGCACAACGCCGGCATCACCCGCGACAAAACCTTGGCCAATATGACCCCGGAATACTGGGACGCGGTGCTGGCGGTCAACCTCAACGCGCCGCAAGTGCTGACCAAGGCGCTGCTCGACAGCGGCACCCTGCACGACAACGGCCGTGTGGTGTTGCTGGCGTCCATCAGCGGCATCGCCGGCAATCGCGGGCAAACCAACTATGCCGCGAGCAAGGCTGGGCTGATCGGCCTGGCCCAGGCCTGGGCGCCGTTGCTGGGTGAGCGTGGGATCAGCATCAACGCCGTGGCGCCGGGGTTTATCGAAACCCAGATGACCGCGCACATTCCTTTCGCCCTGCGTGAAGCTGGGCGGCGCATGAGTTCGCTGGGCCAGGGCGGCCTGCCGCAGGACGTCGCCGAGGCGGTGGCCTGGCTCGGCCAGCCGGGCTCCGGCGCGGTCAGCGGCCAAGCACTGCGGGTCTGTGGGCAAAGCCTGCTGGGAGCATAAACATGGAGTGGCTGACCTTAAGCAATACCCCGTTTCTGCCGCCGCTGTATTGGCGTGCGGCGCTCAAACGCAAGATCACCGGCAGCACCTTGCCCGAGCAGGGGCTGCGCTGCCGGGTGAGCGTCAACCCCAAGGCCGTGGCCGCTTATCGCAACGTCTGCGGTTTTGCCGACAGCCCCATCCTGCCGGCGACTTACCCGCATATCCTGGCGTTCGGCCTGCAGATGCAATTGCTGACGGCGAAAAACTTTCCGTTTCCGTTGCTGGGGCTGATTCACCTGAGCAACCGTATCCGCATTCACCGCCCACTGGGCGCTGTCAGTGAGCTGACGGTGGCCGTGCACGCGCAAAATCTCAAGCCGCACGCCAAGGGCGCAACCTTTGATGTGATCACCACCGTCGAGGACTCCCTCGGCCTGCTGTGGGAAGCCGAAAGCCAATTGCTCTGCCGGGGCGTGAAGCTTGAAGGCGAGCCGGCGGATGACACCTTGCCCAGCCCCACGCAGGTCAACGAGCTGACTCGCTGGAAAGCCCCCGCCGATATCGGCCGCCGCTATGCCAGGGTGTCCGGGGACTACAACCCGATCCACTTGAGCGCGCTGACCGCCAAGTTATTCGGTTTTCCCCAGGCCATCGCCCACGGGTTATGGAATAAGGCGCATACCCTCGCCGCGCTGTGCGACCACTTGCCGGCCGCCAACATTGAAATACACGTCGAGTTCAAGAAGCCGGTACGCCTGCCCAGTGAAGTTACGTTGCTGGCCAGTGCGCCGGGTTCGAGCGGTGAGTTTCTGTTAAAGGGCTCGAGTGACATTGAACATATGGTAGGGAAGTGGCAACCCATCACCTGAAAAACACTGATTAATTATATATATACACCTTAAGTTATAGCGGACCTGAGCAGTCCGCTTTATTTTATTTAAGTCACTGATATAAAACATATATATATTCTGACACACCCTCTCTTTATACCCTTGGCATTAGTCGCTAAGCGCTGCCAAGCGGCCAGTATATAAATCGTTAATACCAAGTTGAGCGTTGCGCGAAAGAGTGCCCGGGTCTGTGATAGCCAAACGGACAAACGTATCGCTACTACTAGAAATAGCGAGCGTTTGAAACAACCAAGGTTGTACAGGTGCAAGGGAACTGAATCATGAAAACTCAAACTCAAGTAGTGCTATGGAAAGCAAGTACCGCGCTGGCTCTGATCATGGCGATGAGCCTCGGCGGCTGCAGCAGCGGTGGTGGCGGACATCACAGTAGCGTGGCGGCATCTTCCCCTGACTCAGGGGCAGGGACCGGTGGTGGTACTGGCGGTGGAACAGGTGGCGGTACTGGCGGCGGCACCGGCGGTGGAACAGGTGGCGGTACTGGCGGTGGAACAGGTGGCGGTACTGGCGGCGGCACCGGCGGTGGAACAGGTGGCGGTACTGGCGGTGGCACCGGCGGTGGAACAGGTGGCGGTACTGGCGGTGGCACCGGCGGTGGAACAGGTGGCGGTACTGGCGGCGGCACCGGTGGTGGAACAGGTGGCGGTACTGGTGGTGGCACCGGCTCGACCACTACGCCTCTGGTCACAGGCCAAATTGTCGGCACCGTGGGCACCACCGTGGGTAATGTCGGCGCAGCAGTGGGCGACCTGGGTTCGACCCTGACCACCGTGCCCATCGTCGGCGTAACCGCTGGAGGCTTGGTCACTGCGACCGGCAAAGCCGTTACCAGCATTGGCACCGGCGTCACCGCGGGCCTGGGCTCGCTGGGCACCAACAGCAATTCACTGGGCATCACCGTCGCTGGCGTAGGTGACGGCGTCTCCGACCTGGGCACCGGCGTATCGAACACCGGCAAGTCCTTGGGCACTACATTAGGCGGCATTCCGGTCGTCGGCGGGTTGACCGGCGGCGTAGGCGGTGCAGCGGGCGGCCTGGTGGACAAGGTCGGCCAAACCGTGACTATGCTCGGTGACACCCTCAGCACCGCCAGTACCACTGGCCCGCTGGGCTCCGTGACCAACACCCTCGGCGGCAAGGTGCTGGTGCCTGTGGTGTCCCTGGTGGAAAACACCACCGGCAACCTCGGCAAAGCCACGGGCCTTGGCAATCCAGTCAATGGCCTGCTGGATAAAGTCGGCTCCACCGTTACTGGCCTGGGCGGTCAAGTGGCTGGCGCCGGCGGCACCGGCAACCCTGTCACTGGTATTGTCGGCGGAGCATTGGCTGGCGTCGGCGGCGCGCTCGACAAGTCGGGCGGCTATGTCGCACCTGCCGGCGGCGCTTCGGCTTCCGGCCTGCCGGAACTGGTGGGTGGCCTGGTGGCCAATGTGGGTAACGGCTTGAACGCCGGCAACACCAACGGCACTGTCAGTGCAGCAGGTGTCACCGGTGGCGCACTGGGCAACACCGTCGCCTCCCTCGGCACTATCATCGGCGGCACCGGCGTTGCCAACACCGCCGCCACAGCACCGGTGGCAGGCTTGGCCACTAACGTCGGCGCAGCGCTGAACCCTGTGACCTCCGGTGTCAGCAGCCTGACACAAAACATCGGCACCACCACCGGTATCGGTGCGCCGGTCAACGGCCTGGTGACACAAGTGGGTGGCGCTGTCAGCGGCTTGGGTACCAACCTGACCGCCGCCAACGCCAACCCGATCACTAACACCTTGGGCACCACCGTAACGGCAGTTGGCAATACCGTGGGCGCAGTCGGTGGTTTGGTCACCGGCGGTACCAGCAGCAGCGGTGGTGGCTTGCTCGGCGGCTTGAACGTAGGCGCCAGTGCCTCGGCCAGCGGCAGCGCAAGCACTGGCACAAGCGGCGGCCTGGGCGGTGTATTGAACGGCCTTACCGGCAAAAAATAAATTGCACCTGGCCGATTAGACGGCCTCCCCTACAGCGCCTACGCTTGGTTGAGACGAGAGACCCTATAAGTCTCTCGTCTTTTTTATGGGGTTTGTTTCAAAGAACAATGCTTGGCTCTCCCGAACCGCGTCCCAGAACCCGGCGGGCCAGAAACGCTGCTGCAGTTTGACCATGGAGTGTCCTATGCGCGTGTTAACGCCGTTGTTAGTGCTTACCCTCAGTGCCTCCTACGTCCAGGCCGAAACCCTTCCCAGCTTCCTCAATAGCAACGACACTATCCGCACCCTGCCGGTGCCCAACCTGCCCGCAGACGCCTATCGGCCGGTCACACCACAGACCCAGGTGCCGGAAGCGTCGCCGACCCAGAACCAGCCGTTGCTGATGGACACTAAAGTCACCATCCGCAAACTGCAGATCGAGGGCGGCACGATCTACCCGCTGGACGAGACGGCCAAGGCCTACGCGGCGTTGATCGGGCATGAGACCAACCTCGCACAGCTGATCGAAGCCACCCGCAATATCACCCGTCGCTACCAACAGGACGGCTACCTGCTGTCCTACGCATTCCTGCCACAACAGACCTTCGAAAACGGCCTGGTGCGCGTGGTATTGGTGGAGGGCTATATCAAGGATTATCAACAGAGTGGCGACATCGGTTCCGTGTCGGCCTACGTCGACAAATTGGCGAATAAGCTGCTGGGAGAACGCCCGCTCACACGCAAGACCTTCGAGCGCTACACCACACTCATGGGCCGCATTCCTGGGGTGACGCTGCAAGCACAAGTGCCGCCGCCGGGTACCACCGATGGCGCCACGCACATGGTCATCCAGGCCAGCCGCAAGCCGTTCACCACCAGCATGAGCCTGGTCGAAAAAAACCGCGGCGGCACGCAAGCGTTGCTGACCGCGACCAGCAATTCGCAGACATCCATGGGCGAACAGCTCAACATCAGCGGCCTGTTTCCACCGGGCGATGACAAAGAGCACTACTACCGCGTGGGCTACAGCCAATTCATCAACGCCGAGGGCACCCAGTTGGCGCTGGCGGCCGAGCGTTATCGCGCAGACCCCGGCACCAACGTGCAACTCGATGGCGGCTTCCAACTCAAACCGCACCAGGCAATCGACCGCTACACCATCGGCTTCACCCACCCACTGATTGCCTCACCGAATGAATCGCTGACCCTGGGCACACGCCTGTACACGGTGGACCAGACCACGCGATATCAACTGGTGGGCTACCCCAACCGTTTCGACATCGAAACCAACTTGCGCGCGCTCGCGTTCGAGGGCGACTGGCGCAAGTCCGACACTCGGCAATTGCGTATTCTCAGCGCCGGTTTGTACCAAGGCATCAACGGTTTGGGCGCCACGACTCGCAGTGACCTGGAAGGGACAAAACCTGACCTGGACTTCTTCCGCCTGCGCCTGTCCGGCGTGCAGAGCGACAAGTTCTTCGATAACTGGCAAGGCGTGCTGTCGGGGGCGTTCTACTGGAGCGATAACTCCTTGCCCGACAGTGAACGCGCGACCTTTGGCGGGCAGAACTTCGGCCGTGGCTACCCTGATGACCAAGGCTCGGGCGACAAGGGCTGGGGCGTGGCGTATGAGGTCAACTACAGCTTCAACCGCGCCGGCGATTGGGTGAAGGTCCTGCAACCCTACGTGGTGCTCGACCGCGCCAAGACCTGGTTCAACGAGCTGCCGGTCAAAGGCAACGACATGTCATCGGCGGCTGTCGGCCTGCGTTTTGGTGACAACAAGTACTACAACATTGCCCTTGAAGCGGCCAAGCCAATGTCGGACATCGCCTTGGACAGTTTCAATCGGCGGCCACGGTATACGCTGAGCTTCAGCTATCAACTCTGAGTGTTTGTGGCAGCTCGTTTGTTAGGGAAGGCAGTCTCCTGTAACGAGCGGCTTTGTGTGGCGAGCGGGCTTGCTCCGCGCTGCGTTGCGAAGCAGCGCGAAAACCTGCCAATGCGTTCTGACTGGAAAAACGCGGTGCCTGGATCAGGGCCGGCGCCCCAACGCGGGGCAAGCCCTGATGCCGTTCAGTTAAGCGAACGCAATGCCCAAAGCAGCGAAAATTAAATGTGGGAGCGGCGGTGCGACGATTCGACTTGCCCGCGATGACGTCGGCCCAGCAAACATTGATGTTGACTGACCCACTGCTTTCGCGGGCAAGCCCGCTCGCCACAGGAAGCCCAGTGTCCACACGTAAGCCCACTGACCACACGTAAGCCCGCCGACCACAGACAAGCCAGCGCCCACAACAAGCTCGCTTGCCACAGAAAGCTCGCGCCTAAAATCTATGTTTGGCTAGGGGGAACAGGCTGTTGAGGGTGTCGATTAACCGCACCAGATAGATGGGCTTGCGAAACAGGTCCAGCACCTGCAGGCGCAGCATGTCGCTGACGTCATCCATCTCGGCATGACCCGACATCACGATCACCGGCAAGTGTTGGCGATCGGTGTGTTCGCGCAGGCGCTTGATCAGCGAGATACCACTTTCCTCGGGCATACGCAGGTCGGTGATGACCAATGCGATGTCGGGGTTCAGGGTCAGTTCCTGCAACGCGTAGGTGACGGAGGTGGCGGTAAAACAAACGAAGCCCTCGTTCTCCAGCGACTCCGCCAGTTCTACGAGGGCATCTTCTTCGTCGTCCACCAACAGAATTTGTTGGCGAAAAGGTGCAGCTGCAGCATTCATGGGTACTACCTGGCGTCGCTAATCAATAACAAAAGTACTCACAGAATGCCGTCTACAAGGTCACGTTGGCGTAATGGCTGTCGTGATTTTTGTAAACAACGCGCTGATCTGAGGCGACAGCGTAGTGCCTGCTGCCAGTATCACCAGCGCTACAATGGCCACCAGAATGAGGTACTCAATCGCCGTTGCACCGTCTTTACGACGAAAGAGCAACTGAAGTTGAACGCAACATCTCATCAACATATCAAGGATCATAATACGGCTCCTCTGGCGCCTCAGCGCCTGATCAACAAGGTACTGCACAGTCGTCGAATGCCCTGCGAATTTACGGTGGCGTAACGGCGGTGGTGATTTTTGTGAAGAAGGCGGTGATCTGTGGTTTTAAGGTAGTGCCAGCTGCCAGTATCACCAACGCTACAATTGCCACGAGAATGAGATATTCAATGGCTGTCGCGCCTTCTTTGCGCTGGAAAAGCAATTGAAGTTGGACGTGAAGTCTAATCAGGAAATCAAGAATCATCGTACTGCTCCCTGGGCGGCCAGGCGCCCTAGCTCGGTGCTGCACAGTAATTGCGATGTGCCACTTGAGCATTGTCAACAAACCCCACACTCACAACTGTAAGAACGGATTAATCACAAAGTAGTGGGTGCATTTCCAGTGCCTCAGATCCGTGATTTCAGAGGGTACTTGGGGCTTCACGAAGAATTTTTTCTGTCAGTAATGGCATTTCGTCCTAGCTGAACTACCTTCAAATAGCGAAATAGTTAGTCCACTGTTCATAGCAGCCGGGTTGCGTAATTGGCCTGTTCGGAAGACGGGTTGTAGTGCAACAGGAAAAGGAGAGCCGTCATGAACACGCGTCTGAGCATGATTCTGGCTGGTGTGCTGTTGATCGGTGCGCTGTTTGCCGGTTATTGGGGGCTTGTCCTCAGCCGTGAACCTGCTCCGGCGCCGCCACCGCCGCCACAGGCGGCTTCTGTCGAAAAAGCCGTCGCCGTGGTGGAAGACCAAACCCGCCAACCCGTGGTGGTGCTGGCCCACGATGTGCCGCCGTTTGTTGCGCTGAATGCTGCTGACCTTAGCGTCGAGAAATTACGCACCGTGCCGGCCGGCAGCATGACCAGTGTCGACCAGGCCATCGGCCGTACACCGTGGCGCGCCCTGCAAGCCGGCACCTGGCTAAACGAAGAAAGCTTCACCCCCGGTGGCCCCCTGGCGCGCATGATTCGCCCGGACGAGCGCGCCCTGGCCGTGGCCGTGGATGAAGTGATCGGCGCGGCCGGGCAGTTGAGCCCCGGCGATTATGTGGACGTGCTTTTGTACCTGCGCCAGGACACCGCCAACCTCGAACAATCCGCCCAAGTGGTCGTCCCCGCCATGCGCCTGCTCAGTGTCGGCGATCAAATGGGCCTGACCAACGACGGCACCCCCGCCTCCCCTCCCGCGATGACCGCTGAAGAAAAAGCCCAACGCCGCGCGCCCTCGCGCACCGTGGTACTGGCGGTGCCCGAACAACTGCTGAGCCGGCTGATGCTCGCCTCCCAGGCCGGTACTTTGCGCCTGGCGGTGCGCAGCAGCGACGAACGCCTGTTAAGCCACTATTGGGCCGGCGAACGCGATACGCAGGGCAAGCTGCAAAGCGCCAACCGCGACCTCTACCAGTTCACCCAGCTGGCCTTCGCCCAAGCCCCGAAAAAGCTCGCCCAGAGCGCGCCGCGCCGCGCCGGTGTCGAGGTGATACGCGGCAACCAAGCCACCCAACAAACGCCCGACTGAACAAGGATGCTGTGCATGAGCCGACGTTTCGCACCGGTGTTCACGCTGAAAATTGCCTGTGCCCTGCTGCTGTCGAACCTGCCCGTGGGCCTGGCCGTAGCCGCCACCGGCAACTGCGCCAGCTTGGGCCAATTGCCCGCAGCGCTCTCGGTAGGCGAAGGCCTGCAACAGGAGCTGCAATCGCCGGTAGCGATCACGCGACTGGCAATCGGCGACCCAAAAATCGCCGACGTCCACCTCAATGGCGACCGCGGCTTCCTGCTGACCGGCATCGCTTCCGGTACGACAAGCCTGATGGTCTGGACTGCCTGCTCCACCACGCCGCGCCAGAGCATGGTGTTCGTCAAGGGCAAGGCCACGTCAGCCCTGACCAGCCTGTCCTTGGCGCCAGCGGATGACCCTTCACTGCCCAGCCAGGTGCAGACCGACATCCGCTTTGTCGAGGTCAGCCGCACCAAGCTGAAGGAAGCCAGCACCAAAATCCTCGGCATGGGTAAGAACTTTTTCCTTGGCAGCCCCAACCTGTTGTTCCCCACACCCAGCACCTTCAAGCTGCCGGTGAGCGCTGAGCAGTTCAATATCGGCTTCGGCGGCGGACGTGTTTCCGCGATGATCAACGCCCTGGAAAGCAGCGGTTTTGCCTACACCCTGGCGCGTCCAAGCCTGGTCGCCATGAGCGGGCAAAGCGCGACCTTCCTGGCCGGTGGCGAGATACCGATCCCGGTGCCCAGCAGCGGCAGTGACACTATTTCCATCGAGTACAAAGAGTTCGGCATTCGCCTGACCCTGACCCCCACCGTGATCGACCGCAATCGCATCTCCCTCAAGGTGGCACCGGAAGTCAGTGAGCTGGACTACACCAACGCCGTGGTGATTCAAAACATCCAGGTGCCGGCCCTGACCATCCGCCGCACCGACACCAGCGTGTCCCTGGCCGATGGCGAAAGCTTTGTGATCAGCGGCCTGATCAGCAGCAACAACACCACCAGCATCAGCAAGTTTCCAGGCCTGGGGGACATCCCGATCCTGGGCGCGTTCTTTCGCGATTCCTCGGTCAACCGCCAAGACAAAGAACTGTTGATGATCGTCACGCCGCACCTGGTGCAGCCGCTGGCTGCCAACGCCCAGCTGCCGTCGTTGCCCGGCGAGAACCTGCGCAACTATGACCCGAACTGGTACCGCCTGTACTTCCTGGAAAACGGCAATTTCGACCGCAACAACGGGTTATCCCAATGAGCGATAGCCTGAGCCAGACCTACCTGGCAATCACCCGTAATACCACTGACCTTGAGTGGCTACAGGGCGCGCTGGCACCGCTTGGCCAAGTCGTCAGCGCCGGCAGCGGCACGCTGGATGAGTTGCTGGCGTTGGTCGATGTGACCTTCGCCACCCTAGTGTTTGTCGGCCTCGACCGCGAGCATGTGGTGGCCCAAAGCGCGTTGATCGAAGGCGCGCTGGAAGCCAAGCCGATGCTGGCCATCGTCGCCCTCGGTGACGGCATGGACAACCAGCTGGTACTCAATGCAATGCGCGCCGGGGCGCGGGATTTTGTCGCCTACGGCTCGCGCTCCAGCGAAGTGGCCGGGCTGGTGCGCCGCCTGAGCAAACGCCTGCCGCCGGTGACCACCAACACCCAGCTCGGCGGCCTCACCGTGCTGTTCGGCACTCAAAGCAATGCCGACGGCGCACTGCTCGCCAGCCACCTGGCGCTGGTCGTACAAAAAAGCGGCCAGCAAACCCTGCTGCTGGACCTGGGCCTGCCACGGGGTGACAGCCTGGCACTGCTGGGGCTTGAAAGCTCATTCAATTTCGGTGATGCCCTGCGTCACCTGCGCCGGCTCGACGCGACCCTGATCAACAGTGCCTTTACCTCTGCCGAGGATGGCCTGCGCATCCTCGCCTACGCTTCCAGCGATGAGCCCTTGGAGCAGACCAGCGCCGCCGAGCTGTACATGCTGCTCAGCGCCTTGCGCCAGCACTTCCAGCACATCGTGGTGAACCTCGCCGGCCAGCCGGACAGCGAAGCGCTGCGCACCTTTGTCAGCCATTGCGACAAGCTGCTGTGGTGCACCGATCAAAGCGTGCTGGACTGCCGCCGCAACCTCGCGGTGCTGAACCAGTGGCGCGAAAAAGGCATGAAGCTGGAGCACGCCAAGCTGTTGGTCGATCGCTACATCAAAGGCTGCGCGCCCGACGCCGAGGCCTTGGGCAAGAGCTTTGGGCTGGAGGTGATTGCCGTGTTGCCGTTGAGCCCGGAGGTGCGCCTGAATGCAAAAAACCAAGGGCAGACCTTGTTCAGCCTGGCCCCGCGGGAAGCTCTCACACAAGGCATGAAAACCCTGGGCGAACGCCTGGCAAAACGCTCGGAAGGCATGAAAAAACCTTCTCACACCTGGTTTGAACGCCTGCTGGGAAGCGGCAAATGAACGGCGAAAAACTCTTTGGCGCACCCGCGCGCAGTGTCGGTGGTAACACCGACCACGATGGGCTGAAGCTGGTGCTGCATCGCTACATCATCGATGCCATCGAAGAGTCGGGAAAGAACTTGCTGGAAGGTTCGCGCCCGCTGCTGGCGCAATTTGTCATCGACAAAGTCGCCGAATACATCAACCGCATGCACCTGGCGATTTCCCGTTACGAGATGGAGCGCCTGGCCGAAGAAATCGTCGACGAGCTGACCGGTTTCGGCCCGCTGGAAGTGCTGCTGCGCGACCCGTCGGTGACGGAGATTCTGGTCAACGGCCCGCACCGGGTGTTTATCGAACGTGATGGTCTTCTGCACCAAAGTGACCTGCGTTTTATCGATGCTCACCACGTGGAGCGCGTGATGCAACGCATTCTGGCGCCGCTGGGCCGGCGCCTGGACGAGTCGTCGCCGATGGTCGATGCGCGCCTGCCGGATGGCAGCCGGGTCAACGCGATCATTCCGCCAATTGCTTTGGATGGGCCATGCCTGTCGATCCGAAAGTTTCGCAAGGACATGCTCAAAAGCAGCGACCTGGTGGCGATGCAGACCATCGACCAGAACATCTTCGATTTCTTCCAGGAAGCGGTGGGCAAGCGTTGCAACATCCTCATCAGCGGCGGCACCGGCACCGGTAAAACCACGCTGCTGAATATCCTCAGCAATTGATCAACCCGCATGAGCGTCTGGTGACCATCGAAGACGTGGCCGAACTGCAACTGGGCCACCCTCACGTCGTGCGCCTGGAAACCCGCCCGCCGAATGCCGAGGGCCATGGTGAGGTCAAGGCCAGCGACCTGATCCGCAACGCCCTGCGGATGCGCCCGGACCGCATCATTCTCGGCGAGATCCGGGGCGTGGAAGTACTCGATGTGCTCACCGCAATGAACACCGGCCACGACGGTTCCATGAGTACCGTGCACGCCAACAACGCCGCCGATGCGCTGCTGCGCCTGGAAACCCTGGTGGGCTTGACCGGCCGCGTGGTGGCGGAAAAAACCTTGCGGCAAATGATCTGCGCGGCGCTGGACGTGGTGATTCAACTGACGCGCCTGCCGGACGGCCGTCGTTGCGTGAGCGAAGTGGTCGAGGTGGTAGGCATCCGTGAAGACGTGTACGTGACCAACACCCTGTTCCGACACGACCGGCGTACCGGCTTCGGCTTTCTGCGCGAGGCGGTCAACCCGGCCGGTGAAAAACTGCGCCGCGAACCGTTACTGCCTTGAAGGAGACGCAAGCATGACCGGGGCTATCCTGCTGCTCATCTGCCTGATCCTGATCGGCCTGTCGATTCGCTCCTTCCAGAACGGTTTGCGCCGCGCCCAGACCGAGCGTGTGCTAGGCCGCCTTGCCGAAGGCCAGCCGCAGCTCGTCGAGGCGAACAGCCAGTGGAGCGGCATGGAACGCATGTTCCTGCGCGCAGGCCTGGGCAAACCCAGTGATCACCTCGGCCTATGGCTTGCAGCCTGGGCCCTCGGCGTGGTGCTGGGGTTGCTGGTTGCCAGTTGGATTGGCCTGCTGGTGATGCTGGTATTGCCGCCCTTGGTGCTGCGCCTATACATCGCCTGGCGCTATCAACGGCGCATCAAGCGCATGATCGAACAACTGCCACAATTGCTCGACCACACCGTGCGCAGCCTCAAGGCCGGGCGCACGCTGGCTGACGCGGTGCTGGGCGGCATCGAGATCACCGAAGACCCGCTGCAACAAGCCATGGGCCGTATCCGCCGTAACGTGCAGTTGGGCGTGAGCCTGCCGGAGTCGGCCCACGACTTTGCCGAGTTCTATGAGCGTGACGAGTTTCGCCTGTTCGCCCTGGGCTTGAAGGTCAACCACCGCTACGGCGGCAACGCCAGCGAACTGCTGGAAAACCTGATCAAGATGATCCGCGAGCGCGAGCAAGCCGCCCGCCAACTGCGTGCCTTGACCGGCGAAACCCGGGTGACCGCCTATGTGCTCACCGCCCTGCCGATCTCGATGATCGGCTACTTCCTCGCCGTGAACCCCGCGTACCTGATGACCATGTGGAACGACGGCACCGGGCGCATCCTGTTGTTCGTAGCGCTGGTGATGCAGCTGTTGGGCTGCTTCACCTTGTGGCGCATGTTGCGGAGCGTATGAGATGGCGATTGCACTGCTGATCAGCGCTGTACTGTTCATCGCCGCCCTGGGGTTGGTGCTGGCCAACCTGATGAAGCACCGGCGCGGCCAGCGCCTGGTTGCCCAACGCTTGCAGGGCCAGATGGCGCGCGAACACACATTCGGCACGCTGATGCGGCAACTGGGCAGCAGCCCACTCGCGCAACGCTCGGTGAGCCTGGACAACGAAACCCAAATCCTGCTCAACCGGGTCGGCTGGCGCAAAGCCAACCAGCGCTCGATGTTCGCCGCCTTCCAGGTCGGCACGCCGTTGTTGCTGTTGGTCATTACCTTAGTGGCCCAAGAGTTCCTGTTTCCTAACGTAGGCTCGCCGTGGCTGGCGCCTTTGCTGGCCCTGGGCATCGGCTATCTGTTGCCCAAGCGCATCCTCGCCAGGGCCGCCAAGGCTCGCCAGCAACGCATCTCCCACGAGGTATCGACCTTCATTCCGCTGCTGCGCATTCTGTTCGAGTCCGGCATGGCGGTCGAACAAGCGCTGCGCGTGCTGAGCATTGAAGCGCAGCGCCTGCTGCCGGCGCTGACTCATGAACTGCGCCTGATCCTGACCCGCGTCGACTCCGGCCTGGAGCTGAGCGAGGAAATGGGCAAGACCGCCAGGCTGTTGGCCGTGGATGAGTTCACCGACACCTGCACCATCCTCCAGCAGTTGGTACAACAAGGCGGCGGCGCGATGAAATCGCTGCTGTCGCTCAAGCAATTGCTCGACGACCGACGTCTCACGCGGATCCAGGAATTCGTGTCGAAGATGTCGGCAAAAATGTCGGTGGTGATGATGGTGTTTTTGTTTCCAGCCTTGCTGATCGTGCTCGGGGGGCCTGCCTTTATCGGCATCACCCGGGCCTTGAGTAACTTATGAGGAGCGCCCGATGAAAGCCTTGATAGCCGGTTTTAGCCTGTTGCTGCTGGGCGGTTGCGCCACCAACGGCCAAACCCCGTGGGGCGCGTTGACGGGCACCGGCAGTTGCGCCAAACCCAGCTCCGACCAAGAGCTGGCGCTGAACCTGGCCGATGAAATGGCCGGCGACGGCAAGCTGCACGCCAGCCTCGCCAACCTGCAAAGCTTGCCGGCCAATTTGCCCCAGGTGCGCCTGCGGCAGGCCAAGGCTTATCGCCTGCTCGGGCGCAGTGAAGCCGAGCCGTTGTTCCGCAGCCTGCTCGGCACCTGCATGGCCGCCGAAGGTGAGCACGGCCTGGGGCAAATCGCCTCGGCCAAGGGCGATAACGCGCAAGCCGTGGCCCACTTGCAACGCGCGGCGCGGCTGGCACCCACCGATGAGAAAATCCGCAATGACCTGGGCGTGGTGTACCTCAACCAACTGCGCCTGGAAGACGCGCGTTTCGAGTTCATGACCGCCATGGAGCTCAAGCAGAGCGACCCGCTGGCGGCAGTCAACCTGGTGACGCTGTTGATCTATCAGGACAACTGGAAACAAGCCGCGCAACTGGTCAGCCAGATGGGCCTGAGCCCTGAGCAAGTCACCGAAGCCCAGGCGCGGGCCGAGAAACTCAAAGGCTCAAGTGCAGCCGCCACCAAAGCCAAAGACCAGATCGCCACGGTCAGTGATGCCGCAAGCAACCCGAGGAATTGATGATGAAAATGCCTTATCTCGCAAGCCTGGCCATGCTGGCGCTGCCCATGGGCGTCATGGCCATCGAACCCGGCCCCTCGTCACCGCAGCAGGCGCAGACCGAACAATGGCTGACGCTGCAGTCCACCGGCAGCGCCGCGTCTAAGACCCCACAGAAGGCCTCAGCGGCCGAACGCGATAAAGCTCATCAGCGGTTGTTGGAAAGCTACAAGTACCCGATTCCGGAGTATTTCGAGCAGAAGGTGGGGGGGAAAACTGGAGGGAGTAATTAAGAAAATACCCGCCAGGTCTCTATCAAAATGTGGGAGCGGGCTTGCCCGCGATGACGGAGTGTCAGCCAATACATCTGTGACTGATACACCGCTATCGCGAGCAAGCCCGCTCCCACATGTTTGACTGCATCCAAACAGACAGATCAGTGCGCCGTCACGCGCTGACGCATCACCGAGTTGTTCGGCGACAACGCCAACGCCAGTTGCGTACGGTTGTGCATGTGCGTCAGGCGCAGCACTTGGGACACGTACAGCTTCACGGTGTTTTCTGTGATGCCCAATTCGCAGGCGATCTGATAGTTGGTCTGCCCCTTCCCCACCAGCCGTGCGACATCCAATTGGCGCGGGGAAAGCTGGTTGAAGATCGCCGGAATTTCAACCGGCCCGGCCTCCTCGGCCGACACTTCTTCGCCGTCCAGGCCTGGCCGACTGCTGCGCACTTTGTCGAGGTCCTGGTACAGGTCGTTGATGGACTCGGAAAGAAATTGCAGCTTCTGGTTCAGGTCGCCCAGTTGCAGATCCTTTTTGCGTTCTTGCAACGCAGCTTCCTGGCGCAGCAAGCCTTCGAGCAACTCGTCGAGGTTGATGGGTTTCTGGTAGTAGTCGGCGATCCCGGCGCGCAGGGCCTTGATCACGTCCTGCTTGTCGGCGCGGCCGGTCAACATGATCGCCTCAAAGACCCGCTGCTTACCGGCGACCTTTTGCAGGGCCTGCACCAACTCAATGCCATCCATGTCCGGCATGTGCAGGTCGCACAGCACCAGGCCGATCTCGGGTTCTTCGCTGAAGCGCTTCAGGGCCTGTTGGCTGGATTCACAGGGGACACAGCGGAAACCGCTGCTTTCAAGAAATTCACAGAGCTCTTCTACGATCAGTGGTTGATCATCGACAACGAGCACTTTTACCGCAGAGATAAGCTTGTTCACGCGCTACTCCATGCATTGCAAGCCAAAAGATTGACCATCCCTTTACGACACATATTTCCTGTACATCCGTTTATTAAACGTAGACGTACTTTATGACTATGTACATAGCGTTAATACACTCATACGACTAGTGGATCCAACGCCAAGCAAGGGCGAAACCTACCAGCAAAAACGGAGCAAATGGCATCTTTTTTGACTCTCCCGGCGCCAGATACACCATGTGCTCTCTAAGGCCTTGATTCATATGCGGCCAAAGCTTTGGCGCGATGATGAGCCAGAGCACATTGGCGATCGCAGCCCCTACAAACGACCCCAGTAAGTACTCGGCATCCGAGGCCAACGCCAACGCCGCGAGCAGCTTCACATCGCCTGCACCCAGGCGGCCAAGGGCGTAACCGGGCAAAGTCAGCAGCAGCGCCAGTAAAAACGCTAGCAACCCCTGCCCGGCCGGCGCACCGAGCCACGTGGTGCCGGTCCAGATCAGGTAGATCAACGCCAACAGGGCCGCGCCCAGTGTCAGGCGATTGGCGAGCAGCCGCTGCCGAACGTCCTGCACCGCACACAGCCCTAACCACACCAACACCACTGCGCCATGGATCACTAAAAAACATCCCTTTTTGCTGATTGATTCTATGCTGATATTAAGTAGTAGCCGTCAGGGTAGACGCGGTGATGAAAACAAGCCTCCCGAATAAGCAAAAAGGCGCGGCAGCCCTCGAGTTCATTGCCGTGTTCGTGATTTTTTTCGCGGTGTTCTACGGCATGGTCAGTTATAGCCTGCCGTTGCTGCTGTTGCAGTCGTTCAACCAGGCGACGGCTGAAGCCGTGCGCCTGAGTGTAGCGCTGGACCCCAACATGGCCGGCTATACAGCCGCCGTGCAAAGCACCGCCAAAGCCGCCGTCACCAACCGCTTGGTGTGGATTCCCCCGGCGTACAACTTCAACGCCAGCCAAGTCAGCACCACCTTCGTCGGTGGCCTGCTGTCAGTACAGATCAACTACCCCACGGCCAATCTCCAGGCGGTGATGCCGCTTATTGTGCTGCCCGGCATCGGCACCGTGCCGCAGCTGCCGGCGACACTGCAGGCCACCTCGAGCCTGCAGTTTTGACCTCGGGGGACAAACTCTTCGGGCGCCTGCTCGGCAGAAGCAGCGCGCTGGCCATCGACAGGCCGGCAGCGCCTTGCGCCGGGCTGCACGTGCACTTGGACGCGCAAGGCCGCGTGCTCGACATCAGCGGCAGGCTACGCCCACAACTGGCGCAATACGCTGATTCGGCGCCCCTGCAAGACCTGCTGTGCGCGCACAGCGCGGTGACGGTTGAAGGCGTGCCGGCCGATTGGCAGCGCCACAGCCTGGACCTGGATTTCCAAGGCGCCGCCGGGCAAATCCTGCACACCCGCGGCACCCTTGAGGCGGAGGATAACGGCTGGCTGCTGCATGCCGTGGACATCGGCGACTTGCTCAGCGGCCGGCACCTGGCCGAGCAGCGTGAACAGAATCAGCAATTGGTCAGCCTGGTGAGTGAACACCTGCGCGTGTGCAGCCTCAGCCGACTGCCCGAGGTGTTCAACGAACAGCTGTGCAGCGTGGCGCAGCGCTGGCGCATCCCGTGTGTGGCCCTTGCGTTGCTTGATCAAGAGGACCAGGCCTGGGTGATCTACAGCCAGTACGCCAACCACGACGCGCCGCTGTTCTGGCACACCGGGCAGCGCCTCGGCACCTGCCTGGACAGCCTCAACGGCACCACCGCGCTGAGCCTGCAAGCGCCTTATGGACGCGGAGAGCATCCGCGTTTGCACAGTGTGTTCGGCAATGCCGACGGTTTTCTGGTGCCGTATCGCGACGGCCAAGGCGTGGCGGCGTGGCTATTGTGCGGCGCCTATAACGGCCAACCACACACCCGCGAGCGCGACTGGCTGAACCTCGCCGCCGCCCTCGCAGCGCCCCTGCTCAGCCGCCTGCGCGAACAACGCCACCATCAACAACTGGAGCGCCTGGAAGCCCTGCAAGGCCTGCTGGGCACCGGCTGGTTTGAGTTGTTGCCCGCCAGCGGCGAGATCCAACTGGCGCCGCAACTGATGCGCAACCTCGGCCCGGAGGAAGGCCCCACCCGCCTAGCCCTCGACACGTGGCTGGCGCTCATCCACCCCGCCGACCGCCAGGAACTGCACAGCCGCCTACGCGACCTGCAAGCCCTCGGCAAACCGCTGCTCGCCAGCGTACGCCTCAACCGTGGCGACAGCGCCCAGCCGCCGACCTGGTACCGCGTACAAGGCCAAGTGCTAGAAAGCGGTGAACAACGGCGCTGGGTCGGCTTCATGCTCGACATCAGCGACATCAAAAACCAGCAACTACAGGCCGACGCCGCCCACGCGCGCCTGGATAACCTGATTGCCAGCTCACCGGCGGTCATCTACGTGCAACGCTACGTAAACGGCGCCTTGCTGCCGGTGTTTTTCAGTGACAGCCTGCTGCCGCTGCTGGGCCGTACCCTGGCCGAATGCAGCCACGACAGCCTGGTGCAGTGGGTACATCCCGACGACCGCGACCTGTACTTCCAGCGCACGCGCCAACTGCTGCGCGAAGGCAGCGTGCGCAGCCGTTACCGTGTGCAAGACAAACAGGGCGATTACCACTGGCTGCTCGACGAAGCCAAACTGCTGCGCGATGACCTCGGTGTGCCGGTGGAAGCAATTGGCCTATGGCTGGACGTGACCGACGCGACGCTGGCCGCACAACAGGTCAAGGACAGCGAAGAGCGCTACCGCATCCTGGTGGAAGACTCCCCGGCGATGATCTGCCGCTACCGCCCGGACCTGACCCTGACGTTCGGCAACACGCCGTTGGCCAACTACCTCGAATGCCGGCCCGCACAGTTGCGCGGGCTGAACCTGGGCGACTGGCTGTCAGCCGAACAGCGCGAAGCGTTTGTGCAGCGCATCCGGCAACTGACGCCGGAGTTTCCGGTCAGCACCGCCGAGATCAGCCTGCAACTGCCTGGGCGCGAACATGCCTGGTGGGTGTGGTCGGACCGTGGCGTATTCGATGAGCACGGTGCGTTGGTCGAGGTGCAGGCCGTGGGCCGCGACAACACTGAAGTGCGCCGCTCCCAGCAACAACTGACGCAAAGCGCAAAAATGGCCACCCTCGGCGAAATGGCCACGGGCCTGGCCCACGAGATCAACCAGCCGCTGAACGTGATGCGCATGGCCATCGTCAATGTGCTCAAGCGCCTGGGCAACGGTGATGCGCAGATCGATTACCTGACCGAGAAACTCCAGCGCATCGACGCCCAGGTCCAACGCGCGGCCCGTGTGGTGGACCATATGCGCGTGTTCGGCCGCCGCTCGGAGGTCGAGCAGCAACCTTTCGACCCGGCGCAGGCGGTCGAGGGCACCTTGTCGTTGCTCAGCGAAGGCTTGCGCGGTAAAGGCGTGGACGTGCGCCTGACCCAGGCGGACATTCCCGTGCAGGTCAAAGGCTATGTCGACCAGCTTGAGCAAGTGTTGATCAACCTGATGGTCAACGCCCGCGACGCACTGCTGGGCCAACGTGAAAAAAACCCAGAGCTGCGCCCGTGGATCGCCGTACATACCGAACACGACAGCCGTCACGTGCGCATCTGGGTCGAGGACAACGGCGGCGGCATCGACCCACGCTTGCTGGAGCGCATCTTCGAACCGTTTTTCACCACTAAGCCGATTGGCGTGGGTACCGGGCTGGGCCTGTCGGTGAGCTACGGCATTGTGGAAAACATGGGCGGGCGCCTCAGTGTCAGCAACGGCGAACACGGCGCACGGTTTTGTGTGGAACTGCCCAGGGCCATCGACGCTTAGATCACCAGGTAGGCTTCGCCGGTCTGGCCGCAGGTCAGGTTGGCGCCGACATTCACATTCGCCAGGCTGACGCCGAGCATGTTCAGCAGGTTGTTGAGGATCGGGTTGAGCAGCGGGCCCAGCAGGTTATCCACCACTGGCGTGACGATGGCGCTGACGCTGCCGAGCAGCGACACGACGGTCGGCGCCAGAAGGCCCAATGAATTACCCCCCGACGGCTGGTAAGCGGTGATGCTCACTCCGTTAACCGCAGTGGTAAGTCCGCTCACCAGGTTGGTAGCCGGCGCAGCTGCCTGATAGGTCGGTGCGAGCCCCACGTTAGGTGGCGTCGCAAACGGCGTGGTACTGGAGAACACCAGATCCTGGATGCTGTTGCTACCCGCGATTTTGCTTTGCACCTGGATCGCAATACCGCCAGCTCCAAACGGCACACGGGGGTCACACGAGCCGATGCCGAGGATTTTGTGGCAGGTCTTGATGCCAAGATCTACCAGCGCCATAGGCGCCACGGACATCGGCTGCGTCGAGGAAAAAGCATTGGTGATGTTGCCCACGTTCAGCGAAGCCAGCGAGGTAGTAGTGTGGGCCGTCACGCGCTTAGTGCCCGCAGTGCCCGTCGGGCAGCTGTAGGCAGTGATATAACTGCTGGCGCCCCCGGCATCCAACACAACATTGAGCGGCAGGTTGCCCGGCAACACCAGCAGATCCAACTGCTGGCAACCGGCGCCGAGCAAACACAAGGTCGAGTTGATCGTGGTCACCAGGTTTAGGCTCAGCAGGCCGCTGACTACTGGCGTCAACGGCCCCAACAGGTCATTTACTGCCGTCGTCAGCCCCGACAAGCTGCTCAACACCGGCAGGCTGACCGTCACCTGGGTGCGCACCTGGGCGGTACGCACGTAAATCGCATTCGGCCCGGTAGGGTTGGCGACAGCCAGCGCCGGATTGCCGATGGCTGACAGCTGCGGCGGCTGGATCACCTTCACTTGGGTGGTGATATTGGCCAGGCCCAGCAGGCTCACGGGCAAGGTCGCTGCCGCCGCACTCTGGCTGTTGGAGAGTTGCACCACACCCTGAATCAGCTGGAACACCTGCAGGTTGGCATTCAACGCCGCAGCGGTGGTGCCGGTTTGCAGTTGCAGGATCTGCCCAAGGGTCAGCGGGGTCGGGTTGATCGCGGCGATTTTCAGGTTGCCCAAGGCGGTTAATACGTCGGCTGTTGCGCCGTTGGCGGTGAGCACGGTGATCGCGGCCTGGATCAATTGCGAGGCGGTGACGTTGGTGCTGAGCAGTTGGGTGTAGTTACCGGCGGTCACGCCCAGGTTGATCGCCAGTTGGTCGAGGTAACTGAGCAGGCTGATGTTGGTATTGAGCAGGCCATTCCAGCCGGCGAGCGTAAGGTTGAGGTTGCCGCCGAGCAAGCCGCTGAACAGCGGGTTCAACAGGCTGGCACTCGCGGTGTCGACGCTGGCCAGGGTGCTGTTGATGGTCAGCTGGGCCAAGGTTGGCGTGGGTTTGGCCGCCACTGCCGTGGCCGTCAATACGGTGTTGAGGCTGACCGAGTTGCCGGAAAACAACGACCAGACGCCACCGGCCACGCTGGTGGTAACGGTTTTGCTGGCCACCACTTGGATGGCTGTCGAGACCGCAGGGTTTGCGCTAAAGGTGCGCCGGCCCGAGGCGGGAGTGGTCACGGTGCCACAGGTGGTGACCAGGGTGTTGCCGTTACCTACCACGAAATGGTTGCGCGCCACACTTTGCCCCGCGTAAGCCGCCGCGCTCAAGCCGGTCAGGCAGGTGCCGTTGCGGCTGACGGCTTCCAGTGCCGCGGTGTCGGCCACGCCTTGCAGCTTGCGCTTTTCCAGGTACAAGCGGCCGCTGTCGATCACCAATAAGGTAAAGGCTAAGACCACCGCCAATACGCCGACGGCCATCAAGCCGATAGCGCCACGCTGCTTGCACTGAAATCGGGGAGACATCGAGCACTCCTGTGCCGGCGAGTTGCCGAGCGCTTACTCTCCTGAGGGTGTTGTTGAGTGTAGACAAGGGCTGAAGGTGATGAAGATCAAATGTGGGAGCGGGCTTGCCCGCGATGGCGGTGGGTCAGTCACAGCATAATTGACTGACACTCCGCTATCGGGGGCAAGCCCCCTCCCACAGTGGTTTTTGGGTGGGGATTGGGAGTGGACTTGGGTTAGTGCGGTGGGTAGTTGGAGAGGATTTTGCTGACGGTGGTGCGGATGGCGTTGTTGCGGTCTTGTGGGTTTGGGCTGCTGGCCATCATTTGCTCGTCACTGCCACGCCATACCAGCTTGCCGTCTTTGCCGTCCAGCAGGTCAATCTGGAGTGTTGCCACTTTGTAGGTGATGTTGCGCGTTTCGTTGTACATCGGCCCGCCCCAATAGCCATTCCAGGGGCCACCCCAGGCGCCGCCGTAGTTGGTGGTGACTTGTTGCTGGCGGTCTTCGACGATCAGGTAGGCCTGCACATTCAGGTCGGCCTTGGTGCCGGCCGCTGCAGGGCGCAGGCCGCGCTGGTCAAGTTGTTCGCCCACGGCCTGGCGGATGCGCTGCTCGGTGAGGTCACTCTTGATGCGTGGATCATCCGGGCGGTATTGCAGCGCCGGGTCTTTCCAGGCCCAGTTGCGGTAGGCGCCAAAGTCGCGGCTGGCGTCAAAATCGTGGTTGACCTGGTTGGTCTGGCAACCGCCCAGCAACACGACAACAGCAAGTGCAGCAATGCGACGAAACATGGTCTATCTCCAAAAGACAATTCAGCCTGAGATGAGAATAGCGGCTAACTGGGTGGGTAAGCGCTCATTGCTTTTTGCATCGCCGCGCGCAATGCATCGGCCCGTTCGCTCAGGCTGCCCTGGCTGGCGGTTTCGGCGCTGGTACTCCAGACCGGCTGGCGGGTGCGGGCGTCGAACAGGCTGATACGCGCCACCGCGACCGTCACTTCATAGGTGCGCACCACCGGCACCGTGTTGTACATGCCGTAGCCGTTGCCATAGCGGTTATAGCCGCCGTAACCGTTGCGATAGTCTTCCTGCACTTGGCGCAGGCGCTTTTCCAGGCGCACATCCGCACTCACCAGCAGGTCGGGTGGGCGGTTGTCATGCAAGGGGCGCAAGCCACGCTGGTCGAGGGCGCCGCTGACCGCTTCGGCGATCTGCGCCGAGTCGGCCCAGGCGGTGCCCGGCGGTAGTTGGCCGTTGAGCCAGCCCCAGCTGCGGTACGCGCCATAGTCGCGCACCGGCGCCGGGTAGGCGCTGGCGTCAAAGGTGCTGGCCGCCTGGGCCGGAGCCGGCGGCATCGGGGCCGAGGCGGCCACGTAGGGATTGGGGCTGGAGCAGGCGCTCAAGCCTACTGAAAACAAGATCAAACAGAGACGACGCATTTCGACCTCCGCAGACTGGGCCGCTTAAACCGGACGGCAGATCCAGTGCAAATAACGCCCAAGTCCGGCAAAGCTTGGGTGACGACGGTGAGCAAGTTCCATCTCCAACAAGTCCTGTAAATCGACGCGGGCCTGGAATTCCACCGGCATATAGTCGTGGAACACCCGAACGCCACTTTGGCTTTCGACCTGCCAAAGCCCCTCGAGTTGCGCCGCCAACTCACGTGGGTCGAGCGGCTGTTGCGGGGTGAGGCTCTGTTTCTCCCCGGCCATGTCGTTCTTGCGCATTTTGCGGAAGTGGCCTTTGAGCAGGTTGCGGTAAATCAGCGCATCGCGGTTGTAAAACGCCAGCGACAGCCAGCCACCGGGCACCGTGAGCTGGTGCAGCACCGGCAGGATCGCATGGGGTTCGGCCAGCCATTCCAGCACGGCGTGGCACAGCACCAGGTCGTAAGGTTCGGTGAGTTGGCCGAGCAGCTCTTGCCAGGGCGCATGGATAAAGGTCGCGGTCTGGCCGGCGTCGGCGAAGCGTTGGCGCGCGCCGTCGAGCATTGGCTCGGCGGGCTCGGCCAGGGTCACCTGATGGCCGCGTTCGGCCAGCCACAGCGACATATGCCCCAGGCCCGCGCCGATATCCAGCACACGCAACGGGCGGTCTGGCAGGGCTTCTGCGAGGTCGGCCTGCAGCACTGCCAGGCGGATTGCACCTTTGGCACCGCCGTAGATTTTTTCAGCGAAGCGCGTGGCCAACTGGTCAAAATGACGGTCACTCATGGGCAAACCGCCGTTCGCTGTCGGCCAGTTTGGCGCGCACCACCGCGTTCATGTCCAGGCCCAGCTCACTGCACAGCAACAGCAGGTACAGCACGATATCGCCGACTTCCTGCCCGGCGTGGGCGAGTGTGTCGGCAGGCAGCTGGCGCGATTGGTCTTCGGTCAGCCATTGGAAGATTTCCACCAGCTCGGACATTTCCACGCTGGCGGCCATGGCCAGGTTTTTCGGGCTGTGGAACTGCTTCCAGTCGTTGTTATCGCGGATGCGGTGCAGGCGTTCGGTGAGGTGTTCGAGGTTCATGCGGGGGCTCCTGAAGGTGTATAGCTTCGGGGGGATCAGGGATGAAGGCAAGTGAATCCCGGTGGTGTGTTTGAGGACGCCTTCGGGAGCAAGCCCCCTCCCACCTTTGAATCGGTGCAGATCAAATTGGGGAGGAGTTGCTACGGGCGCTATCGCAGGCAAGCCAGCTCCCACATTTGATATGTGTTCGCAGGCAGGGGCGATGCTTGGCTAGTCGACGACGCTGAATTCGAGGCGGGCGGTTTGGCCGGCTTCGTCGAGGACGCTGAGCTGGTAGCGGCCGAGCTGTTCGAAGCTGGCGTTGATGCTGTCCTGGTTGGCGCTGTCGCCCAGTGGCGCGCCGTTGAGGAACCACCAACGTCGGCCACTGCCGCCGAGGGCGGAGATTTTCAGGCGCAGGGTTTGTTGGCTGGCGGCGGGCAGGCGCAGTTGATCGCCTTCGCGTACGCCGACGATGGACAGTGGTGATGAGGCGGCCAGCGCCGGCGGTGGGCAATCGGGGTCGGCGGGCGGAATGCGTGCTTCACGGCGCTCCACCCTTGGCAGCCAGGGCTCCAGCGGTGCAGGCCACAGGGCGATGTGTTTTGATACTGCGCCAGGGCAATGCGCGTCCACCCGCAGGCCTTTGGCATTGACCCACACGCTTTCCATCAAGCCCACACTTAACGGCTGATCCAATGCCTGCAAGGTCGGTGGCGTGGTGTTGTCCAGCGTCCAGGCAAAGCGTTGACGACGGCAATTGGGGTCGCTGCGGCTCATGGGCTGGCCCAGCGGCCAACAGATCGCCGCCACGCCGACATTGGCGGGCACCGGTTTGACGGGCGCGCTGATCCCGCGCTGGCTGTCGCGGTTGGTCAGCACGTCGTGCACCTGCAACATCAACGGCGCCGCCGAGGCCAGGCCGAACTGCCCCGGCACCGGCGTGCCGTCAGGTCGGCCGATCCACACGCCGATCAAGTAGCGCGGCCCCACGCCAATTGCCCAGGCATCGCGAAAGCCGTAGCTGGTGCCGGTTTTCCAGGCCAGCACCGGGCGCTGCACCAGCTCGGCACGCGGGTCGCGGTCGGGCCGCGCTTGCCCGCTGAGGATGCGCCGCACAATCCAGGCGGACCCTGGCGACAGTAAAGGCCGTTCTTTAAGCGTATCGTCCGGCTGTAATCGAATAGCAGCACTCCTGCCGTCGCGGGCGAACGCGCTGTAACCGCTGACCAAGTCTTCCAGGCGGCTGCCCGCGCCGCCCAGAATCAGCGCCAGGTTTGGTTCGGCCAGCGCGGGCAGCGCCAAGGGCACGCCGCCGATGCGCATCTCAGCGGCAAACCGCTTCGGCCCGTAGGCTTCCAGCAGCTGCACCGCCGGCAGATTCAGCGAACTGGACAGCGCCGTGCTCGCCGGCACCGCGCCGCTGAAGCCCATCGAAAAGTTGCCCGGCCGGTAATCGCCATAGCGCCGGGGCACGTCCTGCAACAGCGACTCGGAGTGGATCAACCCATCGTCCAGCGCCATGCCATAAAGAAAGGGTTTCAAGGTGGAGCCGGGCGAGCGCAGCGCACTGATCATGTCCACATGGCCGAAGCGCTTGGCGTCATTGATATCCACCGAACCGAGGTAGGCGCGCACGGCCATGGTTTCTTCCTCCACCACCAGAATGGCAGCGGAGGTGTGTTCCGGCAGCCGCGCGCGCCAGCCCAGCAGCAAGTCTTCAAGACGGCGTTGCAGGGTGGCATCCAGGGTGGTGCGGATCAGCGGCGGGCTGTCGGGGCGGTTCAGACGGCGGGCGAGCAAGGGCGCCAGGCTCGGTTCCAGGCGCGGGGCCAGCAGCAACGGTTCTTCCAGGGCTTCATCCACGGCCGATTGCGGCCACACCTGAAATTCAGCAAGGCGGCGCAGCACTTTGTCGCGGGCCTGCTGGGCGCGTTGCGGGTGGCGATCCGGGCGCAGGCGGCTCGGCGCCTGGGGCAACACGGCGAGCAACGCAGCTTCGGCGTGGGTCAGTTGGGCTGGAGACTTGCCCAAATACGCCCAACTGGCCGCCGCCACGCCTTGCAACGTGCCACCAAACGGCGCGCGGTTCAGGTACAGGTTAAGAATCTCGTCCTTGGACAAATGCCATTCCAACTGCGCGGTGCGCCACAGCTGACGCAGCTTGCCGTGAAAGGTCCGCGAATGCGGGTCGAGCAACCGCGCCACCTGCATCGACAAGGTGCTACCGCCCGACACCACGCGCGCGCCGGTCAGGTTCTGCCACATCGCCCGCACCAGCGCCAGCGGGTTCACGCCGGGGTGCTCATAGAACCAACGATCCTCGTAAGTGAGCAGCGCATCCAGGTAATACGGCGACACCTCACTCGTCTGCACCGGGTAGCGCCACACACCATTGGCATCAGCAAAGCGCCACAACGGCGTGCCATCCTCAGCCAGCACCACCCGAGCCAAATCATCCTTGGGCAGAGGCAACGGCCAAGTCCGATCAGCCAGCCACAACAGAGCAATCAGCAACAACACAAAACCCACGGCCACGCGCAGTAAATGTGGGAGCTGGCTTGTCGGGTCGCCGCATCGCTGCGATGACGGCCTATCAGTCAACTCACTCACAACTGCCCCGCCACGGCCACAACAAATCGCAAATTCAACACCGCAAACCTCTATGCTTCATGGAACTAGCCGCGACCCATCGCGACCAAAGGCTCAGTGTTGGCAATTTCGTCCACTTATTCATCGAGACACACCTATGCAAGCAGACTTTTTCGGATGGCTGGGTAACACAATCGGCTTGATCATCCACTACATCGTCGAGTTCTTCAGCGGGCTGTTCAACATGCTCACCAACGCTGGCGGCAACTTCGTCGAAGGCATGTCCCGCGCACTGGGCATGGACACTTCGATCATCAGCATCATCACCTTGATCGTCGGCCTGCTCTTCCTGTACTCAGCCGTACGCGCCTTCATGCGCGCCTCGATCATCGCAGGCGTCATCTGGCTAATGCTCGGCCTGTGGCTACTCAGCTGGGTAGTCCACTAAACCCACAACCCACCCCGATCCCCTGTGGGAGCTGGCTTGCCTGCGATAGCGGTACATCAGGAACCCAATGTGCTGGCTGGCCCACCACTATCGCCGGCAAGCCAGCGCCCACATTTGAACCCAGTTCCTTCAGCCAGACCTCAGCGGCCTTTAATCACCAAATCCGCCGGCGTCTCCCCCACCGCCTGCCAGTTCGGCCGATACATCGACTCCACCTGCGGCGGCGGTACCCGATAAGTGCCCGGCGTCACCGCCCGCGCCAGGTACAACAGGTGCGTGGTGCCAGAGCCATCCAGATTCATCGCCGCCACATACCGATCATCGCGAAACTCCTGGTGCTTGAGCGAGGCGTTCTGCATCGACTCGCGCCATTCCTTCACCTGGCTGCTGGCGTTTTCCAGGCTGGCCGCGCTTTGCGCCAGGTTCTGGTTTTCCAATTCCAAGCCCGCAGGCAACAGGTCCACCACCAAGGCATCCGGCACACGCTGCTTGGCGCTGACGGCCAAATGCACCAGTACCAAATCACCGCTATTGACGTTACGCAGGTTCAGCGGCTGGCCGTTCATGCCCAGGTATTCGCGCCGAATGCTCAGGTTGTCGCCGCCCGCTGCCGGTGGCACCTGTGGATAACCCGAGATCGTCAGTTGCTGGTACACCGGCGCCTCGCTTTGATTGCTCAAGGTCAGGTCGCTGGACAGCAACTTGCCTTCCAGCGCCAGCGTCGACTGTTGGTTATTCAACTCATGCACACCGCCGCTGCCATCGAGCAGCACCTTCCAATCGGCCTCAGGCTGCGCAAACCCAAGACGCCCGGCCAGGAACAGCGAGTTGCGCTCTTGAGTCGAGAGATACGGGCTGGCCGCCAACTGGTCCGACAGCGTGAACAAACGCTCCTCGCGCTTGCCCTTGGCCAAGTCGTTCTCTTCAAGCAGTGCCAGGATCATCGCCTGATCGCGCAACGGGCTGCCGTAGTCGGCCAGCCACTCTTTGGCATTGCGCTGCGCCGCGAGCCCGGCGAGCAAGGCTTGATCAGCACGTGGCTGGTCGCCCATTTTTTGCAGGGCGATGGACAGCTGCACCAACGGCAACCCGGAACGCGCATCGCTGCGACGCTCGAAAATACTGCGCAACGCCCCCAGTGGCGCCTGCTGACTGCGCGCCAACACCATGCCGGCGTAGGCCTGCACGGCAAAGCGGGTGTGGTCGGCGTTGTCGCTGTAATCCACCTCGATCAGGTTGCGCTCCTGCACGTAACGCAGCAGGCGCTCGCTGGCTTTCTTCAGCGCCTCGGGCGGCACGGCAAAGCCTTGGTCACGGGCGCGCAACAGGAAGTCGGTGACGTAGGCCGTCAGCCAATATTCCTCTTCGCCATCGGCGCCCCACAAACCAAAGCTGCCGTTGTAGCGCTGCATACCCAGCAAGCGTTCGATGCCCAGTTCGATCTTGCGTTTGCGCTCGCTGTCCGACTCGCCCTTGACGCCCAGGCGCTTGAGCAATGCAGCGTCGGCATACAACGACGGGTACAGGCCGCTGGCGGTCTGCTCCAGGCAACCATAAGGGTAAGCCTTGAGCGCACTGATCTGCGCGCCGAGGTTCAGCGGTGGCCGGCTCGACAGGCTCAGCAGCGCTTCACGCCCCGAGGTATCGAACTGATCCAAGGTGCCGACCGGCAGGCTCCACGGCTGATCCTTGAGTACCGCGCGGTAATGCTTGAGCAACGCCGGGTAGGCCGGGCGCACGCCCAAGGTCCATTCGCGGCTGAACGGCGGCAGGTTTTCACCCGGCAAGTCCAGGCCATTCACCGTGACCTTGACCTTGCCCTGCCCCAGCCCACCCCAGGCTTTAACCGGGATGCGCAAGGTGGTGCGCTGGCCTTGTTTCAACTCAACGGATTGCGCACCACTGTTGACCAACTCCAACTGCCCTTCGGCGCTCAGTTGCACGTCGAGTTTCTGTGCTTTGCCCGATAGGTTGGACAGGTCCAGCGCTAACGTCGTCTGGTCACCACCGGCCAGGAAGCGCGGCGCCGACAGCTCGGCAATCAGCGGCGCGGCAATTACCGTCTTGCCTTCGGCCATTCCATAACGATCATCACTCCAGGCCTGGGCCATCAGGCGCAATTCGCCATTGAAGTCCGGGATATTGACGCTGACTTCGCCCTCGCCCTGTTCATTGAGTGTCACCGGCGCGCTTTGCAGCGCAACAATAGTCACACTGGTATCCGGGCGTTTACCGCCCTTGGCCAGCGCAGCATCACCACCGAAAGCCAGGCTGGCCAAACGGCCCTGGCCGGCTTCGATCAACTGGCCGTAGATATCGAATTGATCAACGCCATACGCCTTGCGGCCAAACAGGCTGGAGTACGGGTCCGGCGTGGGGTATTCGGTGATATTGAGGATGCCCACGTCTACGGCCGCCAACAGCACATGCACCTGTTTCGGCACGCTGCCATCGGCATTCTTGGCGACGATCTTCACCGTCAGCGGTTGTTTGGGGCGCATTTTTTCCGGCGCGGTAAGGGTCAGGCCAAGTTTGCGCTGGGTACGGTCCAACGGCAGGTGCAGCAGGCCCACGGCACGTTTTGGGGTGATATTGGCTTTGCGCTCACCCGGGCGAATCACCAGGGCGCTGACGTACAGGTCATGGCGCGACCATTTTGGGTCGAGCTTCACGGCGAAGCTTTTGCCTTCGGCCGGCACCTCGATTTCCTGCCACCACAGTGGCCCTTCGCTGGATTCCACCAGCAAGTAGCCTTTACCGGCTGCAGGCGGCGTGACGGTGACGTTGGCGGTGTCGCCGTCGCCATAGGCAGGTTTATCCAACGCCAGCTTGACCTGATCCGGGCGCACGGCGCCGCCTTCGGTGTTGTCCTGGGCCTGGTAACCGGCCCAGAACCGCAGGCTGCTGACCAACCCGGTTTGCGGGTCTTCGACCTCGACGCGGTACGGGCCCCACTCCACCTGGAAGCTGACCTTGGCAGTGTCGCCGGCCTTGATGTTCAGGGTCTGTTCGTCGAGATTGAGGAATTTTTCGTTGAAGTGATAGCTCCAGCCATCACTCTCCGAGTAGTTCCAGTAGTAGTCGCGGCGCTCACGCACCAGGCGCACTTTGAGGTTCTGCGCGGCGAGTTTTTGCCCGTCCTGGTTGGCCACCAGCACTTCGAACTCCGCCGGGCCGTCGCCATTGGTTTCCTTGCCGTCGAACAAGCCACGCAAGCCCGGCAGTTGCTCAGCCGGCCAGATCGGCTGCACCAGCCGCCGAGTGATCGGCCGCCCGCCCGACTCTTGCAGGCTGGCTTGCACGATCAATTGCAGCGGTGATTTGGCGTCGGCCCATTTGCTTTCCAGGGTCAGTGCTTCCTGCCCCTTGGCGTCGAGTACGCTTTCGTCCAGCTCGAAATCCTGGCTCAGCTCTTCTTCGGTCACGGAGCCGAACTGATAACCCGGCAGTGATTTGACCGCTTCACGCAACGGGCGCACGTAGACTTGCCCACTGACCCGGTTACCCGACGCCGGCGCACCGTAGAGGTAGCGGCCGTTGACGTGGATCACCGGGTTATCCGCCGGGCTCAAAGCCGTGTCGCTGCCCTTGAGTTCCAGCGCCAGGCGCTCGGGCAGGAAGTCTTCGACGAGGAATTCATACAGCTGTGGTTTGCCATCGCCCAGGTCGAACACCAACTGCCAGCGCCCGGTCGGGGCTTCAGCGGCCAGTTGCAATTGATATTGATAGAGGCCGGACGCATCGGCATCCCACACGAACTTACGGCTTACTTGCTCATCCGGGCGACGCACTTCGACGCTCACCGGCTGCGGCTTGACGGCGTTGCCATCCTTGTCGCGCAGCAGGGCGTTGAGCAGCACGGTTTCGCCGGGGCGATACAGGTCACGTGGGCCGAACACAAAGAACTGCAGCGGGTGCGCCGGCTGGCCGCCGATATCGAACTCGGCCAAATCCAGCGCCGCACTGTCCAGGCGCAGCATGCTGGTTTGTTCGCCAAGCTTTGCCAGCAACACCTGGGCTTTTTTCGGCAGCGGCAACTCAGCATGGCCGCCCTTCTCAGTCTTGCCCTGGCCCAGCACACGGCCTTCGGCATCCAGCACTTCGAGGTCAACGCCATCCAGCGCTTTGCCGCCTTCAAGCGCCTGGGTAAACACATCCAGGCGATTGGCGTAACGGTGCACTGACAGGCCGATATCACTCAAGGTGAACAGCGTGGCCGGTTGTGAATAGTTGTAGGTGCCCGAGGCACGCATCACCGCCAGGTACACGCCCGGCTGTTGCAATTGCTTGAGGCCGGCGATCGGCAGCAACAGGGTTTCGCGCGTGTTGCGCGCCGGGTTCAGGTCGAAACGGCCGCCGTAGACCAGGTCGGCCATCGGCAGCAGCTCGCGGGATTCGTAGCTTTGCAGGCTGGTATTGCGCCCCCACTGAGCGAGGAATGACGGCAGGGATTCGGGTTTGATCCGGAAGAATTCGACGTCGATCTTGTCGACGTTCAGCGCGATCACCGGCAAGCCTTCAGCCAGACGCGTCGGCAGCAAGGTGCCGCGGCTGGCAAAGCCGACGGTGGCTTGCAGGTCGCGGGTTTCCAGGCGCGCGATGTATTCGGCGGCAAGCTTGTTATCGTTGACCGCCTTCACACCGGCGTCGACGGTCAGCACCAGCTTGCGCTGCGGTTCGAGGTGGCGCAGGCGCAATTCCATTAAGTTATCGGAAAGCTCCCAGGCGCCATCGACCTTGCCGGACTTGCTGTCGACCAGATGGAGTTTATCGGCGAACTTTTGATCGGGACTCAACGGAATGGAAAAACTCACCGACAAAGTGCTGGCCCCGTCCAACTGGACTTCGGACACGTCCACCACGCTCAACTCACGGCCGGCATAACGCTGCTTCAACGCCGCCACATCCACCGCCGCCTTGACCGGTTTTGGCGCGCTCGACACCGTTGGAGTAGGCGGTGCAGCCGGTTTGTCGGAGGAATCGCAAGCGCTCAGCAGCGCCAGCGCACAGGCAAGGAACAGTCCTTTGTTAAGCATTGGGGCACTCGTAGTGAGAGGGATCCGAGGGGTGAACTATATATCAGCCCGAGTGGGGCCGATGGGGTACTGGTCACATTGACCGACGGAGGGTGGTTTGGTTCTGGGCCCTCTCTTATCCCAGCCAAATCCCACAGCCATTGGAGACCAACATGTGGGAGCTGGCTTGCCTGCGATAGCGGTGTATCAGCTATCACAACGTTGACTGACCGGCCGCCATCGCAGGCAAGCCAGCTCCCACATTGATTCTGCTGCGTGGCTGATGGGTGGGTACAATGCCGCTCCCCAAAGGAGCCCAAATGACAACCCTGCTCACCGACTGGCGCCACCGCCCCACCCACCGCCGCGTCTGGGCCCTGGCCGCGCCGATGATCCTGTCCAACATCTCGGTGCCGCTGGTAGCCCTGGTGGACAGCATGGTCATCGGCCACCTGCCCCACGCCCACCAACTGGGTGCCGTGGCCGTCGGTGCCAGCCTGTATACCTTCCTCGCCTGGGCCATGGGCTTTCTGCGCATGGGCTCCACCGGGTTCGCCGCCCAAGCCGCCGGGCGAGATGATGGCGCCGCACTGCGGCAAATCCTGCTGCAAGGTTTGCTGCTGGCGCTGAGCCTGGCGATGTTGCTGGGCACGGTCGGCATCCCCCTGAGCCATCTGGCCCTGGAGTGGATGCAGCCTTCCCCCGAACTGAATCAACTGACCCGCGATTTTTTCCACACGCGCCTGTTCGGCTTGCCCGCCGCCTTGGCCAGCTACGCTTTGGTCGGCTGGTTCCTGGGCACACAAAACGCCCGCGCGCCGCTGGCGATTCTGCTGACCACCAACCTGGTCAACATCGCCTTGAACCTGTGGTTCGTCCTCGGCCTGGATTGGGGTGTGGTCGGCTCCGCGCGCGCCTCCGTCATCGCCGAATGGACCGGCGCCCTGCTCGGCCTGGCGCTCACACAAAAAGCCCTGCGCGCCTATCCCGGGCACATCGCCTGGGCGGCCTTAACGCTGTGGCAAAGCTGGCGCCCGCTGCTGGCGGTGAACCGCGACATTTTTATCCGCAGCCTTGCCCTGCAATCGGTGTTTTTCATGATCACGGTGCAGGGCGCACGCCTGGGCGATGCCACCGTGGCGGCCAATGCGCTGCTGCTCAACGGCCTGCTGCTGACTGCCCACGCTCTGGACGGTTTGGCCCACGCCGTTGAGGCGCTGTGCGGGCATGCCATCGGCGCCCATGACCGTCAGGCGCTGCGCCGTTCATTGGTGGTCGCGTGCGGCTGGTCGCTGATCGCCAGTGTCGGCTTCGCGCTGTTGTTCACCTTCGCCGGCCACCTGTTTATCGCCATGCAAACCGACATCCCCAGCGTGCGCGAAACCGCCGACATGTACTTGCCCTATCTGGCCGTGCTGCCTTTGATTGCGGTGTGGAGTTACCTGTTGGACGGCCTGTTCATCGGCGCCACCCGCGCGCGGGAAATGCGCAACGGCATGCTGCTGACTGTGCTGTTGGTGCTGCCGTTTGCCTGGGCGTTGCAGAGCCTGGGCAACCACGGCCTGTGGATAACCTTTCTGCTGTTCATGGCCTTGCGCAGTCTTACGCTGTGGGTGATCGCTTGGCGATTGAGCAAAAGGAACGAATGGCTTGGCGCTTCGACCTGTTAGTTCTCACAGGTTACAAAAGCCCGTCATCGGCGTTGAATGGAGGTGGGCCCTGAAGAGCGATAAATTCAGTTCCCAACCTTCTTGCAACCCAGGGACGAACCCACATGGGCGGCAATAGCACCGAGACCTCAACGGTGTACAGCCTGTACCGTCAAAAATATCGAGAAAAATAAGCAACGCAGACATCTATCCTTTCAGGAAGGACCCGACATGGATCGCAAAAGCCCCGCCGTTTTCACCGCCGTTTTGGTCAGCGTTTTCATGCAAGTGGCCAACGCCGACTCCGCACCGACGCAAAACGTGCCCGATGGGCAAGTTTTCATAGCGCCCGTACAGGCACCCGAACCCCCTGCTACAACCGTTGTTCTCAAACCGGTGGAAGTACGAAATAACAGCACGTTCGTGGTCTCTGTATTCCAAAAAGGCAAGAAGGAAACCCTCCAGCCTAACGGCATATTGACCATGGACTTGAGCAATGGCGTCATCACGCTGTCCACCACAACCAAAACGGACGCAGTGAAGTTCATAACACTGTCAGGCAAAACCGGTGCCTGCCAACAGGAAAACTGCCTGACGTTACAATAAGCCTTGGCGTTATCGGATCAATCGCCCGGCGTGAACCTGATAAATGCGGTTACCCGATCCAGCACCGGCGCCAGCCAGCGTAAGGGCCGGGAGATCGACGCCACCAATGTCGCGTGGTTGGTCTTGGTGAAGTAAAACTCTTCAACCGGCACATCTGCCGCGCGCAACTTCTTCGCCAGCCCGCCGGTATTGCGCGTGGGGTTGACCAGGCTGTCGGACGTCGAGGCAATCAACAGGCTCGGCGGTGCTCCGGCACTGACATGGTTGATCGGCTGGGAATCGGGCGGTGAGTCGGGAAAGAAAAACACCGGTTTCACGTCAGGGTTGTCAATCGGCAGGAAGTCATACGGCCCGGCCAGGCCGACCCAGCCCTTGAGCATCGATGGCGACATATTCACTTCGCCAAGCCAGCGCGCATCCAGCGCCAACATCGACGCGTTGTAAGCACCCGAGCTGTGGCCCATCAGGTAGAGCTGCTTGGGGTCGGCGCCGTAGTCGGCGATGTGCTGATAGGTCCAGGCGACGGCCTGGGCGTTGTCCTGTAGGAACAGTGGGTAACGCACTTGCGGGTAGAGCCGGTAATCGGCAATCACCACCACGATGCCGCGTGAAGCCAGGGCTTCGCCGACAAAACCGTAGTCATCCTTGGCACCGCTGTTCCAGCTGCCGCCGTAGAAAAACACCACGACAGGGGCGTTGGGCGAGGCTTTGCTCGGACGGTAGATATCGAGTTTTTGGCGCGGGTCATCGCCGTAGGCAATGGAGGCGGTTTTGGTGAAGGTGCTGGAGGGCGTCAGCGCGTTGAGCACTTTGATTGGGGAGCACGCGGCAAGCAGCGCGGCGAATGCCAGGGTGAAGGCTTGCAGGAATTTACTCGACATCGTTCAGACCTCACACAGAAGGTACAACCAAACGAAGGTCAACATGTGGGAGCCGGGCTTGCCCTCGATAGCATCACCGCGATCGATCAAACGGTCCGCGGTGATGCTATCGCAGGCAAGCCAGCTCCCACACAAGCCCGGCTCCAACATTAGAGCCGGGTCACTTCAGTTACGACGACAGGTACGAAGACCGCGTCAAACCCAACCGCAACGCATCCAGAAACTGCGTACGCTCCGCCGCACTGATCTTCGCGCTCGCGCACTTGTCACGGTAATGCGTCATCAACTCCTCCGGCGACAAGTGCACATAGCGCAGCATGTCTTCGATGGTGTCGTGGGTTTCGATCCCGGCGCTGTACACAGACCCGTCTTCACGCTGGTAGATGTTCACCGAGTCGGTGTCACCGAACAGGTTGTGCATGTCGCCGAGGATTTCCTGGTAAGCGCCGACCAGGAAGATGCCCAGCAAGTAGTCTTCACCGTCGTTCAAGGCGTGTACCGGCAGGCTGGTCTCGATGCTCTGCTCGTCGACGTATTGCTTGATCTTGCCGTCGGAGTCGCAGGTCAGGTCCTGCAATACCGCACGGCGCAGCGGCTCTTCGTCGAGACGGTGCAACGGCAGAATAGGCAATACCTGGCCGATGGCCCAGGTGTCTGGCAGGCTCTGGAACACCGAGAAGTTGCAGATGTACTTGTCGGCCAGCTTGTCATTGAGTTCGTCCAGCACCTGGCGGTGCGAGCGCTGGCGGGCTTTCAACGAGTTGTGCAGGCGGCGGCACACGGCGAAGTAGCACTGTTCGGCGAGGGCTTTTTCCGCCAGGGTCAGTTTGCCGTCGGCGTACTGGGTGGCCACGTCGCTCATGTAGTGCGTGGCGCGCCAGTAGGTCTCGGTGACCATTTCAATGTCGGTCGGGCCCAGCAGGTCCACCAGCCATTGCACGGTTTCCGGCAGGTTTTCCTTGTTCTCGATCAGCGGGATTTCGTCGTTGTGTTTCTCGACGTCGGTGACTTGCACCACCAGCATGGCGTGGTGGGCGGTCAGGGAGCGGCCGCTTTCGGAGAAAATGTTCGGGTGCGGCAGGCTCTGCGCGTCGCAGAATTCCTTGAGCATGCCCACGACCACACCGGCGTAGTCGTCCATGTCGTAGTTGATCGAGCTGGCGTTACGCGAGTGCGTACCGTCGTAGTCCACGCCCAAGCCGCCACCGACGTCGATGTGGTCCACCGGCAGGCCGAGGTTGCGCAGTTCGCCGTAGTAACGAATGGCTTCCTTGAACCCGTGCTGGTAGTCGGCCAGGTTGGCGATCTGCGAGCCCATGTGGAAGTGCAGCAGGCGGATGCCCTGGTCGAGGCCGGCGTCGCGGAAGCGCTCGACCACCGACAGCAGTTGCGCCGCCGACAAACCGAACTTGGACTTCTCACCACCGGTGTCCGCCCATTTGCTCGACGCCAGGGACGACAAGCGCACGCGCAGGCCGACCTGTGGCTTGACCTTGAGGTTGGCGGCCTCTTCGATCACCAACGCCACTTCGGATTCTTTCTCGATCACGATGAACACGTTGTGGCCGAGCTTCTGGCCCATCAGCGCGAGGCGGATGAACTCACGGTCTTTGTAACCGTTGCAAACGATGGTGCCGCCCTTCGGCGCCAGGGCCAGCACGGCCAGCAGCTCAGGCTTGGAGCCGGCTTCCAGGCCGATGGACACGTCTTGGGTGGCAATGATGTTCTCGATCACCGCTTCCTGCTGGTTCACCTTGATCGGGTACAGCGCGGTGTACTTGCTCTGGTATTCCAGGCGCTCGATGTTGGCGTCGAATGCACCGGTCAGCTGGCGCACGCGGTCTTGCAGGATATCGGGGAAGCGCACCAGCAACGGCAAGGACAGGCCGCTCTTGCGCAGCTCGTCGACTTGCTCGTACAGATCGACAGGCGTGCTGTTCGGGCCGTTCGGACGGACTTCAACGCGACCGGCTTCATTGATCGCGAAATACCCGGCCCCCCAATGGCGAATCCCGTAAACACTGCGGCTGTCCGCAACTGTCCATTGGCTGCCATCGTCTTTGCGTGTGCGTCGTACGGACATCGAAGTCCCCTATAAATGAAGGCGAAGGCGCCGCCCCTGGTTTGAGGCTGGCGCAGTCTAAAGAATGAAAATGACGATTTGCCTGTGAGCAAGGTAAGACCTCACTCGCAGGACAGAGTTTAGACACAGGTTGGGAAGAGGCTTTCAGCCGCCGGACTTCTTGGCCTTGTACCCGAGCTTGATCAGCTCGGCCAACAGCAACTCGACGTGATCGCCCTGAATCTCGATGACCCCGTCTTTCAACGCGCCACCGGTGCCACAGCGCTTTTTCAGCGTGGTGGCCAATTCCTTGAGAGCGTCTTCTGCAAGCGGCGCGCCGGTGATGGTGGTCACCGTCTTGCCACCACGGCCTTTACTCTCGCGTCGCACGCGGGCAATGCCGTCGCCTTCAGGGATCAGGGTTTGTTTGCAGGTGCACGAATCCACGGGCTGACGACAGTCCGGGCAGTGTCGACCTGCGTCGGTGGAAAATACCAGGCCACCAAGGGCGGCGAAGGATGCGGCTTTTTTGGCCACCGGCAATCCTCTTGGGAGGACAAAGACTGATCGGTGCTCGCAATGAGGATCACCGACCGCGAAGCCCCACTCAGGCAGGGGCAGCGCTACCGAACCGCAAAGGTGGTTCGGGGGAAAAGTCGCGCAGTGTAACGGCAAAAAGCCGACTTGCTAAGAGCCAAATAGCGCCAATTTATGCAACTTTAGCGACGCGAGGCCAGATAGCGCCGCAAGCCCTCTTGAGCGTCCGGGCAGTAAGGCTTTTGCTCAGCTTCCTGTAGGACAATTTCTATGGGTAAAAAGCGCGCCTCCATGACTTCCTCCGGCTGCAGGTGCAACGGGCCATCCCAGACCGCCGAGTAGGATTTGCACCAGAGCCGACTGTCGCCATCCTCAAAGTAGAAATGGTCATGCTCGGTCAATTGCACACCCGCCACCCCAAGCTCTTCTTCCAGCTCGCGGGCTGCCGAATCAGCGTAGCTCTCGCCTGCCGCGACCATCCCACCCGCCGCCGTGTCCCAGAAGCCGGGGTACATGGCTTTGCTCAGGGTGCGCCGATGCACACACAGCTCACCGGCTGAATTGAACAGGAAAATAAAGGTGCAACGGCCGATAAGGCCGCGCTGGCGAAGGTCGGACCTGACGAGGGTGCCGAGCAGGTTGTCCTGCTCGTCGACCCAATCGATCAGTTCAGCATCAGAGGCCGCGCGGTGCGCGGCCTCGTTGTGACTAGCGTCCATCATCAACCCTGGTTGAGGAGCTGACGCAAGTCGATCACTGCGGCGTTTGCCCGGGAAATATAGTTGGCCATGACCAGCGAGTGGTTGGCGAGGATGCCAAAGCCACTGCCGTTAAGAATCATAGGACTCCAAACCGGCTCCTGCGAGGCCTCCAGCTCACGAATGATCTGGCGCACGCTGACGGTGGCGTTTTTCTTGGCCAGCACGTCGGCAAAGTCGACTTCGATGGCGCGCAACAGGTGGGACAGTGCCCACGCCTGGCCACGGGCTTCGTAGAACACGTTGTCGATCTGCATCCATGGGGTTTCCACCACTTCCTCATCGAGCTGCGGCACTTCACCCGGCGCCAGGGCTTCGGTTTTCAGCGCGGTGTTCAGTTTCACCCGGCCAACACTGGCCGACAGGCGTTGCGACAACGAACCTAAGCGGGTAGCGACGTCCCCCAGCCAGTTGTTCAGGTTGTCGGCGCGGGCATAGAAGAGCGCGCCGCGTTGGTTCGGGTCTGACAGGCGTGCTTCGTAGCGGCTCAGGGAGTTAATGCCTTCCTGGTACTCCGACTCGCTGGACGGCAGCACCCAGCTCTTGTTGTCGAAGTTGAAACGCGGCTCGGCCTTGGCCAAGTCGGCGTCTTCAGCCGACTGCGACTGGGAACGGGCGAAGTCTTTACGCAGCGCACGGGTCAGGTCACGCACCTGCACCAACACGCCATATTCCCAGCTCGGCATGTTGTCCATCCACAAGCCTGGCGGGAAACGGTCGTTGGAAATGTAGCCACCAGGCTTGTTCAGCAAGGTGCTGACCACGGTCTTGAGGGTTTCGACGGTGGTGTAGCCCACCACCATCTGCTTGCCTTCCTTCTCGGCGGCAAGCTGGGCATTTTGCTGGACCGGGAACAGCGCGGGCTCTTCGCTCCAGTACCAACCCAGGCCGCCGGTGACCAACAGGTACAAACCCAGCACGCTGAGCACGGCTCGGCTCATCACCAGGTTGCGAACGTAGCTACGGTTGGCCGACTTGGGCTCAGGGGCGGGGCCTTTGGCAGTGCCTGCGCGGTTTTTCCAGTCCAGCATGGCGATATCCTTTCAATCACTTGAGTTCATGCACGTCATTTGTCCGGGTGCGTTCAAACACTCCGACCACAACCCTACCCCATCGTGCCCATCGGCGCGGGGCTTTTAACCGAAAGCGGCGCATGGGAGGAAGTAGGACTATAAAGGATGCACGTTTTTTACGCTGCGCGACCATCAAGTCAAAAATTGAATGGCACAGACTTGTACTTAATTGACGTATGACACTCATGTAAGAGAAAAGAGGTGCTAGCATAGAGCCATCAGTCGACCTCAGCATGCAGCCTAACTAGTAGTCAGGATATGACCGAGTCAGAAGACCCGAGCCGTGAGCGTCTCAAGCACCATTTTGCCCAGCGGGTAATTCATCAGGCACGTCAAATTCTTGAGATCTGGCAGCGCCTGCAACGCAGCGAATGGTCGAACACCGATTTGTCCGAACTCAGCGAAGCCAACCTGCGCCTGCTGCGCTTTGCCGAGCGTTTCGAACAGCCCGAGCATGGCCAACTGGCGCGGCATATTGGCGAATCGCTCAAGGTGGTCGATGAAAATCGCGGCCGCCTGAGCAGCCAAGTGATCACCGAGCTCAACCGCCTGATGCAGCGCCTGTCCCGCACCGGCCTGCGCCAGGGCGACCAGCTGGAACAAACCTTCCTGCCGCCGATGCGCAAGCCGATCTACGTGATGCTGGCCGATCACGACCGCGCCGAACGCCTGGCCAAGCAGCTGGAATTCTTTGGCATGAGCGCCCAGCCCCTCGACAGCGTGGCGGCGTTTCGCGCCTCCCTGGCCGAGCGCCTGCCCTCTGTGATCGTAATGGATGTGGATTTCTGCGGCCCTGGCCTGGGCCTCACGCTCGCCGCCGAAGCCCAGGAAGGCCTGGAACAAAAGCTGCCGCTGCTGTTTTTCAGCCTGCATGAAACCGACACGCCGACGCGCTTGGCCGCCGTGCGCGCCGGCGGTCAGGAATTTCTCACCGGCACCCTCGAGGCTTCGAGCCTGCTGGAAAAAATCGAAGTGCTGACCTGCGTCGCTCAGTACGAGCCGTATAGAGTGCTGATCATCGACGACTCGCGCGCCCAGGCCCTGCACACCGAGCGCCTGCTCAACAGCGCCGGCATCGTCACGCGCACCTTGATCGAGCCGATCCAGGCGATGGCCGAGCTGGCGGACTTCCAGCCGGACCTGATTATCCTCGACATGTACATGCCCGCCTGTACCGGCACCGAACTGGCCAAGGTAATTCGCCACAACGACCGTTACGTCAGCGTGCCAATCATCTACCTGTCGGCCGAAGACGACCTGGATAAGCAGTTGGATGCCATGAGCGAAGGCGGCGACGACTTCCTCACCAAGCCGATCAAGCCGCGCCACTTGATCACCACCGTGCGCAACCGCGCCGCCCGCGCACGCAACCTCAAGGCGCGGATGGTCCGTGACAGCCTGACCGGGCTGTACAACCACACCCATATCCTGCAATTGCTCGAAGACTGCAGCTTCCGCGCGCGCCGCGAGAACAAGCCGTTGAGCTTTGCCATGCTCGACATCGACCACTTCAAGCGGGTCAATGACAGCCACGGCCACCCGATGGGCGACCGTGTGATCAAGAGCCTGGCGCTGTTTCTCAAACAGCGTTTGCGCAAGACCGACTACATCGGCCGCTACGGCGGTGAAGAATTCGCCATCGTGATGCCCGACACCGACCTGGAATCGGCCTGCAAGGTGCTGGACGAAATCCGCGGGCGTTTTGCCGAAATTCATTACCCGGCCCAGCCGCAGGATTTGTGGTGCACCTTCAGCGCCGGGCTGGTGGAGCTGTGCGACGGCTCCGACAGTTTGATGATGGCCGCCCAGGCGGATGAGGCGCTATACCGCGCCAAGAACGCCGGACGTAACCGCGTGCAAGCCGCGCGCACGTCAAAGCAAAGTGCCACCTTTTCACCGGAATCCACTGAATCCGTCATAACTCTGTAATGGAAACGCAATAACTTCAGGCACTTATCTTTTGCTGTCGGTTGAAACCACGCATGCGCCTGAAGCTGCTGACCAATCTGAATACCCTCCTTCTGGTGGCCGTGTGCCTGGCGCTTGGGGCGACGCTGTGGTGGTCGCAACGGGCGCTGGAGCGGCCTTATTTGCTGATGGAACGCTACCTGGGCCTGTCGCAAACCTTTCAGAACCAAGCCGCGCGCAACATCGACGACTATTTGGCCAGCGGCGATGCCCTGCGCTTGAGCAGTGCCGGCCAGAGCCTCGAAAGCCTGTTGCAGCACTTGGACGAACTGCCCGCAGAGCTGGGGCAAAACCTGCGTCCCAGCCTGGTAGACCTCGATACCTTCAGCAAAACCGACCTGCTGGCCGCCGGCAAACTGGCCGGCGACCCGCAAGCCCTGCTGTTGCAAGCCGAACGCGAATTGGGCGCGAACCTGGAGCAACTGAGCCAGTACGCCATGGGCGTCAACTCGCCCGAGGCCTCGCGTTATCTGCCGCCGTTGCTGGCCGCGTCCCAGCACTTGGGCAAGCTGTCCCTGGCCCGCGACAAGCTGGTGAGCAGCGGGCGCGCGGAACTGGCGGATGATGTGGAGCGCGAAGTCGCCAGCATCCGCACCCAGGCGGACCTCTTGGCGCAGCTGCCGTTGCTCGGCGTTAAGGCCAGTGCCGAGTCCAACACTGATGACTTTTCCGCCATGATGGGCCTGGAAAACACCGTGAAAACCGAAGCCCAAGACACTGGCGTCGACCTCAAGCGCGAACTCAACAGCCTGCTGACCCGCTACCCCGCCGAACTCAAACGCACCCGCGACCAGATCCAACTGCGCACCGCGCTGGCCGACAGCACCCATGTGAAAATCGCTACCGTGCAGCAAGCCATCGCTGGCCTGGAGCCGGTAGTGCGCGCGCAACACGCCAAGATCCAGGGCGAAGTGCGCCTGATGCAAGGCGTGATGATCGGCCTGATTCTGCTGATCGCGCTGCTGATCGACACGCTACAAAGGAAGCTGGCGCGCGTACTCACCAACCTCGCACCCGCCTTGTCGACCTGGGCCGAAGGCGACTTCAGCCGACCGATTGCCTTGGGCAAGACCAACCGCGAGCTGCACGATATCGAAGCCTCGCTCAACCGCCTGCGCGCTTATCTGGTCGATTTGGTCGGCACCATTCGCGGCAATGCCGAAGAAGTGGCCGGTAGCAGCCGCGCCCTCGCCGAGCTGAGCAGCGGCCTGCACGACGGTGCCGAGCGCCAGGCCGGGGACACCGCGCAGATCCGTGATTCGTTGGGTGAACTGGAGGCGACCATCCAGCAAGTGGCCGGTGATGCCAGCCAGGCCGCCGGTGCCAGCCGCAGTGCGGGCCAGGCCGTGGAACAGGGCCAACGCGTGATCGGCCTGAGCCTGACCGGGCTGCATGCCCTGGTGGGCGAAGTGCAGCAAAACGCGCAGATGATCGAAAAACTCGCCGAAGAATCCGCTACCATTGGCGGTGTGCTGACGGTGATTCGCGCGATTGCCGACCAGACCAACCTGCTGGCGCTCAACGCCGCCATCGAAGCTGCGCGTGCCGGTGAGGCCGGGCGCGGGTTTGCCGTGGTCGCCGATGAAGTGCGCTCGCTGGCGCAACGCACCGCCGGCGCCACGGCCGAAATCCAGACGCTGATCGCCGGCCTGCAAACCGCCGCCCACCAATCGGTGCAAGGCATGCGCACCCAGGTCGAACACGCCGAAGCCACTGCCCAGCAAGCCCAGGCGGCGGACGGTGCCTTGGATGAAATCGTCGGGGCTATCCAAACCATTTCCGACACGGCGGTGCGCATCGCCGATGTAACCGCACAGCAAAGTGGCGCCGTCAGTGAGATTCGCGATAACAGCGAGCGGATTCACCAGCTGGGTGAGGACAATTTGCTGCGCATTGGCCAGGGCCGTCGCCAAGGCGAACACCTGCTGGTGCTGGGCGGGCAGCTCAACACGGCCGTGCAAGCCTTCCGCGTCTGACCCAATCGCCCGTCATGCGGAGATTAAAATGTGGGAGCGGGCTTGCCTGCTACCACAGTGGATCCGCGCCGATTTCGGGCCGTCTTACCAATGACCGGAATCTGACCCGCAGTCACAAATTTTGCGCAATCCTCGCTAATCGTGCCGCCTACTGCATAGAACTGGACAGTCACAAACGCTTTGCGGCATAGTCGCCGAGTTCTGCCGTACCCACATCAATAACAAGGAACAGCCGATGGCGACCTTATTGGTTCTTCACGGACCCAACCTGAACCTGCTCGGCACCCGCGAACCGGGCGTCTACGGGGCAGTGACCCTGGAACAGATCAACCTCGATCTGGAACAGAGGGCTCGTGATGCCGGCCACCATTTGCTCTACCTGCAAAGCAATGCCGAGTACGAATTGATTGATCGCATCCATGCCGCGCGCGGCGAAGGCGTGGACTTTATCCTGATCAATCCCGCCGCTTTTACGCACACGAGTGTTGCATTACGTGACGCGCTGCTGGCGGTGAGCATCCCATTCATCGAAGTGCATTTGTCCAACGTGTACAAACGCGAACCTTTCCGCCATCACTCTTACTTCTCCGACGTAGCGGTAGGAGTGATCTGCGGCCTTGGCGCCAGCGGTTACCGACTGGCCCTGGAGGCCGCCCTGGAACAGCTTGAACAACCGGCCAAGCGCCCCTGACCGACCCTTGGGAGTTGATGATTCATGGATATCCGTAAAGTTAAGAAACTGATCGAACTGCTGGAAGAATCCGGTATCGACGAGCTGGAAATCAAGGAAGGCGAGGAGTCCGTACGGATCAGCCGTCACAGCAAGACCCCAGCCCAACAGTTCTACGCACCGCAAATGCAAGCACCGGCTCCAGCGGCTGCTCCAGCCGCCGCACCTGCTGCTGCAGCGCCTGCCGCACCGGCTGCGCCTGTACTGAACGGCTTCGTGGTCAAGTCGCCAATGGTCGGTACGTTCTACCGCACCCCGGCACCGACTTCGCCAGCCTTCGTTGAAGTCGGCAAGACCGTGAAAGTGGGCGACACCATCTGCATCGTTGAAGCGATGAAAATGATGAACCACATCACGGCTGAAAAAGCCGGCGTCATCGAATCCATCCTGGTAGAAAACGGTCAGCCGGTTGAGTACGACCAGCCGCTGTTCACCATCGTTTGAACCGCGGAGCGCCTTCGATGTTGAAACCTGCGAAGAAACTGCAAAAAGTCCTGATCGCCAACCGCGGCGAGATCGCGCTGCGTATCCTGCGCGCCTGTAAGGAAGAGGGCATCAAGACCGTCGCTGTTTACTCGACGGCCGACACCGAATTGATGCACGTGAAGCTGGCCGACGAGGGCATCTGCATCGGCCCGCCACTGGCGACCAACTCGTACCTGAAAGTCTCCAACATCATCGCGGCCGCTGAAGTGACCGGCGCTGATGGCATCCACCCGGGCTACGGCTTCCTCGCGGAAAACGCCGATTTCGCCGAACAGGTGGAAAAATCCGGGTTTGCCTTCATCGGCCCGAAAGCCGACACCATTCGCCTGATGGGCGACAAGGTATCGGCCAAGGACGCCATGATCGCCGCCGGCGTACCCACCGTTCCAGGTTCCGACGGCCCACTGCCTGAAGACGAAGAAACGGCTCTGCGCATTGGTCGTGAAGTCGGCTACCCGGTGATCATCAAGGCCGCCGGTGGCGGTGGTGGTCGCGGCATGCGCGTGGTGCACAAGGAAGAAGATCTGATCGAAGCCGCCAAACAGACTCGCTCTGAAGCGGCTGCCTGGTTCGGCAACCCGATGGTCTACCTGGAGAAGTACCTGACTAACCCACGTCACGTGGAAGTGCAGGTTCTGTCCGACGGCCAAGGCCACGCCATCCACCTGGGCGACCGCGATTGCTCGCTGCAACGTCGTCACCAGAAGGTACTGGAAGAAGCACCGGCACCGGGCCTGGATGAAACCGCGCGCCAGGAAGTTCTGGCTCGTTGCGTCAAGGCCTGCATCGACATCAACTACCGTGGCGCCGGTACTTTCGAGTTCCTCTACGAGAACGGCCGTTTCTACTTCATCGAGATGAACACTCGTGTGCAGGTAGAGCACCCGGTGTCGGAGATGGTCACCGGTATCGACATCGTCAAGGAGATGCTGAGCATCGCCGCCGGCAATGTGCTGTCCTTTACCCAGGACGACGTGAAGATCCACGGCCACTCCCTGGAGTGCCGGATCAACGCCGAAGACCCGAAAACCTTTATCCCAAGTCCAGGCCTGGTCAAGCATTTCCATGCTCCAGGCGGCAACGGCGTTCGCGTCGATTCGCACCTGTACAGCGGCTACAAGGTTCCGTCCAACTACGACTCGCTGATCGGTAAGCTGATTACCTGGGGCGCTACCCGCGACGAGGCCATGGCCCGTATGCGTAACGCCCTGGACGAAATCGTGGTTGACGGCATCAAAACCAACATCCCACTGCATCGGGATCTGGTTCGTGATGAAGGCTTCTGCGAAGGTGGTGTGAACATTCACTACCTGGAACACAAGCTGGCTAACCAGTAAGTGTTCCCCCAACAAAGCCGCCTTCGGGCGGCTTTGTTGTTTCTGGGCTATCAAGAACAGCACAAAATCCTGTGGGCGCTGGCTTGTGTGGGAGCTGGCTTGCCTGCGATAGCATCGCACCGGTACCAGGAAAGACCGAGGCGCCTGCATCGCAGGCAAGCCCGGCGCCCACATAAGCCCTTCCCACATTTGGACTGAGTGTGCAGTCAGCACAGTCGTCTTCTGCACGCCGCTCGCGTAAACTTGCGCCCTTTCGCGACCCAGCCGGTCGCACACTCATTTTTTCAAAGGTGCCCGCCATGCCTTGGCTGCAAGTCCGTCTCGCCATCAGCCCAGAACAAGCCGAAACCTACGAAGACGCGTTCCTCGAAGTGGGCGCCGTGTCGGTGACCTTCATGGACGCCGAAGACCAACCGATCTTCGAACCCGAACTCAACACCACGCCGCTGTGGTCCCACACCCACTTGCTGGCCCTGTTCGAAGACGGCACCGATGCCGCCGCCGTCCTGGCCCATATGCAACTGCTCACCGGTAGCCCGCTGCCCGAGCATCACAGCGAAGTGATCGAAGACCAGGACTGGGAGCGCAGTTGGATGGACAACTTCCAGCCGATGCGTTTCGGCCAGCGCCTGTGGATCGTGCCGAGCTGGCACGCCGCGCCTGAGCCAGAGGCGGTCAACCTGCTGCTCGACCCGGGCCTGGCGTTCGGCACCGGCACCCACCCCACCACCGCGCTGTGCCTGGAATGGCTCGACGGCCAGGACCTGGCCGACTGCAACGTGCTCGACTTCGGCTGCGGCTCAGGGATCCTGGCGATTGCCGCCCTGCTGCTGGGCGCCAAGCAAGCCGTAGGCACGGACATCGATGTGCAAGCCCTGGAAGCCTCCCGCGATAACGCCGGGCGCAACCACATCCCTGAGGGCAAATTCCCACTCTACCTGCCGGAGCAACTGCCCCAGGTGCAGGCCGATGTGTTGGTGGCCAACATCCTCGCAGGGCCACTGGTAGCCCTGGCGCCGCAGCTGTCGAGCCTGGTCAAGCCAGGTGGCCGCCTGGCGCTGTCGGGCATCCTCGCCGAGCAAGGCGAAGATGTGGCGGCGGCCTATGCTAAGGACTTCGAGCTGGACCCGATCGCCAACCGCGATGGCTGGGTACGCATCAGTGGGCGTCGGCGCTAGAATGAGCGCTTGCCTGAATCGGATGGCCGCATGACCGACAGTTTCGTCACCCAGTGCCCACATTGCCAAGCGCGTTTTCGCGTCAGCCACGCTCAATTGAACGTGGCCCGTGGCGTGGTACGTTGCGGCTCGTGCCTGCAAGTGTTCAACGCGATTCGCCAGTTGCTGGAGCAGCGTGCCGGGGCATCAGCGTCGAAACCTGAACAGCCAGCTGCGGTTGAACCAGCGGTTCAACCGACGCCCAAGGCAGCCCCCGCAATACCAAGGGCCATCAGCCAGAAACAGTGGGCCGCCGAAGACCTGGACCTCGACAACCTGGACCTCGACGAAGAACTGGCCAAGCTGGAACGCCGTCAGGCAAACGTCGACCGCCGGCAACCTGAGGACTCACTCAGCGCCACCCGCGGCACCGTTAAGGCCGACGAAGAAAAATGGGCCGCCAGCCTGTTCAGCGAACCGCCTGAAGAACGCCCCCAAGCGCCCGAAGACGAGCCTGAACCGGCGGCTGCGACCAAGCAGCGCACCGAGCCATCGATGTCGTTTCACACGGGCGATATCGACAAAGAGCCGCTGTTGCGCTCCTCCCCTGACGATGACGACTTCGACCCGCCGTTCACGCCCCTGACCCATGCCGTGGACGAGCCCGAGCCTGAAGAACGCCCTCAGCCGCGTCGCAAGCGCCCGCGCCCCGATGCCGGCCTTCACGACGCCGTCCTCCAGGACCTGGAAGACGACCCACTGCATCTTTACGCGCAGAAACGTCCGTCCGGCTGGGGCCGTCGCCTTATCTGGATCATCCTGGTTTTGTTGGCTGCTGCGGGCCTCGCAGGCCAGTACATCGCCTATCAATTCGACGAACTGGCCCGCCAGGACGCCTACCGCCCATGGTTCCAGCAACTGTGCCCCACACTGGGCTGCACCGTGCCATCACGGGTCGATATCGCACATATCAAGAGCAGCAACCTGGTGGTGCGCAGCAACCCGGAGTTCGCCGGAGCGCTGGTGGTGGATGCAATCCTCTATAACCGCGCGACGTTCTCCCAGCCCTTCCCGCTGCTGGAACTGCGCTTTGCCGATTTGAACGGCGGACTGATTGCCAGTCGTCGCTTCAAACCGGCCGAATACCTGAGTGGTGAGCTTGCCGGAGTGAGCGAAATGCCTTCGCAGACACCGATCCATATCTCCCTGGACATCCTCGATCCAGGCAATAAAGCCGTGAATTACAGCCTGAGTTTCCACTCGCCCGAGTGAGGCGCCACACGCGTCGAGGTTTGACGGCAGATTATTGACTGGGCTGCGCAACCAAACCAGCGGCGATAAAGAAATAACTGTTCAGATTTTATCCAATTCAGCCTTTATCCAGTCATCGAGAGCGGGTATCATGCCAACCCTTTTTCGAACTCTAATGATCCGGCCCCACAACAGGGAAGTCCTATGTCGGCGGTACGCATCGGCCCATACACATTGCCAAATGGCTTGATCCTCGCCCCGATGGCGGGCGTCACCGACCAGCCCTTTCGTCAGCTGTGCAAGCGTTTGGGCGCGGGTCTAGTAGTCTCTGAAATGGTCACCAGCGACATGAGCTTGTGGAACACCCGCAAATCGCGGATGCGCATGATCCACGAAGGTGATCCCGAGCCCCGCTCGGTCCAGATCGCCGGTGGTGATGCACAGATGCTGGCGGCTGCGGCCCGGGCCAACGTGGAGTTGGGCGCACAGATCATCGATATCAACATGGGCTGCCCGGCCAAGAAGGTCTGCAACAAGGCCGCCGGTTCCGCCCTGTTGAAAGATGAGCAATTGGTAGCCGAGATCCTGCAGGCCGTTGTCGCCGCAGTGGATGTGCCGGTCACCCTGAAGATTCGTACCGGCTGGGACCGGGACAACAAGAACGGCCTGACGGTGGCGAAGATCGCCGAACAGGCAGGCATTACAGCGCTGGCGGTGCATGGCCGCACCCGCGCCGACCTTTACACCGGTGAAGCCGAGTACGACACCATTGCCGCGATCAAGCAGGCGGTGTCGATTCCGGTGTTTGCCAATGGCGATATCGATTCAGCCGAGAAAGCCCGGCGCGTGCTGCACGCAACCGGTGCCGATGGCTTGTTGATAGGCCGGGCCGCCCAGGGGCGGCCATGGATTTTTCGTGAGATCGAGCATTTTCTGCGTACCGGCGAAGTCTTGCCGGCACCGGAGCTGACCGAGGTGGAACGTATTCTGCTAGAGCATCTGGCCGCCCTGCACGCCTTCTATGGAGACGTGATGGGAGTACGCATTGCTCGCAAGCATGTCGGCTGGTATCTCGCAACCTTGCCGGGCGCCAGGGAGTTTCGCGCCCAGTTCAATCGTTTGGATGATACGCAAGCACAGGTCGCCACCGTTCGAGAGTTTTTCAGCGAGCGCGAAAAGAGCCTGGGGACAGGGGACGGAGAGGGGGTGGCCGCATGACGATGATGACCGAGACTTTAGTGAGTGGAACAACACCCGTGAGCGACAACGTCAATTTGAAACAGCACCTCAACACGCCGAGCGAAGAAGGCCAGACCCTTCGCGGGAGTGTCGAGAAGGCGCTGCACAATTATTTCGCCCACCTTGAGGGCGCTTCCGTCACGGACGTGTACAACCTGGTGCTCTCCGAGGTCGAGGCCCCCTTGCTCGAAAGCGTGATGAACTACGTCAAGGGCAACCAGACCAAAGCCAGTGAGCTGCTGGGCCTCAACCGTGGCACCTTGCGCAAAAAGCTCAAGCAGTACGATTTGCTGTAAGCATTCAATCAAACCAGAAAGGCGCCCGCGTAAAAAACGGACGCCTTTTTTGCTGACTCCTTTGCTTTTGATGGAAATTGAAATGACCGACCAGACTACCCGCCTGCCGATCCGCCGCGCCTTGATCAGTGTTTCCGACAAGACCGGGATCCTCGAATTTGCCCGGGAGCTGGAAGCCCTGGGTGTGGAAATCCTCTCCACGGGCGGGACCTTCAAACTGCTGCAGGACAACGGCGTGGCCGCAGTAGAAGTCGCGGACTACACCGGTTTCGCAGAAATGATGGACGGTCGGGTCAAGACCCTGCACCCGAAAATCCACGGTGGTATCCTCGGTCGTCGCGGTATCGACGACGCCATCATGACCGAGCACGGCATCAAGCCGATCGACCTGGTGGCCGTTAACCTCTACCCGTTCGAAGCCACCATCAACAAGCCTGGCTGTGACCTGCCGACCGCCATCGAAAACATCGATATCGGCGGCCCGACCATGGTCCGCTCTGCCGCCAAGAACCACAAAGACGTGGCCATCGTGGTTAACGCCAGCGACTACGCCCAAGTGCTCGAAAGCCTCAAAGCCGGTGGCCTGACCTACGCCCAGCGTTTCGACCTGATGCTCAAGGCGTTCGAACACACCGCCGCCTACGACGGCATGATCGCCAACTACATGGGCACCGTGAACCAAGCGGCTGAAACCCTCAGCACAGAAGGTCGCAGCCAGTTCCCGCGCACCTTCAACAGCCAGTTCATCAAGGCCCAGGAAATGCGCTACGGCGAGAACCCGCACCAGAGCGCGGCGTTCTACGTTGAGGCCAAGCCGGCTGAAGTCGGCATCGCCACCGCAACCCAGTTGCAAGGCAAAGAGCTGTCCTACAACAACGTGGCCGACACCGACGCCGCGCTGGAATGCGTGAAGAGCTTCGTCAAGCCGGCCTGCGTGATCGTCAAGCACGCCAACCCGTGCGGCGTGGCTGTGAGCCCGGACGCTGAAGGCGGTATCCGCCAGGCGTACGAACTGGCCTATGCCACCGACACCGAATCCGCGTTCGGCGGCATCATCGCCTTCAACCGCGAGCTGGATGCCGAAACCGCCAAAGCCATCGTCGAGCGTCAGTTCGTCGAAGTGATCATCGCCCCTTCCGTCAGCATCGAGGCCCGCGCCATTGTTGCCGCCAAAGCCAACGTGCGCCTGCTGGCCTGCGGCGAGTGGTCGGCTGACCGTGCCGCTGCCTGGGACTACAAGCGCGTCAACGGCGGCTTGCTGGTACAGAGCCGCGACATCGGCATGATCGGCAGCGAAGACCTGAAGGTCGTGACCAAACGCGCGCCAACCGAGCAGGAAATCAACGACCTGATCTTCGCCTGGAAAGTCGCCAAATACGTTAAGTCCAACGCCATCGTCTACGCCAAAAACCGCCAGACCATCGGTGTCGGCGCCGGCCAGATGAGCCGCGTGAACTCGGCGCGTATCGCCGCGATCAAGGCTGAGCATGCAGGCTTGCAGGTAGTCGGTTCGGTAATGGCTTCCGATGCGTTCTTCCCGTTCCGTGATGGCCTGGACAATGCCGCGAAGGCCGGTGTTACCGCCGTGATCCAACCGGGCGGTTCAATGCGTGATGCAGAAGTCATCGCCGCTGCGGACGAAGCCGGCATTGCCATGGTCTTCACCGGCATGCGCCACTTCCGCCACTGACAGATCGACAGATCGTTCCCACGCTCTGCGTGGGAATGCCTCTACGGACGCTCTGCGTCCGAGGGACGCGGAACGTCCCGGGCTGCGTTCCCACGCGGAGCGTGGGAACGATCAACTGACAGAATTTGAGGTTTATGAAATGAATGTTTTGATCATTGGCAGCGGTGGCCGTGAACACGCCCTGGCCTGGAAAGTTGCCCAGGACCCGCGTGTCCAGAAAGTTTTTGTCGCCCCCGGCAACGCCGGCACCGCCATTGAAGCCAAGTGCGAAAACGTCGCTATCGACGTATTGGCCCTGGAGCAACTGGCTGACTTTGCCGAAAAAAATGTGTCCCTGACCATCGTCGGCCCGGAAGTGCCGCTGGTTGCCGGCGTTGTGGACCTGTTCCGCAGCCGTGGCCTGGACTGCTTCGGCCCGACCGCTGGCGCTGCCCAGCTGGAAGGTTCCAAGGCGTTCACCAAAGACTTCCTGGCGCGCCACAAGATCCCGACCGCCGACTACCAGAACTTCACCGAGATCGAGCCAGCACTGGCTTACCTGCGTGAAAAAGGCGCGCCAATCGTGATCAAGGCCGATGGCCTGGCCGCCGGTAAAGGCGTAATCGTAGCGATGACCCTGCAGGAAGCCGAAGACGCCGTGCGCGACATGCTCGCCGGCAACGCTTTCGGTGACGCCGGTTCGCGCGTGGTCATCGAGGAGTTCCTTGACGGCGAAGAGGCCAGCTTTATCGTGATGGTCGACGGCAAAAACGTCTTGCCAATGGCCACCAGCCAAGACCACAAACGCGTCGGCGATGCTGACACTGGCCCGAACACCGGCGGCATGGGTGCTTACTCCCCGGCCCCAGTGGTCACCAGCGACGTACACAAGCGCGTGATGGACCTGGTGATCTGGCCGACCGTGCGTGGCATGGCCGACGAAGGCAATGTGTACACCGGTTTCCTGTATGCCGGCCTGATGATCGACAAAGCCGGTAACCCGAAAGTCATCGAGTTCAACTGCCGCTTTGGTGACCCGGAAACTCAACCAGTGATGCTGCGCCTGCAATCGAGCTTGGTGCTGCTGGTGGAAGCTGCGCTGGCCCAGGCGCTGGACAAGGTTGAAGCGCAGTGGGACCCACGTCCGAGCGTTGGCATCGTGCTGGCGGCCGGTGGTTACCCTGCCGATTACGCCAAAGGCGATGTGATTGAAGGCCTCGACGCAGCTGCTACGCTAGAAGGTAAGGTGTTCCATGCGGGCACCGCGCTCAAGGATGGCAAAGTTGTAACCGCAGGTGGCCGCGTCTTGTGCGCCACCGCGATGGGTGCCAGTGTCGACGCCGCGCAACAACAGGCGTACAAGCTGGCCGCGAAAATCGACTGGAAAGGTTGCTTCTACCGCACGGACATCGGCTACCGCGCCATTGCCCGTGAACGTGGCGAGAACAACTGAGGCGCTACATTCAAGTAGCTATCCGTTCGGTTAGGCAAGGGCCTCTGGCCCTTGCCGTACCCATGTCGCCCCGCGCATAGTTAACCCGTGCATCAACCTACGAAGGGATTTCGCCGTGCGCTGGCTCAGGATCGCCATAGGTTTCACAGTCAGTCTGCTGACTCTGCTCTGCTTGTTCCCGGCCCAGGCCGCCGCGCAAGGCATTGGCTGGGCAGTATTGCTTGATGAACAGGCCGACCTGCAACTGAGCGACATCCGCTCGGCTCGCTACACCAATCAATTCAGCCCCATCGAACTGGACCGGATTACCGCCGCCGAGCCGGACGGTGCGTTGTGGGTACGCTTCAAGCTGCAACCCGGCAAGCACGAGCAAGTGCTGCGGGTGTTTGCCCCGGATCTCTCCCACCTGAGCCTCTATGTACTGGACGGCGACACCCTGGTGGAACAACAAAGCACCGGCACCCGCCAGCCCCAGGCGGAACGCCCGCTGCCCAGCAGCGATTTCATGCTGCCGATGCCACAGAGCCAGAAGCCGCTTGAGGTGTACCTGCGCCTGGTCTCGGAGCACGAACTGCGTCCCTATATCACCCTGGAACCGGCCGTGCTCGCCGCCGCCGACCAGAACCAGACGTTGATCTACGGCCTGCTGTTCGGCTGCCTGCTGATGCTGATCCTGCACAACCTCACGCGCTTCGCCTATCACCGCTCACGCAGCAGCCTGTGGCTGGCGGCCTGCGAAGTGTTGTTGATGCTGAGCCTGGCGCTGTTACTGAACCTCGTGGGGCCGTGGCTGCCAAACTGGCACGCGGTGCAGACACCAGGCGCCTACCTCGCCCTGCTGCTGACCGCGCCGTGCGGGCTGATGTTTGCCTACCGTTTTTTCATGCCGTTGGGCCCGCACCCGCTGAACAAGCTGTTGATGGCCGACATCCTGCTGATCGTGCTGTGCGGCCTGCTGCTGTTGTTCGTCAATACCTTGCCGTTGAACATCATCACCTATGCACTGGTCGCCCTGGCCGGCTTGAGCATGTTGTTTGTCTCGGCGTATCACTGGCAAAAAGGCTACCGGCCGGCGCGTCTGTTCATGGCGGCGATGGTGGTGTTCAACATCGGCACGCTGATCATTCTGCCAGCCCTGCTCGGCCTGACGCTGGTGGCCCCGCAAGGCTTGATCGTCACGCTGCTCGGCTTTATCTGCCTGAGCGGCTTGCTGATGAGCCTGGCCCTCGGCGAGCGCCAGCGCGCGATTGTCGAGGCGCGCTTCAGCCTCAGCCGCGACCTGGCGGCGAGCAATGCCGAGATCGCCGCCAAGGCCGAGTTCCTGGCAAAGATCAGCCACGAAATACGTACACCCATGAACGGCGTGCTGGGTATGACCGAGTTGTTGCTGGGCACGCCGCTGTCGGTGAAGCAGCGCGACTACGTACAGACCATCCACAGCGCCGGTAACGAACTGCTGACGCTGATCAACGAGATCCTCGACATCTCCAAGCTGGAGTCCGGGCAGATCGAGCTGGACGACGTGCAATTCGACCTCAATGCGCTGATCGAAGACTGCCTGAGTATCTTCCGCGCCAAGGCCGAGCAGCAGAACGTCGAACTGATTAGTTTTATTCAACCCCAGGTGCCCCGCGTCATCAGTGGAGACCCGACGCGCCTGCGCCAGGCACTGTTGAGCCTGCTGGAAAATGCCCTGCAAAAAACCGATGAAGGTGAAGTGTTGATCGTCGTCGCCCTCGACGAGCGCAGCACCAAACCGCGCCTGCGCATTGCCGTGCAAGACAGCGGCCTGCCGATGGAAGCCGCCGAGCGCGACGCGTTGCTGCACAGCGAACTGCACAGCAAGAACTTCCTCTCGGCCACACGCTTGAGCGGCCACCTGGGCCTGGTGATCGCCCGCCAACTGATCCTGTTGATGAACGGCGAGTTCGGCATCAAGAGCGGCAGCCACCAAGGCAGCACCCTGTGGCTGACCCTGCCGCTGGACCCGGAACGCCTGGAGCACCCGACCTCTGACCTCGACGGCCCGCTCAAAGGCGCACGGGTGCTGGTGGTGGACGACAACGACACGTGCCGCAAAGTGCTGGTGCAACAATGCACAGCCTGGGGCCTGAACGTCAGTGCCGTGCCGTCCGGCAAAGAGGCCCTGGCGTTGCTGCGCACCAAGGCGCACTTGCGCGACTACTTCGACGTGGTGCTGCTGGACCAGAACATGCCCGGCATGACTGGCATGCAACTGGCGGCGAAGATCAAGGAAGACCCAAGCCTGAACCACGACATCCTGCTAATCATGCTCACCGGCATCAGCAACGCGCCGAGCAAGATCATCGCGCGCAACTGCGGGATCAAGCGCATCCTCGCCAAGCCGGTGGCCGGCTATACGCTCAAGACCACCCTGGCCGACGAACTGACCCAGCGCAGCAAAGGCGTGGTGGTGCCACGCGTGGCCCTCAGCGCACCGGCAGCCGTGACCGTGCCTGCCGATTTCCGCATCCTGGTGGCCGAAGACAACAGCATCTCCACCAAAGTGATTCGCGGCATGCTCGGCAAGCTCAACCTCAACCCGGACACCGCCAGTAACGGCGAAGAAGCGCTCGAGGCGATGAAGGCCCAGCGTTACGACTTGGTGTTGATGGACTGTGAAATGCCGATCCTCGATGGCTTCTCTGCTACCCAGCAACTGCGGGCGTGGGAGGTTAGCCACCAACGCATTCGTACCCCGGTGGTTGCGCTTACAGCGCACATTCTCTCGGAGCATAAAGAGCGTGCGCGCCAGGCGGGGATGGATGGGCATATGGCCAAGCCGGTGGAGTTATCGCAGTTGCGCGAGTTGGTGGAATTCTGGGTGGCACAGCGTCAGCTGCGGCCGGAACACGCCCCGTCCTGACATAAAATGCGATCTCAATGTGGGAACAGGCTTTTGTGGCGAGCGGACTTGCCACAACAAGCCAGCTCCCACATTTGATCAGTGTCGCCTGTTAGACTCTCCCCACTTCCCCCGCCCGCGAGCCGCCCCCCATGCTCCACGTGTTATTCAGCGTTTACCTGAAGATGCTGGTGCTCTACAGCCCATTCTTTGTGCTGTCCTGCTTTATCAGCCTGACCCGGGGTTACTCCAGCAAGGAACGCCGGCGGCTGGCCTGGAAAGTGGCCCTGGCAACACTGGTCTCGAGCGTATTGCTCTACCTGTTCGGTCGAGTCATTTTCAGTGTGTTCGGCATCACCGTGGACGCCTTCCGCATCGGCGCCGGCAGCGTGCTGTTTATCTCCGCCCTGGGCATGGCCCAGGGCAAGTCAGCGGTGCAGACCGACAATGTGCAGCAGGACGTGACCATCGTGCCGCTGACCATCCCGCTCACCGTCGGCCCCGGCACCATCGGTGCGCTGCTGGTGATGGGCGTCAGCCAACCGCACTGGGATGACAAGATCATGGCCATCCTCAGTATCGCCCTGGCCAGCCTCACGGTGGGCGTAGTGCTGTACCTGTCCAACCGGATCGAACGCATCCTGGGTGACCAGGGCTTGCAGATAGTGAGCCGGTTGATGGGGTTGTTCGTGTGCGCCCTCGCCGCGCAGATCATCTTTACCGGGGTGCGCGGTTACCTGGTGCCCTAGATCCGGTACTTGGCGATTGCCAATTGCACCTTGTCACCTGCGCTTTCGCGCATCAGCTGAACAGTTTTTTCGTTGACCACCGAGGTATTCAGCACCAGGCAGGTCTGCCCGCTGAAGGCCTCGAACGAGGCACTGTCCCATTCCAGAAACGGCAGCCCCAGCTGTTTGCTCACGCCGTGGGAGCTGTAAGTCACCAGCACCATCGTCACTTCGCCATCAGTTTCGGCACAAGACGCCAGGCCAAAATCACCGCCTTGGTGCACCGTGCTGTTGCGTTTGAAAAGCTCGAACGAGACGGGTTGACGCTTGAGCGCCTCCAGCGCGTCGGCCGCTAATTTCGGCAGTGCGGCGAGCAATGGCCCGGCCAGCGAAGTCGATGCCAGCATTGTCGCAATGATATTCAGCGCCGCCAGTTGTACAGTCAGGCCCTTGCCGGAGCTCGACACCCGCTTGAAGCGGCTGCGCACCGGCAGCCAGCCCAGGCTGACCATCACCTTAATAAATTCGTCGTACCAAACCTCGGTACCGCGCTGCACCTTCAACACATCGCTGACATAGCTGCTCGCCAGCAGGTAGCTCTTGCGCACGTACTCGCGGTTCAAGGCGGACATGCCCTCGATAAACGAGATCACCCCGTTGTTCACCACGGCCGCGTTGCAATCATCCTCCACGGTGCCCACCGGTACAGAGGGCGTCTTTCCCGGTGCGCCTGGCAGCTTGTAGGCGGCAATCAACTTGCGCCTTTTCGCACTGATGATCCTTTTGTGATGTCGCTCCATTTTCAGTTCTCCACAAGCACCCCACATGGGGTTTTCCTCCACACTAGTCCAGTGGCGGGCGGGCTTTCCAGGCGACAAACATCGCTTGGCCCACCCGTGGAAAAAGCGCCACCCAGCAATAACGAGGCGTACACGCAGGCCGTCCGGATTTCATCGATAAAAAAAGAAAAAGCTCCGAGTAGCAGCAGGTTTTCACCCAGCGTTACTCGGAGCCTTCTTGCGTGCGCCAGGCCGTTTTCAGCCGGCGGGCTTCTCGCCATACCAGCGCGGCGTATACACCCAGTCACCGCCACCAGCACGTGGGAACACGCACGTGGTGGACGAGCCGATCAGCACCATGGTGCGCATATCGACCTGTTCCGGCGTCAATTGCCCAAGCGTGGTGACACGCAGGGTCTGGCCTGGGCGACCGATGTCGCGCCCCAGCACCACCGGGGTCTGCGGCGTGCGGTGCAACGCGACGATCTCCAGCGCGCGGCCCAGCTGCCAAGGCCGCGAACGCGAGATCGGGTTGTAGAACGCCAGGGCCAGGTCGGCCTGGGACGCGAGGTCCAGGCGCTTTTCGATGATCGACCAGGGCTTGAGGTTGTCCGACAGCGACATCACGCAGAAGTCATGGCCCAGCGGTGCACCCGCCTGGGCGGCGGTGGCCAGGGAGGCCGAGACACCCGGCAGGATCTCCAGGTCGACCTGATGCCAGGCCGGATCGCTAGACTCGTGCAAGGCCTCGATCACCGCAGCGGCCATGGCGAACACGCCGGGGTCGCCGGACGACACCACGACCACGGAACGGCCCTGCGCGGCCAGCTCAAACGCGTGACGCGCGCGCTGCATTTCCTCGCGGTTATCCGTGCAGTGCTGCACTTGATCGTCGCGAAACGGCCCGGCCATGCGCACATAGGTTTCATAACCCAGCACATCGGTGCAGCGCGCCAGTTCAGCCTTGACCGCCGGCACCATCAACTCGGCGGCGCCCGGGCCCAGGCCGATCACCGCCAAACGACCACGCGGGCGCCCGACATGCGCCAGGTCCAGCGGTTGCTCGGCAACGCTGATGACGATGTCGGCCTCTTGAGTCACGCCAGCAAAACGCAGCGGCACACCCAGTTCCAATGCAGCCTCATGCAGTGAAGCGTCGGCCATCTGCAGCTCGCTGGCCAACAGGCAGGCCAGGGCTTGCAGCGCAATGCCTGCGTCATGTAATGCCGCACGCACTCGCTCAGCCAACTGCACGCCGGGCTTGCAGGTGACGCATACGTTCTTTGGATAAATCAGCAACTCGTTAGCCGAAGGCACACGTTCGGTGCTGCCCACATGAATCGCCAGGCGCGCGTGCTGATCCTGCGGCAAATTGGCCTGGTCCAGCCAAGGCGCCGCGCCTTCGATGCGCACGCTTTCGCCGGCGAGCAGGTCCGAGACGAAACGCTTGCCCAACTCCAGGTCCGCCAGCTGATAACCGGCCGGCGGGTTCAGCAGGCAGGTGCCGAAACGCAACTCGCCACTGGTGGTGATCGCGGCAGACACGCCCAACGCGGCGGCAATGTCGCGCGCCATCAGGTTCACACCGCCGAGGCCGCCGAGCAAGGGCACCACGACGCTGCCGTCTTCGGCCACAGCCAGCACAGCGGGTTCCTCACCCTTTTCCAGCAGCAGCGGCGCCAGGGTGCGGATCACGATGCCGGCGGCGCACAGCGCAATCAGCGGTGTGCCTTGTTGATACAGCTGGCGCAGGGTCGCGCCGAACTCACTGTAGGTCTGGTCGGCACCTTCAACCCGCCCGGCCAAACCATGAATCAGCGCGCCGGGGTAAACCTGCGCAATCTTGCGCGCCGTGGCCAGGCTGCCCTGACCCAGAATGACGATCGCCGGGCGCATCAACCTTGCCACCTTTCACCCGGCACGATGATCAGCGAGAAATACGGCGAAGACGCCGGGTCGACCTGACCCAGCGGCACGATTTTCTGGTTGGCCATGGTCGCGCGCTCCACATACAGCGCACGCTCGGCCAAACCGAGTTCTTCCAGCACCTGGCGCACCTTGGGGAAGTTGCGGCCCAGCTTCATGATCACCGCCGCATCGGCATCCGCCAAGCGACGCTTGAGGTCGTCATGGGGCAGCACACCCGACAGCACCGATAGGCTCTGATTGCGATACACCAACGGCGCGCCGAGTACCGAGGCGCCGCCGAGCATTGAGCACACGCCGGGGATGACTTGGGCTTCATAGCGCTCGGCGAGGCGGTCGTGCAGGTACATGTAGGAGCCGTAGAAGAACGGGTCGCCTTCGCAGATCACCGCCACATCGCGGCCGGCGTCCAGGTGCGCGGCGACGTCGAGGCTGGCGGTGTCGTAGAAGTCGCTAATGACTTGCTCGTAAGACAGCGGCGCCGGCAGCACTTCGGTGGTCACCGGGTACACCAGCGGCATCAAGGTCTGCTGCGCGACCAAGTGGTCTTCGATGATGCCGAAAGCGTTGCCCTTCTTGCCCTTGGCCACGAAGTACGCCACCACCGGCGACTCGCGCAGCAGGCGCAGGGCCTTGAGCGTGATCAGTTCCGGGTCGCCGGGGCCCACGCCCAAGCCGATCAAACGTCCGCGTGCCGGCATTATTCGACCTCCGTGGCCAAGGCGTTAACCGCAGCGGCGGCCATCGCACTGCCGCCCAGGCGGCCCTGCATGATCACGAACGGCACGCCACGGCTGTCTGCCGCCAGCATCGCCTTGGATTCGGCGGCGCCGACGAAGCCGACCGGGAAGCCGAGAATTAACGCCGGTTTCGGCGCGCCGGCATCGAGCATTTCCAGCAGGTAGAACAACGCGGTCGGCGCGTTGCCGATGACCACCACGCTGCCTTCCAGGTGCGGGCGCCACAGTTCCAGCGCGGCAGCGGAGCGGGTGTTGCCCAGCTCCCGCGCCAGCTCCGGCACGCTGTCGTCGCGTAGGGTGCAGATCACTTCGTTGTTGGCCGGCAGGCGCGTGCGGGTCACGCCTTCGGAGACCATTCGCGCATCACACAAAATCGGTGCGCCAGCGGCCAGCGCATCGCGCCCGGCCTTGCCTGCACCTTCGGAGAACTGCAGGCCGTCGATGGCCTCGACCATGCCGCAGGCATGAATCACCCGCACCGCGAGTTTTTCCAGGTCGGCCGGGATGCGGTCCAACTTGGCTTCCGCGCGAATAATGGCGAAGGAGTTGCGATAGATCTCCTGACCGTCGCGGATGTAATCAATCATCGGTGTTGCTCCGTGAGCGTGCGCGTAACAGGGCGCCCGCCGCTTCAATGGAAAGAGTGCACGCGTGCAGCCGGCCGAAACCGGGTTGGGCTGCGTCGCGAAAATAGACGTCGTAGTGGCCGGGGCTCACCGCCAGCAAGGTGACCGGCGCGGTGTGTGCGGCGGCGCAGGAGCGTGGGCAGCCGGACAGGTGCACCTCAACGCCGGGTTGCAGCGCGGCCAATTGCAGGGCGTCGGCCTTGGTGTCGGCCAGGCCTTTGCCGCAGCCACTTGAGCCCGTGCAGGCGATCATGCGCGCCAGGGGTTGGTCGACTGAGCAGAGAAAGCCCAACCGCTCCAACTGCGCAGTAACGGCGTCATGATTTTGAACATTGGGCAGCAGCACGCCCTGCCAAGGCGTAAAGCGCAACGTGCCGTCGCCACACTCACTGGCCAGCTGCGCGACGCCTTTAAGCATGGTTGAATCCAAACGACCCAATGGCGCAACGGCGGCGACGTAGAACTGATTTTTTTGACCCTGTGGATAAGTCCCTAAATGCAATAAAGCCTCACTGGCCGGGCGTTTGAAGCCATCCACCGGCAGCAGCGGCAGGTTTAGACGGGCCAGTAAGTTATCCACAGCCAGATGACGCATGCGAGTTTGCGTCGGGGTCGCCAAGTCGAGAAACAGCTCGAGCACGGCAACGACCAAAGCATGACCTTGCTCTAGGGGCACAGCCGCCAATGGCGCATCCAACCCCGGGCAACCGGCTAAGCCAAAGGCCAACAATGTTTCACCATCACGCTCAAACGCCGACAGCCACAGGTCGTGGTGATGCTCGAGCATCGCCAGGGCCTCAAAGCCATCCAGCTGCACGGCGAACTTAGCCGACAACTCATGGAACCGTGGATGGTTTTGCAAGGTGGCGAGGATCTGGTCGGCCAGCGGGCGGGTGTCGAACAGCATCTGCGGGTCGATACCGGCGCTGGGGCTGAGCATCAGGTTGCGCACATCGTCGCCAGCGGCGTTGTTCGGGCCAAGGCCTGCGGCCAGCAGCGCGGCAATCAAGGCGCCCTGCTCGGCGCCAATCCCGCGAATCTGCAGATTGGCGCGGTTGGTGGCCTCGATCACCCCGCCCGCATAGGCTTGGGCTGCATCCGCCACGGCAATCGCCTGGGCGGCAGTGATCGACCCACCGGCCAATTTGATTCGACAAATGCCACCATCCAACGCCTGGACGATACGCAGCAACCCCGGACAAGCCGAGGGGCGCAAGGTGTTCAGAGCAGGCGTTGGGTTCACGGAGCTACCGGTTGACGGGTAAAGGCGCGGTATTATGCCTGCTTTGTCCGGTGGCATGAAAAGCCTGCCCGTCGGATGTCGTTCAAGGAATTGATATGTCGCCCTGGCTGACGGTAGTAGGCATCGGTGAAGACGGCTTCAAGGGGCTGGGCAGAAACGCCCGGCACGCCTTGTTGCGCGCCTCCCGGATTATAGGCGGCCAGCGTCAGTTGGACCTGTTGCCGGTGTGTATTCGTGGCGAGCGTCAGTTGTGGCCTAGCCCGTTTTCCCTGGCGCCGGTGTTGGCGCGGCGCGGCGAGCCTGTGTGCGTGCTGGCCAGCGGCGACCCGATGTTCTATGGCGTGGGCGCCAGTTTGGCGCGGCAGGTGGCGGCTGAAGAGTTGCTGATTTTGCCGGCGCCGTCGTCGGTGTCGTTGGCAGCGGCGCGGTTGGGCTGGCCGTTGCAGGAAGTGGTGACATTGTCAGTGGTCGCGCGGCCGCTGGCGGCGCTGAATGCACATTTGGCCAGTGGCGTGCGGTTGCTGGTGTTGAGCAATGACGGGCGCAGCCCTGCGGCGATTGCCTCGCTTTTGGTTGAGTCCGGGTTTGGGTCCAGCCGGTTGACCGTATTTGAACACTTAGGCGGCGTGGATGAGCAGCGTATCGACGGACTGGCCCAGTCATGGGAGCACACCCAGGTCGCCGATTTGAACGTGGTCGCCATCGACTGCCTCGCCGACGCCAATACGCCGCGCCTGTCGCGCCTCGCCGGTCTACCGGATTCGGCGTTCAAACACGACGGCCAACTAACCAAGCGCGATGTGCGCGCCATGACCCTCGCCCGCCTCGCGCCGATGCCCGGCGAGTTACTCTGGGATGTGGGCGCGGGCAGCGGCTCTATCGGCATCGAATGGATGCGCGCCCACCCGAGCTGTCGTGCACTGGCGATTGAAGCCGATGCCGGCCGCCAAGGCCTGATCGAACATAACCGCGACGCCCTCGGCGTGCCCGGCCTGCACCTGATTCGCGGCAAGGCTCCGGACGTATTACACGGACAGGAAGCACCGGATGCGATCTTCATCGGCGGCGGCGTCACCCGCGAGGGCGTACTCGACACCTGCTGGCAGCACCTGCGCCCCGGCGGCCGCTTGGTGGCGAATGCCGTGACCCTGCAAAGCGAAATGACCCTGATGGCCTGGCGCGCGGAGCACGGCGGCGAGCTGACTCGCATTCATGTGGCGCAGGCCCAGCCGTTGGGTGAGTTCGACACCTGGCGCCAGGCGCTGCCGATCACCTTGCTGGAAGTGGTCAAACCACTATGAAACGCATCCTGCTGTTGGGCGGCGTGACTGAAGCCCTGGCCATTGCCCGAACTCTGGGCCCGGAGCACATCTATAGCCTGGCGGGCGTGGGCCGCGTACCGACGGACCTCACATGCCACGTGCGTGTCGGCGGTTATGGTGGCGTTGAGGGCCTCGTGCAGTTTGTTCGTGAGGAACACATCAGCCTGATTCTCGACGCCACCCATCCCTATGCAGCTCAGATCAGCCGGAATGCTGCCGAGGCTGCAACGCTGTCCGGCATCCCTTGCTGGGCGTTGCGCCGCCCGGCGTGGCAACCGCAGGCGGGCGATGACTGGCGTGAGGTCAGTGATTGGGCCGAGCTGATTGAAGCGTTGAAACCCTTCAAGCGGCCGTTGTTCACTCTTGGGCGCGAGCCGTTGCAGCATCTCGAGGAAATTCCGCCGGAGCAGTTCTGGACGCTGCGCGCGCTGGATGTGTATCCGGGGAATGCGCGCTGTGAAGTCATCGGTGCGCGTGGGCCGTTTCTGATCGAGGATGAGCGCGCGTTGTTTGAGCGGCGTGGGATTGATGTGCTGATCAGCAAGAACAGCGGCAGCACGGCCACTGAACCGAAGCTGGAAGTGGCGCGCGAGCTGGGAATGCCGGTGCTTGTATTGAAGCGTCCAGTGTTGGCTGCGGTAGATCGAGAGTTCACCGACGTGGCTGCGGTGCTACAGGCAGTCAACACTCTCTAAACACCACCTTTCCAATGTGGGAGCGGGCTTGCCTGCGATGCAGACGGCTCGGTCTTCCAGTTAGGCCAAGGTGATGCCATCGCAGGCAAGCCAGCTCCCACAGGGTTCAACGTCACGCCGGATGTCGCGACCCGTCTGAAAAATTGGCAATCCGTGGTTCCCGACTATCATGAAGGCAACCACTGCGACACCAAACCACACCTGCGCTTTTTACTTATCCCCACCGATCAGGCTAAATACCCACCTGATCGTTTAACCCTACGGATTGTCCGCCATGGCCCGTCAACGCTTTGCAATTGTGTGGATCGCCTGCTTTGCAGTGCTGTTCAACGCCTTTGCCATGCCGATGGCCAGTGCGATGCAGCAGTCCAGTGACCCCGTGCAGCAATTGCTGTGGGGCAGTTTCTGTTCGTCTAATGGCGCCAGCCTGAAGACCATTGCCCTGGGCAAGCTGGACATTCCGGCGCCGCAGCAGGACGACCACTCCACCATGCAGCATTGCTGGTGTTGCTCGGGCTCGCCGCCGCTGGTGGCGTTGCCGGGGCATGTGCCGCAGTTGTACATCACACGGTTTGCGGCGGTGCAGAGCCTGCCGCCACCTTCACTGCAAGCGCCTACACCGCGCCAGCAATGGCCGAGCCTCAACCCGCGCGCCTCTCCAACGGCCTGATTTCTTCGCAAGTGAACTGCGTTTAGAACCGTTCTGGAGAACTGCCATGCTCAAATCTTCCCTGCTTCTGGCTGCGTTGTTGCTGCCGGTGTGCGTTGCTGCCAATGCCGATGACTACAAGGCCGGCGACTTGCTGGTCAGCGGTCCCTGGTCTCAGGAATTGCCGCCCAATGCGCCGACCGTCGCGGCGTATTTTGTGATTCATAACACCGGGGAAACGCCGGACCGCTTACTTAGCGTCGAGACGCCTGTGGCGGACAAAGCCGAACTGCATGAGCATGTGATGCAAGGCGACTTGATGAAGATGCAACAAGTGCCCAGCGTTGCCGTGCCGGCCAAGGGTGATTTGACCTTCGCGCCGATGGCCTATCACGTGATGCTGCTGGGTCTCAAAGACCGTAGTCTGTTGGCCGATGGCAAGCAATTCCCACTGACCCTGACGTTCGAAAAAGCCGGCAAGGTTGAAGTGGAAGTCTCGGTTCAGAAAACGCCGCCGATGGCGGGCCACGAGCATATGCACGCTCAATAGGCCAACCTCGATGGGCGCCCCTCGCGCCAGGTTATCCGCGCAGCGCCGCAAGCCCATGGGCTTGATGCGCGGCAGTTGGATCAGCCTGTTCGCCATGCTGATGATCTTTATCGGTCCGCTGATTTCCCAAGCGATGCCGATGGATCATCACGCCGGTATGTCGATGGAAATGTCCATGGACATGCCCAACTGCCATGGCGCCCCACCGCAACACAGTAAAACGCCTGACGAACACCACGTGCTCTGGGAAAAGTGCGGCTATTGCAGCCTGCTCTTCAGCTGCCCGGCCCTGCCCGGCAGCGTGTCCTACGTCACCCTTGGCACCCCGCCGCCGGCCAACGCCCTCACCCCCGCCCCACGCCTGGGCCATGCCCGGCAGAGCATCTTCCCCGGCGCCCGCAGCCGCGCGCCACCCATCACCGCGTAAGCACTTCACCGCGTTACTTCACCCCGGCCGACTTTAGACAGACAGCCGCAGGCTGCTGGCCGTGTTGTTTACGAATGATTGATGGAATTTTTCATGTCCAGGTTTTCTGCTGACACCCGTTTGGGACGTACCCCTGTTTTCGCTGTTCTGTGTGGCGCACTGTTGGTGCCACAGGTTCACGCGGAAGATCATGATCTGAGCCCCACGGTGATCACTGCGATTGCCCCCAGCTCGCCGCTGACCGTGATCACCAACCCGAAAGACCCGCGCCAACCGGTGCCCGCCAGCGATGGCGGCGACTACCTCAAGACCATCCCCGGCTTCGCCCTGGTGCGCAACGGCGGCACCAATGGCGACCCGGTGCTGCGCGGCATGTTCGGCTCGCGCCTGAATATCCTCACCAACGGCGGCATGATGCTCGGCGCCTGCCCCGGCCGGATGGATGCGCCCACCTCGTATATCTCGCCGGAGACCTACGACAAGCTGACCGTGATCAAAGGCCCGCAAACCGTACTCTGGGGCCCGGGCGCCTCGGCCGGTACCATCCTGTTCGAGCGTGAGCCGGAGCAGTTCGGCGAACTGGGCACACGGGTCAACGCCAGCGTGCTGGCCGGTTCCAACGGGCGCTTCGACAAAGTCATCGATGCCGCCGCCGGCGGGCCGCTGGGCTATGTGCGGGTGATCGGCAACCAAGCGCATGCCGATGACTACAAGGATGGCAACAACGACACAGTCGCCTCGCGCTACGACAAATGGAACGGCGACGTCGCGGTCGGTTTCACCCCCGACGCCGACACCCTGCTGGAACTCACCGCCGGCCGTGGCGATGGTGAAGCCCGCTACGCCGGGCGCGGCATGGACGGTTCGCAGTTCTTGCGCGAAAGCCTGGGCCTGCGTTTCGAGAAGTCCAATATCGGCGAGGTGCTGGATAAGGTCGAGGCCCAGGTCTACTACAACTACGCCGACCATGTGATGGACAACTACAGCCTGCGCACGCCGTCGGGCACCGGGATGATGGCCGGGCCCATGGCCTCCAACGTCGACCGCCGCACCCTCGGCGCGCGGATCAAGGCCACTTGGCGCTGGGCCGATGTGCAGTTGATCAGCGGCCTGGATGCGCAGACCAACGAGCACCGCCAACGCAGCAGCATGGGCATCGACACCTACAAGAATCTGCCGCGCAACAAAGACGCCAACTTCCACAACTACGGGGTGTTCGGCGAACTGACCTGGTACGCCGCCGACCGCGATCGTCTGATCACCGGTGCGCGCCTGGACCGGGCCTCGGCCAAGGATTTCCGCCAGCGCACGGGCTCAGGAATGATGTCGCGCCCCAACCCGACCGCCGACAACACCCGCGCCGATACCCTGCCGTCAGGCTTTATGCGTTATGAGCATGACTTGGCCGACAGCCCGACCACCGTCTACGCCGGGCTGGGCCACGCCGAACGCTTCCCGGATTACTGGGAGCTGTTTTCGCCCAAAACCGGCGCGGCCGGTTCGGTGAATGCCTTCGATGGCGTGAAGCCGGAAAAGACCACCCAACTCGACTTCGGCGCGCAATACAAAACCGCCGATGTGGAAGCCTGGGCCTCGGCTTATATCGGCCAGGTACGCGACTTTATCCTGTTCGATTACAAGCCCGGCATGATGGGCACCACCTCCCAGGCGCGTAACGTCGATGCACGGATCATGGGCGGCGAACTGGGTGCAGCCTACAAGCTGACGCGCAACTGGAAGGCCGACGCCAGCCTCGCCTACGCCTGGGGCAAGAACAGCAGCGACGGCAAAGCGCTGCCGCAAATGCCACCGCTGGACGCCCGTTTCGGCCTGACCTACAGCGAAGACGACTGGAGCGCCGGTGCCTTGTGGCGCGTAGTCGCGGCGCAAAACCGCATTGACCAAAACAAGGGCAACGTGGTCGGTAAAGACTTCGACAAGAGCGGCGGCTTTGGCGTGTTCTCGCTGAACGCGGCGTACCGCATCAACAAAAACTTCAAGGTCAGCACCGGCGTCGACAACCTCTTCGGCAAGGCCTACGCCGAGCACCTGAACCTGGCCGGTAACGCAGGCTTCGGCTACCCGGCCAACGACCCGCAAGCCATCAAGGAACCGGGGCGCACGCTCTGGACCAAGGTGGACATGAGCTTCTAACAGCATCGCGGGCAAGTCGAATCGTCGCACCGCCGCTTCCACAGTTGAAATACATTCCCCTGTGGGAGCGGCGGTGCGACTTGCCCGCGATGGCTGCATAACTGACAAAAATTTTTAAAGCCTTTGCGGAGCACCTGATGACCACTCAAAAGATTTCCTTCTACAACCTGGCCTGGCGTTGGCACTTCTACGCCGGGCTATTCGTCGCCCCTTTCATGGTGCTGCTGGCCCTCACCGGCATCATCTACCTGTTCAAACCCCAGCTCGACCCGCTGATGTATGGCGACCTGCTCAAGGTGCAAAGCGCCGAACACGCATTGAGTGCCGACGAACAATTGCAACGCGCCCAGGCGGCCTTTCCCCAAGGCAAGATCAGCAAATATTTGCCGCCTGCCGACGCCACCAGCAGCGCGCAATTCGTGATGCGTCACGATGGGCGCGAAGTGACCGTGTTCGTCGACCCGTATCGCGGCACCGTGCTTGGCGAACAGGATTCCAAATACAACCTGCAAGCCATCGCCCGCGCGTTGCACGGAGAGCTGATGATCGGCACCGTCGGCGATCGCCTGGTGGAACTCGCCGCCGGTTGGGGCGTGATGCTCGTGGTGTCCGGCGTGTACCTGTGGTGGCCGCGCGGCAAGTCGTCGGCCGGGGTCTTGTGGCCGCGATTTAACACACGTGGCCGGGTGTTCTGGCGCGATATGCACGCGGTCGCCGGCTTCTGGAGCGCGGCCTTTTTACTGGTGATGCTGCTCAGCGGCATGACCTGGACCGGCTTCTGGGGCAAGCAATACGCCGAGCTGTGGAACACCTTCCCGGCGGCGATGTGGAACAACGTGCCGCAGTCCGATCAGCAGGCCCGCGTGCTCAATACCGCCAGCCAGCAAACCGTGCCCTGGGCCATGGAAAACACGCCGATGCCCATGTCCGGCGACCACGCCGAACACATGAACCACGGCGCCATGCACTCTGGCCCGGCCGCCCCCACCGTGCGCCTGCAACACGTGGTCGACCTGGCCAACGCACGTAAGGTCGAGCCCGGCTACAGCATCACCTTCCCCACCACCGCCGAAGGCGTGTTCACCATCGCGGTATTCGCCAACGACCCACGCAATGACGCCACCCTGCACGTGGACCAATACACCGGCAAGGTTCTCGCCGATGTGCGCTGGGAACACTACAACACCGTCGCCCGTGCTACTGAGACCGGTGTGATGCTGCATGAAGGCAAGATGTTCGGCTGGGTCAATCAACTGATCGTGTTGATGATTTGCTTGATGATTCTGCTCAGCGCCGTCAGTGGCGTGGTGATCTGGTGGAAGCGCAGACCTGCCGGTGGCCTGGGTGTTCCGCCGTTGCGCCATGACCTGCCGAAGTGGAAAACCGCGATGGTGATCATGCTCGGGCTGGCGATTATCTTCCCGTTGGTGGGCGCGTCGTTGATCGTGGTGTGGGTATTGGATCGTCTTGTGTTGGCGCGTTTTTTCAACCCACGTGAATCTGCCTCAGGTTCTGCATGAAGCAGGCGAGATGCCCACGGCAGAGCCCTTCTGTAGCCTTGCGCGACTTTCGTCGCGCAACCAATAAGTGTTAACTTATAACACTTTCTGCGTTATCGTTGCTCGCCGCGCCCTGCGGTGAGCACACCCTTCAAGAAGTGATTGATCGTCCGATGAACAAGTACCTCGCGTGCGGCCTGTGCCTGCTCGCCCTGCACAACAGCGCCCAGGCCCTGACTCTGCCCGCCAGCCCCGTGACTGCGCCCGCCGTGGATGACGAGCGCGTCGACCTGAACACCCCGACCACCGCCGGCTCGCGGTTGAACCTCACGGCCTTGCAGACGCCCGGCAGTGTCGAGAGCCAGACCGGCGAGAAAATCCGCGAACGCGGCGACGCCAGCGTGCAGGACGCCATCTCGCGTGCCTCCGGCATTAGCCGCACCGGCACGCCGGGCGACGGTGGCACCTCGTTGCAGGCACGCGGTTTTACCGGGCAGAGTTCGGTCATGCAACTGTACGACGGCAACCGCATGTACACCGGCATGGGCACATCGACCTTCCCGGTGGACACCTGGGCGGTGGAGCGCGTGGACGTGCTGCGCGGCCCGGCTTCGGTGCTGTACGGCGAAGGCGCCACCGGTGCGGTGGTCAATACACGCTCGAAAAAGCCCTTCACCGGCGACATCGAAAACCATGTCCGCCTGGGCTACGGCTCTTATGATCGCCAGCAGCAAGCCCTGGACAGTGGCGGCTCGCTGACCGACACCCTGAGCTATCGCCTGAACCTGAACCGCCTGCGCAGCAACGGTTTCATCGACCGTGGCGACTCCGGCAGCGACTTCGTCAGCGCCGCTCTGCGCTGGCAACCAGCCGACAACTTGAGCTTCACCCTGGCCAGCGACTACGGCGACCAGCGCCCACAGAATTATTTCGGCACACCGCTGCTCAACGGCCAATTGCACAAGAGCCTGCGCGACAAGAACTACAACGTCAGCAACGACACCCTGCACTACAACGATCAGTGGACGCGCCTGACCAGCGAGTGGCAACTCAACGACAATGTCAGCGCCACCAACGAGCTGTACTACCTGAAAAACCAGCGCCGCTGGCAGAACGCCGAAAACTACAACTTCACCAACGGTCAGCTGACCCGCAGCGGTAACTTCGGCATCAAGCACAACCAGGAACAGGTGGGCGACCGCCAGAGCTTCACCTTCAAGCACACGCTGTTTGGCCTCGACAGCCAGACCGTGGCCGGTGTGGAATACAACCGTATTCGCTTCCGTCTCGCCAGCAACTCGCCCTTTGACGACGTGCTTAAAAACGGCCAGCCGATCGACCTGTACCACCCGGCGCCCGCTGCGTTTCAAAGCAAAGACCCGTTCAAACCGCTGTTCGCCACCACCACTAAAACGGTCGCCGGCTTTGCCGAAAACCGCTTGCAGCTCACCGACCAACTGTCGCTGATCACCGGTATCCGACGCGACTATGCGCACATCGACCGCGATGATTTGCGCGATGGCAACCAGTCCGACAAGACCCTCACCGGCAACAACTGGAAGGCCGGTTTGGTCTATGCGATCACCGCAGACACCTCGGTCTACGGCCAGTACGCCACCAGCACCGATGGCGTCGGCGGCCTGATCTCCTTGAGCCCGGGCCAGCAGCAGTTCGACCTGTCCACGGCCAAGCAGGGCGAAATTGGCATCAAGCAGGCGTTCTGGGACCAGCGCGGAGAATGGACGTTGGCGGCCTACCACATCGTTAAAAAGAAACTGCTCACCGACGTCCCGGGCAACCCGAACCTCAAGCAGCAAGTCGGCCAGCAATCCTCCAACGGCCTGGAAGCCAGCCTCGACCTACAACTGCCCAACGCCTGGCAATTGCAAGCCAACGCCGCCATCGTGCGTGCGCAGTACGACGACTTCAAACAGGATGTCGGCGGCGTGCAAGTATCGCGCGACGGCAACCGCCCGGTGGACGTACCGCGCCGCACCGCCAACCTGTGGCTGAGCAAGGCCGTGACCGACAGCATCCGCGCCGGTGCCGGCGTGCGCTATGTCGATGCGCGTTACGCCGACATGGCCAACCAGAACGAACTGCCAAGCTACACCGTGGTTGACGCCACCGTGTCATGGAAGGCGCTGCGCAATACCACCCTGGGCCTGCAACTGAACAACCTGTTTGACCGCACCTACGCCGTCAGCCAATACAACGATGGCCAACAGTGGATCCTGGGTGAGCCGCGCTCGTTTTTCGTCACGGCGGACTACACCTTTTAACCGAACAACACAGGCTCCAGTGTGGCAGCTGGCTTGCCACAACAAGCCCGCTCGCCACGGAGGATTGTGGCTGGCATTGAAAGTTGTGTAGATACCGATGCTGCGATAACGGTGTGCCTGATCCACCGCTATCGCAGGCAAGCCAGCTCCCACCTTTGAATTGTGTTGAACAAGAGAACATTGATGACCTCGCTCACCCTCACCGACCTTGCCTGGACACCACCGGGCCACGACCACTGCCTGCACCAGTTCCAGCTGCGTGACGCCAGCCTGCAGGTCGGTGCGGGGGAGTTTGTCGGGCTGATCGGCCCCAATGGCAGTGGCAAGACCAGCCTGCTGCGCTGCGCCTATCGCTTCAGCAAACCGGAACACGGCGACGTGTTGCTTGAGCATCAGAATGTGTGGAAGCACAGCGCAAAGTGGTGCGCGCAACGCGTCGCCGTGGTGCTTCAGGAATTCCCCGACGCCTTCGGTTTGCGCGTGGATGAAGTGGTCGCCATGGGCCGCACGCCCCACAAGGGTTTGTTCGACAGCGACACGCTGCACGACCAACAGCTTGTTCGCAGCGTGTTGGCCTCGGTCGGCATGCAGGACTTCGAAGACCATGCCTTCGCCACCCTTTCGGGCGGTGAAAAACAGCGGGTGATCCTGGCCCGCGCCCTGGCCCAGCAACCCCAACTGCTGATCCTCGACGAGCCGACCAACCACCTCGACCCACGCTATCAGCTGGAGTTGTTGCGGCTGGTAAAACGTTTGAACATCGGCACGTTGGCCAGCATCCACGACCTGAACCTGGCCGCCGCCTTCTGTGATCGCCTGTACGTGATCAACCACGGGCGCATTGTCGCCAGCGGCCCTCCCCACGAAGTGCTTACCGTCGAATTGCTGCGCGAGGTATTTGCCGTCGACGCCCTGATCGACACCCATCCTTTGTCCGGCTACCCCCGAATCACCTGGATAACCCAACCATGACCCTGCGCGCCCTGCTGTCTCTCGCCTTGCTGTTCGGCACTGCCCAAGCGTTCGCCGACGCGACCCATTACCCGGTGACCCTCAAAAGCTGCAACCGCGATGTGACCTTTCAGCAGGCGCCCAAACACGCGGTCAGCCACGACATCAACATGACCCAGATGATGCTCGCCCTGGGCCTCAAGCCAAACATGGCTGGCTACAGCGGCGTCACTGGCTGGAAGTCGGTAACGCCCGAAATGGCCGAGCACCTCGAAGGCCTGCCGGAGCTGGCGAGCAAGTACCCGTCGGTGGAAACCCTGCTCAATGCCAACGTAGATTTCTTCTTCGCCGGCTGGGACTACGGCATGCGCGTGGGCGGCGACCTCACGCCGCAAACCCTGCAACCCTTGGGCATCAACGTGTATGAGCTGACCGAGTCGTGCGCGTTCGTGATGAAGCGCCCGGCTGCCACGCTGGAAGACACCTATAACGACGTGCGCAACCTGGGCAAGATCTTCGATGTGCAAGACCGCGCCAACGCACTGATCGCACAGATGCAGGCGCAAGTGGCCGAGGTGCAAAAAGACCTGCCCGCCGACAAGCCACGCGTATTTCTCTACGACAGCGGTGAAGACCGCGCCATGACCTCAGGCCGCCTGGGCATGCCGCAGGCGCTGATCGATGCAGCCGGCGGGCGCAATATTCTCGATGACATCGACGCCAGCTGGACCCGCGTCAACTGGGAAACCGTGGTGGAACGCAACCCGCAGGTGATCGTGATCGTCGACTACAGCGAAATCACTGCTGATCAAAAAGAGAAATTCCTGCTCAACAACCCGGCCCTGCAATCAGTGGACGCGATCAAGAACCAGCGTTTTATCGTGATCCCCTACGTGCAGGCCACGCCGGGTATCGACAATGTGCTGGCGGTTGAAACCCTGGCCAAGGGGTTCCACGGCGAATGATCACGCGTCGCTACGCCCTGCTATTGAGTGCCCTTGGCGCGTTGTTGCTGGTCTCCTGCGTGATCTCGCTGGGGTTCGGCTCGGCGCGGGTGCCGGTGGACGTGGTGTGGCGGATTTTACTCAACAAGGCGTTCGGCATTGGCGCGGTGAACTGGAGCACGGGGCAGGAGCACATCGTGTGGCTGATCCGCGTGCCGCGCATGCTGCTGGGCGCGCTGGTGGGCGCCGGGCTGGCCTTGATCGGCGCGGTGCTGCAGGCGGTGACACGCAACCCGCTGGCCGACCCGCACCTGCTCGGCGTGACCTCCGGCGCCACCCTCGGCGCGGTGATCGTGGTGCTGCATGTGGGGGAAGTCATCGGCCTGCTGACCCTGCCCATCGCCGCCTTTGTCGGTGCCCTGCTGAGCATGCTGGTGGTGTTGGCCGTAGCCAGTCGTAACGGCCGCCTGGAGAGTGATCGCCTGCTGCTGTGCGGTGTGGCCGTGTCGTTCGTGATGATGGCGGTGGCCAACCTGCTGCTGTTTATGGGCGACCACCGCGCCGCGTCGGCAGTCATGTTCTGGATGCTCGGCGGCTTGGGCCTCGCGCGCTGGGAGCTGCTGGCGATCCCCGCCGCTACCGTGCTGCTGGGCTTGGTATTGCTGCTGGGCATGGCGCGGCCGTTGAATGCGTTGATGGCCGGCGAACAGACCGCCGTGACCCTGGGCCTGAACGCGCGCAACGTACGGCTCAAGGTGTTTCTGGTCGCGTCCCTGATGACCGGCGTGCTGGTGTCCATCAGCGGCTCCATCGGCTTCGTCGGGCTGATGGTGCCGCACATCGCCCGACGCCTGGTGGGCGCCGAGCACCGGCGATTGCTGCCGGTGTGCGTGCTGCTGGGCAGCGTGTTCCTGGTGTGGGTCGACGTCGCAGCACGCACCCTCATCGCCCCCGAAGACCTGCCCATTGGCGTGGCGACGGCGGCGATTGGCGGGTTGTTTTTTATCGGTTTGATGCGCAAGCGCTGAGGTCAGAGTTCGTCCCTGGTTCGTGAGTACCAGAACTCCTCGGCCTCCAGTTCTGCCTGCACCTCGCTGATATTCCACTCTTCACCCAGCACCCCCAGACGTGTCCAGAAGGCATCGGTGACCAGCACCGACAAACTGCCCTGGCCGCGCAACTGATTGACCAGCACCCTGGGATCTGGCGCGGCCCCTGGTGCAAGAACCCGGGTTTCTGCCTCTGTAAATGCCGGCACGTACTTGAGCAAGGCACCGCCCCGGCAGGACAGGTAACAACTCTTGGCGTCGGGAAAGTTGCTCTTGATCACCGACACATAGTCGCGCAGGTCGTCCTTGGAGACGAAGTTGGCCAACAGGCTTATGTCGATCTGTTCCAGGCTGGACGTCGAAGCAATGGTTTTGTAGAACGCCTGCACAGCGGAGATTTTGTAGGTCTTGAGCTCATGGGTGTCAGGCACGTCGAACCCGGCATGGTCGATCCAGAACAACAGTTGCAAGGTACTTGTGTCTCCCGTGCCCTGATCCTCCACCGGATCGAGGGCGACGTAGCCCTGCGTGAGCCCAGGCACCAGGACCGCGCCCAAATACTGCTGAGTACTGAACGGCGCCACCAAGCCTTCGGCATAGCGGGCCGCATCATCGGGGTAAAGAAACAGCGGCCCGCAAAACGAATGCAAACGCGGGTCGTCGGCAAACGCATGGGGCGCTTTTTTTGGCACCCACTCGGCAGTGACTCGCTCCTTTCTGCCCCAGACGTCACTGGTCACCCGAATGGACAACTCACCCGCACCTGCCAGGCGGCGCACATAGTCACGCACCGTGAGGGTGCCTTCGAGCAAGTGCGTGCGGTCCAGGTGCGCGGTGCGGGTCCAGTCGGACAGCGACGCGGTCTTGGGAAACACATACGTGAGCAGCGCACCATCGCTGCACGCCACATACAGTGGCAGGACATTGACATTGCGCGCAGAGGTCATGAAGTTGAGTGCTTTGGCGAGGTACTGGGGCGGCAGGAAGCTGCGCGCCATTTCATCCTCGGCCGAGGCGATGGCAACCGTGGAAGCGCACAGATACAGGCCATCGAGCACATAGCCTTGGGGCAACTGGCCGTCGACAAACACTTGCTCGAAGTCGGCCAGGTTATCTCTGACAAGCGCCAAGGTCGTCATGTACAGCGGCTTGTTGACTGACTTGAGCACGTAACCGAAGGCCACGTCGGTGTGCGGTTTCCACGCGCGCTGGGCGTAACGAACAGCATCCAACGCGCGGGTAAAAATCGGCCCGCAGGGCGAGTCGAAGAACACCTGGCGAATATCCCCGGCGTTGGGGCGAAATTGATTCGGCACAAAATTCGCTGTTATCTGCCTGGGCTGCCCCCATGTCTGATCGCCCTCAATCACATACAATTTACCCGCCTTCGCCACCTCAGTGATAAACGCCTGCGGCGAGAGTGCACCGCTGCGCAGTTGCTGTTCGACGCCGTTGTCGCCGTAATCACCCTTGGCCAGGTTCAGAGGGCCAAGCCGACTCTTGAGCTGCCTCTCCTCCTCGGTGCCCGACAGCTCGTAACTGAGGATCGAGCCATTTGCGCCGAACACATATTCACGCTTGATGTGGGCTTCACGGTGCAACAGGTTCGACAGCACTGCGCTCGGGATCATGCTCTTGTAGATGGATTTCTGAGTGGAGGACAGCAGCAGCGGTACTTCTTGGTCCACCTCGGACCGGTAACGGGCAACAATAGTACTGCCCCCCGGATAAAGCCCCACCTCAGCCGCGTGTTCAGGGTAGATCCAGTGCAATGCCAAGCCCTGAGGCGGAATCGCCAAAGGGTTCGTCGAAGCGAACAACCGATTGCCCAGCCTGAGGATCACTCCGCCATAACGCCGACGATGCCCGTTGCCCACCAAGGCTGCCGCGTGACGGGCCGCATCATCGGGGCTGGAAAAAGCCGGGCTTAATCGGCGAGGCGCCAAGGTTTCGTAGCCGGTCCAGGTAGTGGCGACAACGCCTTTTTTATCCCAGCACTGGCTGGTACGTATCACATGAAGCCTGCCCCTCAGCGCCCACTCCCTGACGAAAGCCGAGGGTGTCTTTTTACCGGAGTTCAACTCTTCCTGCGCCTGAGTCAATAAGGTTTCTGCCGGGCCGCCCGCCTTAACGTCAACCGGTGAGGGCACATACCGCAACAGCGCGCCATCCAGGGTTGAGCAGTAAATCGGCAGGTTGGTCACGCCACTTCGATTCGCTTCATAGAGCGCGACGTACAACACCTCCGGCGTGATAAAAAACAGCGTCAGCCAAGCGTACGACGTGTTTAGCCCAGCAGGGGACCATTGCTGCGAGCGAAACAGCCCGTGCAATACAAACCCATCGGGCAAGCGGTAGCCGCCCTCAGCCTTGGGCTCAAACAGGCTGTTGAGATTGAACAGTTTGTTCTGCTGGCTGACGCCCACCACCTCACTCGCAATGTACTGTTCCTGATCCCGGCGCTTGAGGATGAAGGCAAAGCAGGCCGGCTCTGCGAAGTTACGCGCATGGACCCGCCCATGCAGGTTACGGGCAGCCTCATCGGCACTGGCGAATACGGCGCCATAGGTAGCGTAGGTGGGAGCGCCGGACCTCGGGGCGTAATCGAAGCTGGGCGTCCAGTCGCTGTAGACCACCGAGCGTGGGCCCCACAACGGGTTGCCCAGAATAATCTTGAAATCCCCGGCTTGAGCCAGGCGCCGGACCCAATCGAGAGGGCGGATCTGCCCGCTGTCGAGGCGCTTGCCGAGGCTGTTATCACCGGCGTGCGGGCCAATATTGGCCAGCAGTATCCGTTCCTCAGGCGAATTGTTCGGGGTGTACTCCAGCAAGCAGTCCCGCGCCCCCGACAAGTACGTCACCCGCCCGGCCGGGATGATCGAGTACATTTCATCGTCAGAGAATACCTGCAGGTTGGTCTGTGCCTCATCCCGCGTCCAACGGCGCCGCGCGACCCAGTCCGGGTCAATCATCGACAGGGCGGTGTGGGAGCCATAGCGCCCCTGCAATACGTAAGGTTCTGGCGGGATCAGCGGGCCTTGGTTGTCGCGTGGAAAAAACAGCGTGAAGGCAAATGGATTCGCCGCGCTTTCCATGGGCTCAGTGATCACAAAACGGCCGTCTTCGCCCTTGAGTACGTAACCGCCGTAGTAGCGGTCCCGCCGAGTGCCAATGCGCTCATGGGCATACACCGCCGCATCGCGCGCCGAAAGAAACGAACGACTCAAGGTCACCGTGTAAAACGACGTCAGCAGGTCGGAGCGGTTATCCACCCCGCCCACCCTGCGCCACAGGCCTCCGGCCTGCACCACCGACAGATCGGTCGCCGCAATGACCCTGCGCACATACGTTCGCGGGCTGAGCGTACCGGCGGCCAGAGCTGCTTGTGCGCCATTATCGTCAAGCTCACCGTCATTTTTTTGCCCGACCAGCTCCAACATGGCCGTGACCTCGGGCACCTTGAATGTCAGCAGGGCGCCATCGGAGGCGTGCATGTACAGCGACAACCCGCGAGCCGAGTCCTGGACGTCCAAGGTAGCCCGCGCCTGGCGGGCCGCTGCGACAACCTGCGCAGGCGTAAAGAAGGTACTGGCCAGCCATTTTTCCCGGGCCGCGACTTCGTCGTTCTCGTACCAGCTTCGGAAATAAATGGCCGCCAGGCGGAAATTGGACGGCAATCGAAGCTTGCCGCCGGGGCGTTCAGGAAACACTTTGTTGGGCGAAAACAGCGGCTGAGTCTTGGGCACTGCCAACGTCGCGACATAGACGTCCTCGCGAGTGTGCTTGAGGACGAACCCCATGGCGCCCGCGTCGAGTGGGCCGGAAGTCAAAAGCGCACTCAGCACGGCCATTTCCGAGGTGGGGAACACTGAGGTGAAAAAGGGTTGTTGCAGTACGGCACTGCCAAGGGTCACTGGCGTGTTGATTCGCCAGCCTTTTTTAACCTGGCCGCAAACACCGCCCCAAACCCCATGGCCAATCAGTACCGACAATTCGCCGGCCTCGGCCAGTTTCCAAATCATGTTCTCAAAATCGCTGCTGGCCTCAACCGTTCCGGTGCGCAGTTGTTGTTCCCAGGTTTTTTCCAGCGCCGAACCACTGCTGACGTATTTGAGCAACACATTGTCTGGCCCGGAGAAATAGTGGGTCTTGGCGAACGCTCGCTGCTTGAAGCTGAAGAGTTGGTCCGCCACCGAATAGAAGTTGTTGAACAGCTGCACCTGGTCAGGCGTGAAACTTCGAAACTGTTCGCGGATTTTTGTCGCGTTGGCGGGATGGGAGTGATAGAACGCCTCGGCGCTGTAATCATCAGGCGCGATGAAGTTGCCCTCACTGTCCTTGGCCAACAACAACCCATGGTCAAAGCTTTCGTGCTGGTCCGGTAGGGGCTCGGTCGCGTAGTAGCGGTTACCACGTTTGAGAATGACACCGCCATATTCGACGTCGCGCCTCGCGCCGATAGCCTCATGGGCCCAACGGGCGGCGTCGGCGGCGGTGATAAAGGCCGGGCTGAGAACGGGCACGGGAATCTTTGAGAAGGGCCGCCAGGCAGGCGTCACGGCGCCGACTTTGTCCCACACATTACTGGCTTCCAGCACCGTCAACTCACCTGCAGCCGCCACTTGCTGGATAAACGCTTTGGGGCTGAGTTGGGCGCTCATGATCGTGCCCTGAATGCCGTTGTCCGTTACCTGCCCCGCTGGCGTGACGCTATAGAGCAACTCCTCCTGCGCAGAAAACGAAAAACGGTAACGCAGCAGGGCACCGTCGCGGGTTCTACGATAAACGCTCAACGGTTTGCCTGGCTCGATCGACGCTTTAAGCCGTCTCGATTGGGCAATACCTTCGGCGAGTTCCTGAGGAGAAAAGAAGTTTCCGTATAGCCACGGCTGCAACGGCACTGGCGCCGCCTTCGTCAGCGGCGCAGCGCAGTACCATCCCTCGACAAAATGCTGCGCCGGTAACAAGGGCCACAGGCTCGCGGCCAGGGGAAAAAGTCGGGAGGCCGTCGGGTTCAGCGAAGTCAGCAGCATCGCCTCGGTGGCTACATATTCCTCCAAGTCCGCACGTTTCAACACAAAACCGCCTCGCTGGTCTGTGCTGCCTTGCTGACTCAGCGCATGCTCAACCGCCTGCCGGGCCTGGCTGAAAATCGGCCCGCACAACGGCAGCTCAGTCACTTCACTTGAATCAACGGGCTCAAACGGCTGCCAATCTTCAGTGATCCGCCCACGCAGCCCCTGGAAAACGGCGCCTGGGATCAGTACGCGCACATCCCAAAGCGAGGCGAGCTTTCTGACAATCCCCTCAGGCGTCCGGTCATCGCCATGACCACTGATTGCCGGTGTTTGCTGCTTAATGGCCAACAACCAGTGCGCATAATTTTTGCTCTGCTCAGTCAGGCGCACTTCATTTTTGATCAAGGAGCCGTAAGGGCCGGAAAGGTAATTGATGCTGGCGAAGTCCCCCCTGCGATAGGCCTGCATGATGTCCGAGCCAGAAAAGAAACTGATGAACAACTTGATCTGGTCGACGGAAAAGCTGGGGTTGGCTTTTTCAAACTCCTGGCGCAACGCCGGGTGAGAGTGAAAAAGCCCGTGGCAGGTATAACCACGGGGATGCATGAAAAAGTTATCGGCATCGGCCTCCAACAGCGCTTTATAGTCAAAACCCAACTTCTGGCCAAGGATCGGCATCGTCGCCACAAACTTGCCGTCCGGGCGTTTGAGGATGAGCGCACCATACTCCATGCCCGTGTTCCGCCGGGGTTGCTGGTGGGCCCAGTTGGCGGCGTCATCCGCCGAGATAAATAAGGGGCTCAGTGCCGGAAGTTCCGGCACATGCCCCGGGGTGTGTTGCGGTAAATCTTTAACGTCATTCATAGGTAGTCTCGTCCAAAAAAATGCCGACACGCCAGGAGCGGTGTCAGCACTCAAGATGAACTGAGGACGGACTTAAAGACGGTAGATAGTTGTTCGCGCAAGGCGGTACGGGACTGCCTCAGCGCTGACAGATTTTGCACCATTCAAGCAACAACCGCGTGAATACCCGCTCGCCCGCGCTCGGGTCTGCCCACACGCCCTTTTTGAGGGCTTGCCGTGCACGGGCCCGCCATTACAGCGCCAAGTTGGTGCGCCACGCCCGCGCCTTCACCCGCTAACCCCCATCAATGCTCACGTTAAGCGCCGCAGGCACAGCCTTTGCAAAGTCCGGTGTATCTGCCCCACAAAAAATATCGGTTTACGGAGATCGCACCATGCAGCGTCGTAGCTTGATCAAGGCTTTTACTTTGTCGGCATCCATTGCCGCCATGGGTTTGACCTGGACCGTGCAGGCCGCCGAGACCATCAAGGTCGGCATCCTGCACTCGTTGTCGGGGACCATGGCGATCTCCGAAACTTCGCTTAAAGACATGGCGTTGATGACCATCGACGAGATCAACGCCAAGGGCGGCGTCAACGGCAAGATGCTTGAGCCGGTGGTCGTCGACCCGGCCTCGAACTGGCCGCTGTTCGCCGAGAAAGGCCGCCAGTTGCTGACCCAGGACAAGGTCGCCGTGGTGTTCGGCTGCTGGACCTCGGTGTCGCGTAAATCGGTATTGCCGGTGTTTGAAGAACTCAACGGCTTGCTGTTCTACCCGGTGCAATACGAGGGCGAAGAGATGTCGCCCAACGTGTTCTATACCGGTGCAGCACCCAACCAGCAGGCGATCCCAGCGGTGGAGTACCTGATGAGCGAAGAAGGCGGCGGCGCCAAGCGCTTCTTCCTGCTCGGCACCGACTACGTGTACCCGCGCACCACCAACAAGATTTTGCGCTCGTTCCTGCATTCCAAAGGCGTCGCCGATAAAGACATCGAAGAGGTCTACACCCCGTTCGGCCACGCCGATTACCAGACCATCGTGGCCAACATCAAAAAGTTCTCTGCAGGCGGCAAAACTGCCGTGATCTCCACCGTGAACGGCGACTCCAACGTGCCGTTCTACAAAGAACTGGCCAACCAGGGCCTGAAGGCGACCGACGTACCGGTGGTGGCCTTCTCCGTGGGTGAAGAAGAGCTGCGCGGCATCGACACCAAGCCGCTGGTGGGCAACCTCGCCGCCTGGAACTACTTCCAGTCGGTGGAGAACCCGGTGAACAAAAAGTTCGTCGCCGACTGGAAGGCTTACGCCAAGGCCCACAACCTGCCAGGCGCGGATAAAGCCGTGACCAATGACCCGATGGAAGCCACTTACGTGGGCATCCACATGTGGGCGCAAGCGGCGCAGAAAGCCAAGTCCACCGACGTCGACAAAGTGCGTGAAGCGCTGGCCGGGCAGACCTTTGCCGCGCCGTCGGGCTTCACCCTGACCATGGACAAAACCAACCATCACCTGCACAAGCCGGTGATGATCGGCGAGATCCAGGCAGATGGGCAGTTCTCGGTGGTGTGGCAGACCCAAGAGCCGATTCGGGCGCAGCCGTGGAGCCCGTACATCCCGGGGAATGACAAAAAACCCGACTACGCCGTCAAGAGCAACTAAAGCCTAAAGGTCGGGCACGGTCAGTGTGGGAGCTGGCTTGCCTGCGATGCAGACGACTCGGTGTGGCAGACACACCGCAGTGATGCCATCGCAGGCAAGCCAGCTCCCACACACGAGCCAGTGCCCACACCGTCCGCGCATGATCAGGACATTTTGTTATGCCCACTGCCCTCTACCGCTTGATCCTGGCCTTGCTGCTCATGCTGCCTTTCGCCGCACACGCCAGCGACGCCGAAGATTTCCTCAACGCCAACCCGATGCAACAAGCCAAGCTGCTCCAGGACTGGGCCGCCCAGCCCGACCCGGCGCGCATCGAGCTGGTGGACGCGCTGCAACAAGGCCTGCTCACGGTCAATGGTGAAACCAAAACCGTTCGCTTGAACAACCGCCTACGCGGCCTGATCGACAACGTACAGGCCAGCCAGCAATTGCTCGCGGCCGACCCCAAGGTGCGCCTGGTCGCCGCGCAAAACCTGCAAAAAACCGCTGTACCTGCGCAGCTCAAATTCCTCGACCAGCAGGTCGCCGCCGAAACCAACGAGGGCGTGCACACCGCCCTCAGCCTGGCCCTGGCCAACCTGCAACTGGTCGACACCGACCCGGTCGTGCGCCTCGCTGCCGTGCGTTTGCTCGGCAGCACTGGCGACCCGCTGGCCCGCACGCGCCTTGAAGCGTTGCTCGCGCCCGGTGTCGAAACCGACGCCGCCGTGCACACCGCTGCCGAGACCAGCCTGGCCCAGGTCAAACGCAAATTGATGGTCGGCGAGATCCTCGGCCAGGCCTTCAGCGGCATGTCCTTGGGCTCGATCCTGCTGCTCGCGGCCTTGGGTTTGGCGATCACCTTCGGCCTGCTCGGCGTGATCAACATGGCCCACGGCGAGATGCTGATGCTTGGCGCGTATTCCACTTACATGGTGCAACTGATGATGCAGCGCTATGTGCCCGCCGCGATTGAGTTCTACCCGCTGATCGCGCTGCCGGTGGCATTCTTCGTCACCGCCGCCATCGGCATGGCCCTGGAACGCACGGTGATTCGTCACCTCTACGGCCGCCCATTGGAAACCCTGCTCGCCACCTGGGGCATCAGCTTGATGCTGATCCAGCTGGTGCGCCTGGTGTTCGGTGCGCAGAACGTCGAAGTGTCCAACCCCGCCTGGCTGTCCGGTGGCATTCAAGTGCTGCCCAACTTGGTGCTGCCGTACAACCGCATCGTGATCATCGCGTTTGCACTGTGCGTGGTGGTGCTGACCTGGCTGCTGCTGAACAAGACCCGCCTGGGCCTCAACGTGCGTGCGGTCACCCAGAACCGCAACATGGCCGCCTGCTGCGGCGTACCCACCGGGCGGGTGGACATGCTCGCCTTTGGCCTGGGCTCCGGTATCGCAGGTTTAGGTGGTGTGGCCCTGAGCCAAATTGGCAACGTCGGCCCGGACCTGGGCCAGAGCTACATCATCGACTCGTTCCTGGTGGTCGTGCTCGGCGGTGTCGGCCAGTTGGCCGGTAGCGTGATGGCCGCCTTCGGCTTGGGCATCGCCAACAAAATTCTCGAACCGCAGATCGGTGCCGTGCTCGGCAAGATCCTGATCCTCGCGCTGATCATTCTGTTTATCCAGAAACGCCCGCAAGGACTCTTCGCACTGAAAGGACGGGTGATCGACTGATGAACCAGCCATTGATGCTTACGGCCACGCAAAAGGCCGGTCCCAAAGTCACGATTGCAGTGGGCGTGGTGATCCTGATCCTGCTGCTGGCGTTGCCGTTGTGCTCGCTGCTGCCTGCGGACAACCCGCTGCAGGTGTCGGCCTACACCCTGACGCTGGTGGGCAAGATCCTTTGCTACGCCATCGTCGCCCTCGCGCTGGATTTGGTGTGGGGTTACGCGGGCATGTTGTCCCTCGGCCACGGGTTGTTCTTTGCCCTTGGCGGCTATGCGATGGGCATGTACCTGATGCGCCAGGCCTCCGGTGATGAGCTGCCGGCGTTCATGACCTTTTTGTCGTGGACCGAGCTGCCTTGGTACTGGACCGGCACCGAGCACTTCCTCTGGGCCATGTGCCTGGTGGTGTTGGCCCCGGGTTTGCTGGCGCTGGTGTTCGGGTTTTTCGCCTTCCGCTCGCGGATCAAGGGCGTGTATTTCTCGATCATGACCCAGGCGCTGACCTTTGCCGGGATGCTGCTGTTTTTCCGCAACGAGACCGGGTTTGGCGGCAATAACGGTTTCACCAATTTCCGCAGCATCCTGGGCTTTGGCATTACCGAGCCAGGCACGCGGGCGGTGTTGTTTTTTGCCACGGTGGTGTTACTGGTCGCGAGCCTGTACACCGGCTGGCGCCTGGCGCAGAGCAAGTTCGGCCGGGTGCTGACCGCGTTGCGCGACGCCGAGAACCGCTTGATGTTCTGCGGCTACGACCCGCGTGGTTTCAAGCTGTTTGTGTGGGTGCTGAGCGCAGTGTTGTGTGGCCTGGCCGGGGCGTTGTATGTGCCGCAAGTGGGCATCATCAACCCCAGCGAGATGTCGCCGACCAACTCCATCGAAGCCGCCGTGTGGGTGGCCTTGGGCGGGCGTGGCACCTTGATCGGGCCATTGCTCGGCGCTGGCGTGGTGAACGGCATGAAGAGCTGGTTCACCGTGGCTTTTGCGGAGTACTGGCTGTTCTTCCTGGGGGCGCTGTTCATCATCGTCACCCTGTACCTGCCCAAGGGCGTTATCGGCTTGCTGAAGAAATGAGGAATGTCATGCTCGAACCTATTTTCGATGCGGGCAGCAGCCGCGATGCGATCGGCCTCGGCCAGGCCGCAGGCAAGGGCCTCAACACCCGCCACGGCACCATCCTGACCTTGGAAGACATCAGCGTCAGCTTCGACGGTTTCAAGGCGCTTAACGACTTGAACCTCTACATCGGCGTCGGCGAATTGCGCTGCATCATCGGCCCCAACGGCGCGGGCAAGACCACGCTGATGGACGTGATCACCGGCAAGACCCGCCCCAGCCACGGCAAGGCCTGGTTCGGCGAAACCCTCGATTTGACCAGCATGAGCGAAGTGCAGATCGCCCAGGCGGGTATCGGGCGCAAGTTCCAGAAACCCACGGTATTCGAAGCGCTCAGCGTGTTCGAAAACCTGGAGCTGGCGCAGAAAACCGACAAATCTGTGTGGGCCAGCCTGCGTGCACGCCTGAGTGGCGAGCAGAAAGACCGCATCGATGAAGTGCTCGACACCATCCGCCTGACCGCCTCGGTACAGCGCCCGGCGGGGCTTTTGTCCCACGGGCAAAAGCAGTTCCTGGAAATCGGCATGCTGCTGATGCAAGACCCGCAGTTGCTGCTGTTGGACGAGCCGGTGGCGGGCATGACCGACGCCGAAACCGAGTTCACCGCCGAACTGTTCAAGCGCCTGGCGGGCAAACACTCGTTGATGGTGGTGGAGCACGACATGGGCTTTGTCGGCTCGATTGCCGACCACGTGACCGTGTTGCACCAGGGCAGCGTGCTGGCCGAAGGGTCGCTGGAACAGGTGCAGGAAAATGAGCGGGTGATCGAGGTGTACCTCGGCCGTTGAGCCAGACACAGACCGCTTACTGTGGGAACCGAATCAATGTGGGAGCTGGCTTGCCTGCGATGGCATCACCTCGGTCCAACAGACATACCGAGTTGCCTGCATCGCAGGCAAGCCAGCTCCCACATTTGATCCGGTTCCTACCAGGGAATTGAGGAGATTTTGAACATGCTGCAAGTCGACAAGCTGCATCAGTACTACGGCGGTAGCCACATCCTGCGCGGGCTGTCCTTTGACGTGAAGATCGGCGAAGTCACCTGCCTGCTTGGCCGTAACGGTGTGGGCAAGACCACCTTGCTCAAGTGCCTGATGGGTCTGCTGCCAGCCAAAGAAGGCGCGGTGAACTGGGAAGGCAAGGCCATCACTGGCTTCAAGCCGCACCAACGCGTGCACGCCGGCATCGCCTACGTGCCCCAGGGCCGGGAGATTTTTGCGCGGCTGACGGTGGAAGAGAACCTGTTGATGGGCCTCTCGCGTTTTCCCGGCTCCGAAGCCAAGGAAGTACCGGCGTTTATCTACGAACTGTTCCCAGTATTGCTGCAGATGAAGCACCGCCGTGGCGGTGACTTGTCCGGCGGCCAGCAGCAACAGCTGGCAATTGGCCGCGCCCTGGCGAGCCGACCGCGCCTGTTGATTCTGGATGAACCTACGGAGGGCATTCAGCCGTCGGTGATCAAGGAAATCGGCATGGTCATCAAGAAGCTCGCCGCGCGCGGTGACATGGCGATCCTGTTGGTAGAGCAGTTCTACGACTTTGCTGCCGAACTGGCGGATCAATACTTGGTGATGTCTCGCGGAGAGATCGTCCAGCAAGGCCGAGGTGAAAATATGGAAAGTGAGGGTGTGCGCGGCTTGGTTACCATCTAATCTGTAGCGTCCTAACGATAAGCACTAGAACATGAACCTGCCCGTTTCCCCTGCCCTGTTCACCCCCAGCTGGCACGCCGAGCTGGAACTCGGCTACGCGCGTTTCGGCGACACCACGCGCCCGTTGATGCGCCGCCACCTCGGCCCGCTGCGCGTGCAAAAGCACCTGTACGCCGAAGGCCCCGAGGTGTGCCAGCACATCATCGTGCACCCGCCCGGCGGGATTGCCGGCGGTGATCGCCTGGACATCCGCGCCCATGTCGGCGCAGGCGCCTGGGCGCAATTGACCAGCCCCGGCGCCGCCAAGTGGTACCGCGCCAGCGGCCCGGCGTTTCAGCAGCTCGACTTGACCGTGGAAGCTGGCGCCACGCTGGAATGGCTGCCCCAGGAAACCATCGTGTTCAGCGCTGCCCAGGCCGAACTCACCACGCGCATTGACCTGCAAGGCGATGCGCGGCTGTTTTACTGGGATGTGGTCGCCCTCGGCCGCCCGGCCAGTGGCGAGCGTTTCGACCTCGGCCACTTCCAATCGCACCTAGATATTCGCCGCGACGGCCAGTTGCTCTGGCATGAGCGCCAGCGCATTGTGGGCGCCGACGGGTTGCTCGACTCGCCCATCGGGCTGGACGGGCAACCGGTGTTTGCCACGTTGCTGGTGACGGGCGACATCGAACCTGAACTGCTGGAAACCTGCCGCGCCCTGCCCCACGCGGTGCGTGGTGACCTGACCCAATTGCCCGGGCTGCTGGTCGCCCGTTGCCTGGCCAGTGAAGCGCTGCTGGCGCGGGGTTGGTTGATTGATTTATGGAAACTATTACGTCCGGTGGTGCTGGGGCGGGAAGCCGTGGCCCCACGAATTTGGAGCACATGAAGATCAAAATGTGGGAGCGGGCTTGCTCGCGAATGCGGTGTGTCAGTCGACACCTCTTTAACTGATCGACCGCATTCGCGAGCAAGCCCGCTCACACAGTTGATCTCTGTTGTAGTTAAAAATGCATTCTTTGAAGGACCTTGAACCATGGATTTGACCCCACGGGAAAAAGACAAACTGCTGATCTTCACCGCTGGCCTTGTCGCCGAACGCCGCCTGGCGCGGGGCGTGAAGCTCAACTACCCGGAAACCATCGCCTACATTTCCGCCGCCTTGATGGAAGGCGCGCGCGATGGCCGTACCGTCGCCGACCTGATGCACTACGGCACCACCCTGCTCAGCCGCGAACAGGTGATGGAAGGCATCCCGGAAATGATCCCGGATATTCAGGTGGAAGCCACCTTCCCCGACGGCACTAAGTTGGTCACCGTCCACCAGCCCATCGCGTGAGGCACGGCCATGATTCGTGATGCAACCTGGCAAGACCTGCCGGCCATTCGAGACATCTACAACGACGCGGTGCTTAACACCACGGCAATCTGGAACGAACAACCGGTCGACCTGGCCAATCGTCAGGCCTGGTTCAGTGCGCGCCAGGCCCAGGCCTATCCGATCCTGGTGGCGGTGGAAAACGATGAAGTCACCGGCTACGCCTCGTTCGGCGACTGGCGCCCCTTCGAAGGCTTCCGTTACAGCGTTGAACACTCGGTGTACGTGCGCAATGACCAGCGCGGCAAAGGCCTCGGCCCGCGCCTGATGCAAGCGCTGGTCGAGCGTGCCCGCACCTGCGGCAAGCATGTGATGGTCGCGGCCATCGAAAGCGGTAACCAGGCATCTATTGGCCTGCATGAGCGCCTGGGGTTCATCACCACCGGGCAAATGCCGCAAGTGGGTATCAAGTTCGGCCGCTGGCTGGACCTGACCTTTATGCAACTGACATTGAACCCGGGCGCAGAACCGCCCAAGGAGTGAGATCGATGAGCGCTGCACAACTGCGTCGAGTGAATGCTGAAAGTTTTGCCCATTACCGCCTGGGTTTGATTGAGCTGTTGCTGGACGCGGTGCAGCACGGCGCGTCGGTCGGCTTCATGGCTGACTTCGATGAAGCCCAGGCACGCGACTATCTAAAGGGCGTACAAGCCAGTATTGAAGACGCCAGCCTGTTGCTCTGGGTGGTGGTGCGCGACGAACAGGTGATCGCCAGCGTGCAATTGGCGCTGTGCCAGAAAGCCAACGGCCTGAACCGCGCCGAAGTGCAAAAGCTGTTGGTACACAGCAGTGCGCGCCGCCATGGCCTGGGCCAGCAACTGATGGGCGCGTTGGAACTCGCCGCGCGCCAGCACAAGCGCGGCCTGCTGTACCTGGACACCGAGGCCGGCTCCGGTGCCGAAGCCTTCTACCAGTCGCTGCACTACACCAAGATCGGTGAGCTGCCCGACTACTGCCAAAGCCCGGACGGGCGCTACAGCCCGACCGCTATCTACTTCAAGACCCTGGGGCAACCTGCATGATTCCTGGTGAATATCAGATCCAGCCTGGCGACATCGAACTGAACGTGGGCCGGCGCACCGTCACGCTGAGCGTGGCCAACAGCGGCGACCGGCCGATCCAGGTGGGCTCGCATTACCATTTTTTCGAGACCAATGACGCGCTGACCTTTGACCGCGCCGCGAGCCGTGGCATGCGCCTGAATATTGCGGCGGGCACGGCGGTGCGGTTTGAGCCGGGGCAAAGTCGTGAAATCGAGTTGGTGGATTTGAGCGGTGGGCGCCGGGTGTTTGGGTTTGCCGGGCGGATCATGGGTGACCTCGACTGATCATTCCCACGCTACGCGTGGGAATGCCGCCATGGACGCTCCGCGTCCGCTCTTAACGTCGTGACGCAGAGCGTCACAGGATGTATTCCCACGCAGAGCGTGGGAACGATCGAGGACACACACATGAAGATTTCCAGACAAGCCTACGCCGACATGTACGGCCCCACCGTCGGTGACAAGGTCCGCCTGGCCGACACCGAGCTGTTCGTCGAAGTCGAGAAAGACTTCACCGTCTACGGCGAAGAAGTGAAATTCGGCGGCGGTAAGGTGATCCGCGATGGCCAGGGCCAGAGCCAGTTGCTCGCCCATGAGGTCGTGGACACCTTGATCACCAACGCGCTGATCATCGACCACTGGGGCATCGTCAAAGCCGACGTCGGCCTCAAAAACGGCCGCATTCACGCGATCGGCAAAGCCGGTAACCCGGACATCCAGCCCGGCGTGACCATGGCCATCGGCGCCAGCACTGAAGTGATCGCCGGTGAAGGCATGATCCTCACTGCCGGCGGCATCGACTCCCACGTGCATTTCATCTGCCCGCAGCAGATCGAAGAAGCGTTGACCAGCGGCGTCACCACCATGATCGGCGGCGGCACCGGACCGGCCACCGGCACCAACGCCACCACGTGCACCTCCGGCCCGTGGCATTTGGCGCGCATGCTGCAGGCCAGCGACTCGTTCCCGATGAACATCGGCTTTACCGGCAAGGGCAACGCCAGTTTACCGGGGCCGTTGGTCGAGCAGGTCAAGGCCGGCGCCATCGGTTTGAAGCTGCATGAAGACTGGGGCACCACGCCCGCCAGCATCGACAACTGCCTGAGCGTCGCCGACGAATACGACGTGCAGGTAGCGATCCACAGCGACACGCTCAACGAGTCCGGCTTCGTCGAAACCACCCTCGCCGCGCTCAAGGGCCGCACTATTCACACCTACCACACCGAAGGTGCCGGTGGCGGCCACGCGCCGGACATCATCAAAGCCTGCGGCTTCCCGAACGTGCTGCCCAGCTCCACCAACCCGACCCGGCCGTTCACTCGTAACACCATCGACGAGCACCTGGACATGTTGATGGTCTGCCACCACCTGGACCCGAGCATTGCCGAAGACGTGGCCTTCGCCGAAAGCCGCATCCGCCGCGAGACCATCGCCGCCGAAGACATCCTGCACGACCTCGGCGCGTTCTCGATGATCAGCTCCGACAGCCAGGCCATGGGCCGCGTCGGTGAAGTGATCACGCGCACCTGGCAGACCGCCGACAAGATGAAAAAACAGCGTGGCGCCCTGCCCGGTGATGGCCCAGGCAATGACAACTTTCGCGCCAAGCGCTACATCGCCAAGTACACCATCAACCCGGCGATCACTCACGGTATCAGCCATATCGTCGGCTCAATCGAGGTGGGCAAATGGGCCGACCTGGTGCTGTGGCGCCCGGCGTTTTTTGGCATCAAGCCGACCTTGATTCTCAAGGGCGGCGCGATTGCTTCAAGCTTGATGGGCGACGCCAATGCCTCGATCCCCACCCCGCAACCGGTGCACTACCGCCCCATGTTCGCCAGCTTCGGCAGTTCGCTGCACGCCACCAGCCTGACCTTTATCAGCCAGGCAGCGCAGGACGCTGGGTTGCCCGAAGCCCTGGGGTTGAAGAAGCAGATTGCGGTGGTTAAAGGTTGCCGCGACGTGCAGAAAACCGACCTGATCCACAACGACTACCTGCCGGACATCGAAGTGGACCCGCAGACCTATCAGGTCAAGGCCGATGGCGTGTTGCTGTGGTGTGAGCCGGCCGAAGTACTGCCGATGGCCCAGCGGTATTTCCTGTTCTGACTATCCATGTGGGAGCTGGCTTGCCAGCCCCCACTGGGTGTCGATTTAGAAGTTCTCGCGCGGGTTAAAGGCCGCTTTCCGCGCCAGCTCCTGCCACAACGCTTTCACCTCGTCATCACCTGCCGGTGGCATCACGGCCTTGAGCTGCACGAACAAATAGCCACGCTGCCCGGCCTTGTTCAGCAAACCATGGCCCTTGGCGCGCATGCGCTGGCCGTTCTGGCTACCGGCCGGCACCTTGAGGTTGATCTTGCCGGTCAGGGTCGGCACGGCGATCTCAGCGCCCAGCGCTAACTCCCACGGCGCCAGGGGCAAGTTGATGATCAGGTTTTCGCCATCCACTTCGAACTTGGCGTGCGGCGCGAACTTGATGATCAGGTACAGGTCGCCATTCGCCCCACCGCCAATACCCGGCGCGCCCTGGCCCTTGAGGCGGATGCGCTCGCCGTCGGCCACGCCGGCGGGGATCTTCACGTTCAGGCTCTTGGTGGTGTTGCTCACGTGGCGACCCGAGGCGTCGTATTGCGGCACCTGGAAGCTGATCTGCTTGGACTCGGTGGACAACGTCTCTTCGAGGAGCACCGACAGTTGCATCTCCACATCCTGGCCCTTGCGCCCGGTTGAGCGGCGCTGGCCGCCACCGCCGAAGCCGTCGCCTCGGTTGCCGAAGATCGAGCTGAAGAAGTCGGAGAAGTCTTCAGTGCCCGCGCCACCGCCATAACCGCCACGGCTCTGCCAGCCCGGCGGCCCTTGGAACGGCTGGCCGTGCTGGCCGTATTTGCGCAGTTCGTCGTATTCCGCGCGCTTGTCCGCGCTTTTAAGCGCTTCATAGGCTTCGGACGCGTCCTTGAATTTTTCTTCGGCGTCTTTTTCCTTGCTCACGTCAGGGTGATATTTGCGCGCGAGCTTGCGATAGGCGGCCTTGATTTCCTTGTCATCAGCCGTCGGCTCGACACCCAGAATCTTGTAGTAGTCTTTGAAATCCATCGGCGGTTCACCATCCTTAATCGAGATCGCACAGCCTGGGCCACAACGTGCGTTGCTTTGCACCTGTTGAGTGTTGTGGCCTGAGGGTACGTAAAAGTGTTATCGGCGCTAACCGTATGCAACAGATCTGGGGGCAAATCCCGCACTTTCAAGCACGATTTAACGGATGGTCGGCCTACGCATCCGCCTTCGACTGGCATACACTGCGCGGCCGTTTTTCAACCGGAACCAGATAGACATGAAAAACCCATCCCCAGCCCGTGCCTGCGGTATCGACTTCGGCACGTCCAACTCCACCGTCGGCTGGATCCGCCCCGGCGAGGAGACGCTTATTGCGCTGGAGGACGACAAGATCACGTTGCCGTCGGTGGTGTTCTTCAACTTCGAGGAGCGCCGCCCGGTCTACGGGCGCCTGGCCCTGCACGAATACCTGGAAAACTACGAAGGCCGGCTGATGCGCTCGCTCAAGAGCCTGCTGGGTTCCAAGCTGATCAAGCACGACACCAGCGTACTCGGCACGGCGATGCCGTTCACCGACCTGCTGGCGCTGTTTATCGGCCAGCTCAAGAGCCGCGCCGAGACCACCGCCGGCCGTGAGTTCGAGGAAGTAGTGCTGGGCCGCCCGGTGTTTTTTGTCGATGACGACCCGATGGCCGACCAAGAGGCCGAGAACACCCTGGTCGATGTGGCACGCAAGATCGGTTTCAAGGACATTTCGTTCCAGTACGAACCGATTGCGGCAGCCTTCGACTACGAGTCCACCATCGAGAAAGAAGAGCTGGTACTGATCGTCGACATTGGCGGTGGTACGTCCGACTTCTCGCTGGTGCGCCTGTCGCCGGACCGCCGTCACAACGACAACCGCCACGATGACATCCTCGCCACCGGCGGCGTGCACATCGGCGGTACCGACTTCGACAAACAACTGTCGCTGGCCGGCATGATGCCGCTGTTCGGCTACGGCAGCCGCATGAAAAGCGGCGCCTACATGCCCACCAGCCACCACATGAACCTGGCCACTTGGCACACCATCAACTCGGTGTACTCGCAAAAATCCCAGTTGGCCCTGGGCAGCATGCGCTACGACATCGAAGACACCGGCGGCATCGACCGCCTGTTCAAGCTGATCGAACAGCGCGCTGGGCACTGGCTGGCGATGGAAGTGGAAGAAACCAAGATCCAACTGACCCACGAAGACAACCGCCATGTGCTGCTGGACCGGGTTGAGCCAGGGTTGAGCGTGGACCTGAGCCGCAGCCTGTTCGAATCGGCGATTGATGGTTTGCTGGAGCGCGTGCGTAACAGCGTTACCAAATTGCTAACCGATGCGTCGGTGGAAGTGGCGCAGGTGGACACGGTGTTCTTTACCGGCGGTTCCAGCGGGATACCGGCACTGCGCCACAGCATTTCGGCGATGCTGCCGAATGCGCGGCATGTGGAAGGCAATATCTTTGGCAGTATCGGCAGTGGTTTGGCGATTGAAGCAAGCAAGCGTTACGGCAGCTGACCTTCACTAACACAGCAAATCCATAGGTGGGAGCGGGATTGCCCGCGATAGTAAAGTGTCAGTCGATGTATTTATCAACTGACCCGACGCCATCGCGGGCAAGCCCGCTCCCACATTTTGACCCGTGCACACATGAAACCCCAGTTGCCACAGCCCCCCTCTGTGGCGAGCGGGCTTGCCCCGCGCTGGGCTGCGCAGCAGCCCCAAAACCAGCCACTCGGGAGTACCTGAAACTGGAGCCGCTTCGCAGCCCAACGTCGCCGATGTCAGTCAAACCATGCCGGCGAGTTTCAGTTCACTCTTCAAATACGCGTAATAAATCGGCCCCGCCACCACGCCCGGCAAGCCGAATGCGGCTTCAAACACCAGCATCGCCAGCAGCAATTCCCACGACTTGGCACTGATCTGCCCGCCGACGATGCGCGCGTTGAGAAAGTATTCGACCTTGTGGATCACGATCAAATACCCCAGCGCCGCCACCGCCACCCAGATTGAAATCGACAGCGCGACGATGGTGATCAGGGTGTTGGACATCAAGTTGCCGATGACCGGCAGCAGGCCAAGCAAGAAGGTCAGCACGATCAGGGTTTTGGTCAGCGGCAGGTGGATCCCGCACAGCGGCAGCACCACCGCGAGGAAGATCGCGGTGAACATAGTGTTGAGCGCGGCAATCTTGATCTGGGCGAAGACGATGTTGCGAAACGCCTGGACCAGCAGGTGCAGGCGGTCGAACAGCGCGGCAGCCAGGGGTTTGCGCTTGGTCACGTCGGGCACGCGTTGCAGCGCGATGATCGCACCGAGGACCATGCCGATCAGCAAGGTGACGAACATGTGGGCGGCGTCTTTGCCGACCAGTTGCAACTCGCTTAGGTGTTTGCTCAGCCAATCGCCGATGGCCACGCGAAATTCTGCGGCGCTGGCGGGCAGGTAGGCGTCGAGAAACGGCGGTAATTGGCCGCGCGCGCGGTCGACCACGCCCATGAATTTGTCGAGGGAAGCCCCGGGGTTTTCCGCTTCGTGGAGCAGGAAGCTGATGGCGCCGGCGAAGATCAACGTCAGCACGCTGACGATCAATGTGCCGAGCAAGGCCACGGCGAGCCAGCGCGCACGGCGGCCTTCGATCAGCCGCTGCAACTGCGGGGTGAGCATGTTGACCAGCTCATAGACCAGCAGGCCGGCCAACAGGCTGGGCAGCAGCTTGAGCGGCAGGACCAGCAGTAATCCACCGAAAATGATGATGCAACTGACCAACAACAACACGTGACGCTGAGAAAACGTTGGCATACAGCCTCAAAACGAACGGCGTTAAAGGATGGGCAGTCTGCCAGCCTTGAGGGAATCAAGCGAGAGGCCAGGGTGTGAATGCGATCAAGTGTGGTAGCCGGGCTTGCCCGCGATGCAGGCGCCTCGGTCTATCAGGCCTACTGAGGTGATGCTATCGCAGGCAAGCCAGCTCCCACATTGAGCTCCAGCGTTGGCGAAATCGTGATCAGCCTTTGAGGCAAGTGCTCATAAAGGTCTTACGCGCATCGCCGGTCAACGCCTTGGTTTTCGCTGTGGCGTTGCAGTCTTTCATCTTCTGCTGCTGTGGGGTCAGGGTCTTGGCGTCGTTGGCGGCTGGCGCCGACAAACAGGTCTTCATAAAGGCCTTGCGATCATCGCCTTTAAGCGTCTTGGTGGTGGCGTCAGCATTGCAGGTGGTCATCTTATTTTGCTGGGCGGTAGCGGCAAAGCCTTGGGAACACAGCAGCAGGCCCATCATCAACAACGGAATACGCAGCATCTTCATGGAGTTTTCTCCCTGTTACCGTGCCGGGGGGCACGGCCTACGCAGCAGTGTAGTCAAAGCCTGTTACATCTTCACCGGCTACGTATATTTGTTCGACGATACTGCTCCGGGGTGCAGCCGGCGTGGCGCTGGAACATGGCGATGAAGGCCGAGGCGGTGCTGTAGCCCAGGTCAAACGCCACGTGTTGCACGCTGTGGTCGCTGTCGAGGGCTTCGATGGCCGCCAGGTAACGCAGACGCTGGCGCCATTCGCCGAAGCTCATGCCCAGCTCTCGCACAAACTGGCGCGCCAATGTCCGTTCACTCACATGCACCTGCTGCGCCCATTGCGCCAGCGGGCGGTTGTCGCCGGGCTCGGCCTGCATGCCTTCGAGCACACCCAGCAAGCCGGGGTGGCGCGCGTAAGGCAGGAAGCAATCGTGAATCGGCGCTTGCTTGAGTTGATCCACCAACACTTGGGCCAGGCGGATGTCGGCCTCGGTCTGCGGGATGTTGACGTCACGCTGGGCAAAATCACTGAGAATGGCCTTGAGGATTTCACTGATCGCCAAGGTGCAGGGCGCCTTGGGCAATTGCTCGCAGAGTGCCGGGGCCAGGCCCACCGAGCGGTAGACAATCGCCTGGGCATTGTAGGAGCTGTGCTCGGTATTGGGCGGGATCCATACCGCGTACTGCGGCGGCGACATAAAGCGGCTGCCGGCCACTTCCATGCGCATCACGCCGTTGGCTGAGTAGTCCAGCGAACCCCACAAATGCCGGTGCGGTGTGCACTCGGTGTCCGGGGCAAATTCGGAGTAACGGAAGTAGACCGGGCTCGGCAGGCTGCGGAAATCCGCGAGGCGTACGGTATGTCTGGCCATATTGTCTGGATACAAAGGTCATTTGTCTGGATCGCAGTATAGGCTTCGATCCAGACAGGGGATAATCCTGCCTCATCAACACACCTGGTTTCTTTCGATGCAATACGCGTACCCCCTGCTGGCTATCTTTATCTGGGCCGGTAACACCGTGGTCAACAAACTGGCCGTGGGCACTATCTTCCCCGCAGAAATCGGCTTTTACCGCTGGTTGCTGGCGGCGCTGCTGTTCACTCCGTTCATGCTCAAGCCGGTGATCGCCAACTGGGCGCTGATCCGCCCGAACCTGGGCAAGATCTTCATCCTCGGCGTGCTCGGCATGGCGGTGTATCAGAGCCTGGCCTACTACGCCGCGACCCTGACCAGCGCCACCAATATGGGCATCATCCTCTCGCTGATGCCGTTGATGTCATTGACCGCCGCCATCATCAGCCTCGGCCAACGCCTGACCTTTGGCGCACTGACCGGCGCGGTGCTGTCGTTCGCAGGCGTGGTGGTGGTGGTCTCGACCGGCAGCCTGGGCGCGTTGCTGCAACACGGGCTCAACCTGGGCGACGCCATGATGCTGATTGCCACCCTGGCCTACGCGGTCTACAGCACCTTGCTGAAAAAATGGCAGCTGCGCCTGCCGCCGTTGGTGCTGCTGTACCTGCAAGTGCTGGTGGCGGTGGTGGTGCTGTTTCCGCTGTTCCTGTTCTCGACCAAGGCGGGCCTGGGCTGGGCGAACATTCCGCTGGTGCTGTACGCGTGCTTGCTGGCGTCGATGGTCGCGCCACTGGCGTGGATGCACTCGGTGAAAACCCTGGGGCCAAGCCGAACCACGCTGTTTTTCAACCTGCTGCCGTTGATTACCGCGTTGATTGCGGCGGTGGTGTTGAAGGAGGAGTTGGCGATGTACCACTTGGTGGGTGGTTTGCTGACGTTGGGCGGGGTGATTTTGTCGGAGCGTTGGACGACGCCGGTTCGTCGTCAGGTCAGTGTTGCCTGATAAATAGCCTTCGCGAGCAAGCCCGCTCCCACATTCGATCACATTCCAAATGTGAAACTCGGTCGAATGTGGGAGCGGGCTTGCTCGCGAAGAACGATAACGCGGTGAACCTGCTAACCCCCCGCAACCTTCAGCCTTTGCGCATGCTCAACAAACAACCGAATCGGCTCCGCGCCCTTGCCCACCAGCCCGAAGGATTGGTTGACGATATCGAAGTGATCCAAAGCGTAGTCATCGCCAATCACCAACCCCAGGTGTGAGCTATAGCGCCCGACCATGCCGTCACACTGGCCCTTCTCCCGCACAAAACTGCGCGCGAACAACCGGCAGCTGCGGTTCGTGCCGTCCAGCAGGTTGCGCCCACGATCAGTCTTGCCCGGCTGCAAGGTGCCGGACCACGAGTAATAACGCACGCCGTTGACGACCTCAGCACCCTGCCCGCCCCAGGTTTGCGGCAAACCCTGCGGATACTGGCGGTTGAACAGGGCCACGCCTGCAGTGGTCAAGGACTGATGCGAGGCGTGCAAATCGGTCTTGAAGCGCGGCCCGCGATAGCCGGTTTCCAGCAGGCCCATCACCCAGGCGACCAGATGAAACAGCGTGCTCACGAGCCGGCCTTTCCAACTGTCCGGAGGGTAATGGGCATGGAAATAATCCGCCAATTCCGAACCATGATTAGGCCCGGCCACCGACGTTACCGATGCCACCCATTCCGGGCGCTTGGCCGCGGCATACCGCGCCGTCAGCGAGCCCTGGCTATGGCCGATCAGGTTGACCTTGTCGGCGCCGGTCTCGCGGCGAATCTGCTCGATCTGCACCAACAACTGCTCACCGCGCACCTCACTGGAATCCAGCGGCGCCACTTGCACGGGAAACACCTGCGCCCCACCCCTGCGCAGCGCCGGGACGATGCCGTACCAGTAGGGAAACAACCCCAGACGCACGAAGCCGAGCATGCCGGGCACCAGCACCAGGGGATAACGCGTGGCGAGAGACTCGGGCATGCAGCGGGCATCCTGATCAGGCAAGCGATAACGCCATCCTAGACCACTGGACGTGACCGCCCCATGACCGAGGCGGGTTAAAAATGCCCGGCCAGGTCGCGCAACTGGCGCTCAGCCTCTTCACAGGCGCGCAGGAATACGCTTTTGTCCGACTCCTCACCTTCGGCGGCGATCACCCGAATGTCATCGATACCGATGTAACCCAGCGCCGTGCGCAGGTGCGGGTCGGCATGGTTCATCCCTTCGTTTTCACCACCGGGGCCGAACCCGTTGCCGCCACGGCTGGTGATGATCAGTGCGCGCTTACCCTTGAGCAACGCCTGGTACTGCGCGATGCCCTGGCTGTCTTGGGTGATATCGAAGGTGAGGCCCAAGCGCACGATCTGGTCGATCCAGGCCTTGAGGCCGCTGGGCACGCCAAAGTTGTACAGCGGCATGGAGATCACCAGCAGCTCATGTTCGATCAGCTCGCCGACCAGTTCGTCGCTCAATTGCAGGTCGGCCTTCATCACTTTCGGCAGCGATTGCGGCTCGGGGTAGAAATTCGCCGCGACAAACGCCTCGGTGACATGCGGGATAAAAGCCCGGCCGACTTCGCGTCGGGTGATCTGTGCATCAGGGTTAGCCGCCTGCCAGGCATCGAGAAACGACTCGGCCAGGCGCCGGGAGTGAGAACGTTCGCCACGTGGGCTGGCGTGAACCACTAGCATTTTTTTCATCTGTTTTAGCCTTCACCGGATACACTCAGGCAACCTGGATGGTCGCCGCTTTTGCTAGTAAATCTAGAGCTGAGCGCCCTGACCGACAAATGAGCAATAGTTAATCCGGATGAATCCATTTCATCCATGGAGACAGAATGTTTGCTTCGCTACCCCTGACCGCCCTGCGTACCTTTGAGTCTGCTTCGCGCCTGTTGAGCTTCAAGGCGGCGGCCCAGGAACTGTCGGTGACGCCCACGGCGGTATCGCATCAGATTCGCGCCCTGGAAACCTGGCTGGGCGTGCAATTGTTCGAACGCCTGCCACGCCAGGTGCGCCTGACCGAAGGCGGCGAGCGGCTGTTTCACAGCGTGCATGGCGCCCTGCTGGATGTGGCACAAAGCCTCGACACCCTGCGCCCGCAACGCAGCGCCGGGCACCTCACGGTGTCCACCACGCCAGCCTTTGCGGCGCTGTGGCTGGTGCCACGGCTGGGCCGTTTCTACGCAGCTCATCCGGACATCAACCTGCGACTGGACACCCAGTGCGAGGTCGTCGACTTGCAGCAGGATGCCAGCGTTGATCTGGTGATTCGCTACAGCATGGGCGACTACCCCAACCTGTACGGCCAGTGCCTGTTCGATGAATGTTTTGCGGTGTATGGCTCGCCCGAACAGGTCGCGCGGGCCAGCACCCAGGTGCCAACGCTGATCAGCGTGCGCTGGCACAACTCCGAGCTTTACGCCTTGGGCTGGCAGGCGTGGTGCGACAAAGCCTCGGAGAGGTGGCTGGATCACCGGCTGCCTTCGCGTGAATACGATGAGGAACACTACGCATTGCAAGCGGCGATTGCCGGCCAGGGGTTGGTGCTGGCGAGCAACATTCTGGTGTCGGAAAGCGTGGCCAGCGGTTTACTGGTGCCCTATCGGCCGCAGGTCAGCGTCGGCGGCGCCGGCTACAGCGCGCTGTGTGTGCCGGGGCGGGAGCGGCATCCACCGGTGCGCGCGTTTTTCCAGTGGGTGCAGGAGGAGGCGAGGCTGTCCGGCCATGCGTTGTGAAATCCGATAAAACTTTTTGCGTCGCGCGGGACTCACAACTTATAGCGATCACGCCGGCAGAGCGTGGCGTAAAACCGGATTAGCACCAGGAGATTGAGATGACTGAAGCACATTTGACTGACGTTGCGACCCTACGCAGCCGCGCCCGCCAGAACGTCGAAAACGGCGCCGTAACCGAAGGCTACAACGCCGACCGCGAAGAAATCATCCGACTGCTCAACGCGTCCCTGGCCACTGAGTTGGTCTGCGTGTTGCGCTACAAACGTCACTACTTCATGGCCACCGGCCTGAAAGCCAGCGTCGCCGCCGATGAATTCCTCGAGCACGCGACCCAGGAAGCTGAGCACGCCGACAAACTGGCCGAGCGCATCGTGCAACTGGGCGGCGAGCCGGAGTTCAACCCTGACCTGCTGTCGAAGAACTCACACGCCCAATACGTGGCCGGCAACTCGCTGAAGGAAATGGTCTACGAAGACCTGGTGGCCGAACGGATTGCGGTGGACAGCTACCGCGAGATCATCCAGTACATCGGCGACAAAGACCCGACCACCCGTCGCATCTTCGAAGACATCCTGGCCCAGGAAGAAGAACACGCCGATGACATGGCGGATATTCTGCAGGACCTATAACCCGCCACACCGCTGAACCCCTGTGGGAGCGGGCTTGCCCGCGATAGCTATCGAACAGTCAGTGCATCTGTCGACTGTTACACCGCTATCGCAGGCAAGCCAGCTCCCACATTTAGTTTGCGGTTTCGTCAGTTACTTTTCACGGTCTTTGGCGCTTTGCCTTCCCTCATCTGCTGCAGCAACGGTGCACATTGGTTCGGCTCATCACCGCTAGGTGCTACCAAGGCCAGCAGCCCCGCCGCCGGGCCGGCGATGACACCCAGCGCAACCATCCCGGCGCCACGCAGCATCAGCGGCACCGCCTTCACACCCGCATTCGGCTTGATAAACGGCCCATTCACGTACAGCGGCGAACGCAGAGAGAACAGGCGGAAGCCCTTCGACTCCGGCGTGATGGTGAGGTCCAACTGTTCGGTCGCCATGTTCGCGGTGCCATCGATATAGATGATCGCGTTCTCGGTATCGAACACAAACAGGCGAGTGGTCGCAAGGCCAGTCTTGATGCCGAAGTCCGCCGCCGCGCAGTTGATCTTCACTTCCTTGTCGCCGAACAGGCGGCCTACTACGTAGTTGCCCACGTTAAGCCCGGCAATTTCCATCAGGCCTCGGCTGATGGCGCCGTCGTTGATGAGCATCTTCAGATCGCCGTTAGAGCTGCCCAGCAGCGCCGCCACGGAGTTACCGCGCCCGGAAATATCCGCGTCACCGTTGAGTTCACCAAAGCTGGTTTTCATCGGCTCGAAGGTCGGGAACAGCTGCTTGAGCTTGAAGTTGCGCGCAGTGAGTTTGGCGCGACCTTCCATGGGTACAGTGCGGCCATTCAGGCGAATTTGCGCATCCAGCTTGCCGCCGGCCACGCCGAAACGCAGGGGCTCCAGGCTCAGTTCGCCATCATTGAGCACCAAGTGGGTATAGAGGTCGGTGAAAGGCAGATCGGCACTGTGCACGATGCGTTTGCCGGTGAATTCCACATCGGCGTCCATCTCGCGCCAGCGCGCGGTGCGGAATTCTTCCACTGGCAGCACTTTGGTCGCCGGTTGCTTGCTTTCACCGCCACGGGCTTTTTGCTTGGCGTTGGAATCGGCACCGATCAACGGTGCCAGGTCGGTCATCAGCAGTTGGTTGGACACCAGCGCGCCGCTGAGTTTGGGCCGTGGCTGGCTGGCGACATAGGCCAGGTTGCCGTGGATGTCGCTGTCGCCGATCTTGCCGTTGAAGTTCTCGTAGCGGAATGAGGCGCCGCTGGCTTCATGCAGTTTGGCGATCAGGTGGCCGTCAGTGGAATAGGCCGGCGAGTCCGGCAAGGTGACGCCGGTCAGCGGGTACAGGTTGCCCAGGCTGCTGCCGGCGAGTTTCAGGCGCAGGTCCAGGGCGCCGAGGTTCAGCGGGTCGGTCAGAGTGCCGGCCAGCGCGATGCGGGTGTCAGCGATTTTCACCTGGGCTTGCAGCGGGAACGGCTTGGCCGCGTCCTGCAAGGCGAGCAGCCCGCCGATCTTGCCGGCGCCGTCGAGTTTCTGGCCGTGGTATTGGCCTTTGACCTTGAGGCCGAACGCGTAGTCCTGGGGCGCTGAGCCTTTTTCCAAGGCCTTTTTGGCATCGGCGTCACCGACGATTTCGCCGAAGGGAATCGGCTTGCCCAGCGGGTCGATAATCACGTCGAGCTGGGTCTTGAGGGTCTGGTCGTCGAGGGTCACGTGGCCTTTGTCGAAGCCGATGGCGCCGATGTCCACCACCCAGCTGGAAGGCTCGGCGTTGGGGTCCTTGGGGTCGAACTTGAAGGTCCAGTTGGCGCGGCCGTCGGCCAGGCGCTGCAGGTCGGCGCTGGGTTCGGTGAGGTCGATACGCGGAATCACCACGCGCTGCACCAGCAACGCCAGGGGCGAGATGCGCAACTCCACGCGCTTGAGGGTGACCATTTGCGGCTTTTTCGACCAGTCGGGGTTGCCCAGCGTCAGGTCTTCGGCAATCACATGCGGCCACGGCACCCAGGCACGCCAGCCACCTTCATCCGGCTCACGCGCCCACACCACCGCCAGGTTGCCATTGATGGCAAAGGGGCGATGCAGCTCTTCGGAAACCTTGGCATTAAGCGGCGGTTTGATGCGGTTCCAGTCAAAGAACACCAGCACCAAGACCACCACGGCGATTAACAGAACGAAGCTGGCGCAGCTCCAAACGACAATTTTACGAGTGCGCGTCATTGCACAGGACTCCTGGTTACGACTGAGGGCGCGCGTTGCCGCGCGCCTTTTGACTACAGCTTATAGAGCTACGACTGACAAATGGTCTGGGGGTTTAGCCCGAGTACGAATTCCCAGCAAAAAAAGCGACTTCTCCTACAGCTCAAGTCGACCAAACCATCAACAATGCACCAGTGTTACCCATGAACGGGTCGAAAATACCCACCATGGTGCAAAACCGCGGGCTTGAGAGGCTCGGTCTAGAGCCTCCGCAGGGAACAATCAATTCTGTTGATTATTACCATTGCGTTTATGAACTTTTATATCGACTTATCGAGAGTAGCATTAGCCCTGTACCCACTTTATCGCCCTCCCAAGGAGCAACCCTCATGAAACGCCAAATACTCGCTACCGTTCTGCTGTCTGTCCTGGCTTCCAGTGCTTTTGCCCTGCCAGCCGCTGAACAAGCTACCCCACAGAACAAAGCTCAAGCCGTGCAATCCAGCCAAACCGTGGCTCGCAGCGGTTCGCAAGAAGATGAAAACCGTGACTACGCCAAAGGCGCTGTTGCAGAGAACGGTTCGGAACACGCCAACAAACGTGCCTACACCGAAGGCGTTGCTGAAGGTGGCCGTGATCGCCTGGAACAGAAAGGTCTGGTAGAAGGCGGCGCTGAACAAGCCAACGACCGCGCATACACCCAAGGTATTGCCGAAGGTGGTGCTGATCGCCTGCAAGAACTGCATCAAGCTCAGAGCTAAGCCCGTGGTGGCCCAGAAAAAAGCCCGATCGACCGATCGGGCTTTTGCTTTTTTATAGAAACTACGTCACACCCCACACCACCAAGTTCGACGCCAGCGAAGCGGTTTTGCTAGAGTGCGTCGCTGTACTTGCCGACTAAGCCCGCCCGCCGATGCTGCCCCGCGCCGAACAGAAGCAACAGACCCGCCTCGCCTTGATGGACGCAGCCCGCCATCTGATGGAGTGTGGCCGTGGGTTCGGCAGCCTGAGCCTGCGCGAAGTGGCCAAGACCGCCGGGATCGTGCCGACCGGGTTCTATCGTCATTTTGACGACATGGACCAGTTGGGGTTGGTATTGGTCAGTGAAGTCGGCCAGACCTTCCGCGCCACGATTCGCCTGGTGCGCCACAACGAGTTCGTGATGGGCGGCATCATCGATGCGTCCGTACGGATCTTTCTGGATGTGGTCTCGGCCAACCGCTCGCAGTTCCTGTTCCTGGCCCGCGAACAATACGGTGGCTGCCTGGCTGTGCGCCAGGCCATCGGTGCCTTGCGCGAAGACATCACCAGCGACTTGGCGGCCGACCTCACACTGATGCCCAAGCTCCAGCACCTGGATGCCGAAGGCTTGCACGTAATGGCAGACCTGATCGTCAAGAGCGTGTTCGCCACCCTGCCCGACATCATTGACCCGCCGGCCCAGGCCCTGCCTGCCCATCTCACGCCTCAGGCGAAAATCACCCAGCAACTGCGCTTTATCTTTATCGGCCTCAAGCACTGGCAAGGCCTGGGCAGCACCGAGTAAGCCGATCAGCCCTACGGGTGGAAGCGTTTGGCGCTGGTGTAGTTTTTTTTCCAGTAAGTGCTATTCAGCGAATCGATACGAACGCGCTTGCCGGTACTGGGCGAGTGAATGAATTTGCCTTCGCCCACATAAAGGCCGACATGGCTGACCTGGCCGCTCCCATTACCTTTGAAAAACACCGCATCGCCCGGCATGAGAGCCTCTTTCGGGACGGTCGCGGCGCTTGAGCGATGCATCTGCGTGGTCGTGCGCGGCAGGCGAATATTGGCTTCGGTCTTGAACAGATAGACCAGGAAACCGCTGCAATCAAACCCTTGATCAACCGTGGCTCCACGCCCGTTGTAAGGCGTGCCGAGCAACTCATGGGCACGATCAATCACATTATCGATGGAGGCAGCAGAACTGAAGACCACAGACGGCTTTAAATTGGCCGACGCCGGTATGACGGCGTAGGAGAGACTGACAATGACTGCATATAAAAATACTTGGAACATGGTCGACGTCGCTAAGAATTAAAGACGGCGCACATCGTAATGAAACAGCCCGTAACTTTTTGAGAGCCAAGTCTTGGTTATGCGTAAGACGCTTCCGAGAAAAAATCCAGTGCGAATCAGATGAAAGAAATTTCATGCTGCACTCAGTAGAACTCAACGCAAAACGCCCACATCCGGTGCTATAAATTCAATCACGCACCATTTGGATGCGCCGTAGGAATCAACTGACGCCCTATTCGGTGGCATGCCCATGCTTGCCTACAGGGTTTTCCCATTCGCACGTGCGGTTGGCAAGCCCCTTGCTCTAGCTCTTTTATCGCTCATAGCTGGAAGCCTCCTGATGCTGGTGATCCACCGCCGAATCGCCCGACAAGCCCTCTGGGCCGCTGAACTGCTGCTGAACTTCGAAGCTCGCAGCAAAAGCCGCCTGCGCTGTTTCAGTGCCGACGGTGAAGACGTCGGCCTGTTTCTGGAGCGCGGCCAACCGCCATTGCACGATGGCGAATGCCTACAGGCTGAAGACGGACGTGTCGTACGCGTCGTTGCCCGCCCTGAACACCTGCTACACGTCACCTGCAGCAACGCGTTTGAACTGACCCGCGCGGCTTATCACCTCGGCAACCGCCATGTCGCCCTGCAAGTCGGCGACGGCTGGCTGCGCCTGCTTGATGACTATGTGCTCAAGGCCATGCTCGAACAGCTAGGGGCCCACACAGAAACCCTCGAAGCGCCGTTCCAGCCGGAACACGGCGCCTATGGCGGTGGTCATCACCATTCGCGCCACGGCGATGAAGACTTCAACTACCCGCCCAAGCTGCACCAGTTCGGCGTACGTCTATGAACCCAGCCTGGGCGCTGTTGCGCCTGGCCAGTCCGCAATTGCCGATTGGCGGCTACAGCTATTCCCAAGGCCTGGAAATGGCCGTGGACAATGGCCGCGTCAAGGATGCCGCCAGTACGCGACGCTGGGTCAGCGACCAGTTGCTGCTCAACCTTGCGCGTTTCGAAGCGCCATTGCTGCTCGCCCATTGCCGCGCGGCGGCGGATGAAGACTGGCCGCATCTGGCGCAATTGTGCGAAGAACATCGCGCCAGCCGCGAGACCCGCGAGCTGTATCAGGAGAGCCGGCAAATGGGCTACTCCCTGCAACAACTGCTCAATGGCTTGCCGGAACTGGACGACGCCGCGCGTACATTTGTGCAGCAATGCGCCGAACCGCACCTGGCCCTGGGCTGGGCCCTGGCGGCGCGCGCCTGGCACATCAGCCCGGATGACGCCCTCGCCGCTTGGCTGTGGAGCTGGCTGGAAAACCAACTCGCCGTATTGATGAAGACGTTGCCGTTGGGCCAGCAGGCCGCCCAGCGCCTGACCAGCGAACTGCTGCCGCTGTTGCAACAAGCCCAGCAAGACGCCGGCCGCATCGACCCCAACCATTTCGGCAGCGCCGCGTTCGGCCTGTCCCTGGCGTGCATGGCCCATGAGCGCCAGTACAGCCGCTTGTTTCGTAGCTAGGGCCTTTAATTTTGGAGAAGCACATGAACACACAACCTTTGCGTGTCGGCATCGGCGGCCCGGTGGGCTCCGGCAAGACGGCCCTGACCTTGGCGCTGTGCCTGGCCTTGCGCGATCGCTACAACTTGGCCGTGGTGACCAACGACATCTACACCCGCGAAGACGCCGACTTTCTGGTGCGCAACCAAGCCTTGGCGCCCGAACGCATCATCGGCGTGGAAACCGGCGGCTGCCCGCACACGGCGATCCGCGAAGATGCCTCGATTAACCTCGAGGCGGTGGACCAACTCAACCGCCGCTTCCCCGGCCTGGACCTGATCCTGGTGGAGTCCGGCGGCGACAACCTGTCGGCGACGTTCAGCCCGGAGCTGTCAGACCTGACCATCTATGTGATCGATGTATCGGCCGGCGACAAGCTGCCACGCAAAGGCGGGCCCGGTATTTGCAAATCCGATTTGCTGGTGATCAACAAGATCGACCTCGCGCCGTTGGTAGGCGCCTCGCTTGAGCTGATGAACAGCGACACCCAGCGCATGCGCAACGGCAAACCCTTTGTGTTCAGCAACCAGAAAACCGGCGTCGGCCTGGATGAAATCGTCGCCTTTATCGAACGTCAGGGCCTGCTGACTGCTGCCTGATCCCACCCTAAAAAAGGAGCCTGTTCATGAATCTCAACAAATTTCTCGCAACCGCTGCGCTGCTGCTCGCCCCAGCCCTCGCCTTCGCTCACCCTGGGCATGGTGATAATGGTTTGGTCGCCGGCATCAGCCACCCGTTGGGCGGTATTGATCACTTACTGGCTATGGTCGCGGTCGGCCTGTGGGCGGCGCAGCAAAAAGGCAACGCGCGCTGGGCCCTGCCTTGCACCTTTGTCGGCACCATGCTGATTGGCGGCCTGCTGGGCTTTGAAGGCCTGCAATTGCCGGCGCTGGAGAGCGGGATTGCTGCCTCGGTGCTGGCGCTGGGCCTGGCAGTGGCGCTGGCGGTGCGGCCGCCGCTGTTTGTGGCGGTGGGTGCTACAGCGCTGTTTGCGTTGTTCCATGGCGTGGCGCATGGCCTGGAACTGCCGGACATGTCCAGCCCGTGGGCGTATGCGGCTGGGTTTGTGGGCGCGACGGCGGTTCTGCATGCGGCGGGTTATGCCGTAGTGCGCTTCCTGCCGGCGGCCGCAGCGCCGCTGGTGCGGGTGGCTGGAGCGGCTTCGGCGGCGACTGGGGTTTGGTTGTTGGCGGGCTAACCTTGATCGTTCCCACGCTCTGCGTGGGAGCGCCGCCCAGGACGCTCCGCGTCCCAAAGCACGACGCAGAGCGTCACAAAATGCATTCCCACGCAGAGCGTGGGAACGATCAGCCTGCTACCATGCGCGCCTACACCCCTGCCGTGACGACGCCAGCCGATGCCCATCGCTCCAAGTTCCGCCTCCCAGCCTTCGTTGAACGCCGTGCTCACGCACTTCCATGACCTGATCGTGCCGCTCTGGCAGGGCCCGGGCTGGAATGCCGAGTTGGCGTTGCCCTATGAGGCGCTGGACGCCGATCACCAGCCATTGCCCCCGCAACGCTACCGCGCGATGGCCTGTGCCCGGCAGTTGTACCTGTTCGCCAGCCTGATCGGCGAGCCCGGTGCAACCTTTGTCGAAGAGCGCGCGGCGGCGCTGTTCCGTTCCCTGCAGCGGCACTTCCACGACGCCGAGCACGGTGGCTGGTTCTACAGCATCGACGCCCACGGCAAGCCGCTGGATAAGCGCAAAGACCTCTACACCCACGCCTTCATCATCTTCGCCTGTGCCCATTACTGGGCCAAAGTGCGTGAGCCGTTGGTGGAGTCGGTGCTCGACGCAGCCCTGGAAGTGGTCGCCGAACGCTTCGCCACCGGCGACGGCCTGTACGAAGCGGTGTTGGAACGCAATTGGTCGTCCCTCAAGTCCGGCCCGCTGCAAAACCCGCTGATGCACCTGGCCGAAGGTTTTCTCGCCACGCTGGCAGTGCGTGAAGACGCCGTCACGCAAGATGCGCTGCTGGACCTCGCCACCGCCATGCAGAAGCGCTTCATCGACCGCCAGCACGGCGTGATGATGGAAAAGCCGCTGGGCGCTGTGGATAACTGGTTTGAGCCGGGCCACCAGTTCGAATGGTTCTTTTTGCTCGAGTCTTCAGACGTACTGCGCGGCACGCCGCTGCATGCCTCGTTGACGCGGGCATTTGCCTACGCCGAGCTTAAGGGTGTGGATAAATTGAGCGGCGCGGTCAGCGGCATGCTTGCCCTGGACGGCACGGTGCGTGATGGCACTCAACGGATCTGGGCCCAGGCGGAATACCTGCGGGCACTGACCTTACGGCCTGAGAGTGAGGCGGTGCTGCAACGCCAATTGCTGGCGCTGCAACAGCACTTCCTGCATGAAAAGGGTTGGCATGAGTGCCTGGATGCCAAGGGCGCCGTGAGCCGACGGGATATGCCGTCGACTACGCCGTATCACTTGGCGACCTGCTATCAGGGGCTGACCTCAAAGGCCCTATCGTAGCGGTGCGACCTGTCGACAAGCCCGCTCCCACACTTGACCGCGTCCAACCTTTGGAATGCGGTTAACTGTGGGAGCTGGCTTGCCTGCGATAGCCTCACCTCGGTCTAACTGACCATCACGCAATCCACTTGCGATCCCCGGTAAAACTGATCGTCAGCCAGCGCGCCGCATCCGGCGTACCGAGCCCTGTGGATATCTCTTCGCGCAACCCATCAAGGGTTGCGACGCTGCCCACCGGGTAATCCGCCGGCAACACCACATGAATCTCGATAAACCGCGCCCGCCCGTGCTTTTGCACGTAGGACACGTAGTCGTCGAAACCATGCTTGGCCTGGGCCGCGTCCATCACTTCGCGCACCTTGTCGTCCAAGTGGTCCGGGGCAATCCCCAGCACTTCGCGCAACGCCGGGCGCAGGATCTTGAACGCCGGCGCCAGCATGCTGAGGGCCAACAGGATCAGAATCAGTGGGTCGACATACACCGCCCACTCGCCATAGCCTTGAGACTTGAGCAACAGCGCGGCAAGAAAGCTGATCAGCAAGCCCACCGAGAGCATCGCGTCCACCAGCCAGCTGATGTTGTCGAACTGGATCAGCGAGGATTTCAGTTTGCGATTGCGGTAGCGCACGTAGAAGAAGTAGCCGAATTCGACGACGGTAAACACCGCCGCGTAAACGATCACCAGCCCTAACTCGATTTCGCGCCCGCCATTGATAATGCCGAACACGCCGTTGAGAAACGCGTAGATGGCGATCAGCAGCAAAAAGCTGCCTTCGATCAGCAATACCATCGGCTCCAAGTGCCAGTAGCCGAACTGGAAGCGCTCGTTGCTTTTCTTTGCGATCAGCTTGGCCGTGATCAGCATCAACACCTTGATGGCGGTGGCGATCAGCGAGAAAAAGCCGTCGAATAGAATGGATTGGGCGCCAGACATCACACCCGTGACAATCCCGGCGATCGCTACAGCGAACATCAGGATGGTCGATTGTTTGAGCAGTGCCTGCTCACCTCGGTTACTCACATTTCCTCCCGTCAAAACCTTTAAACCGCACAGCGCGGAGGGGTTTTCCGGAGTGGAGTGTACCTTATGTCTTGTTTTGGCCGATTTGACGCCTTCGCAG
>NZ_JBJGXU010000149.1:0-1491 GCF_045447305.1 Pseudomonas sp. D47 | reverse complement strand
ACGAAATGGCGCGATATTTCCATCGAGTCAGTTACCTCTGCAAGGCTGAGACCAAGGATTACGGTCATCGGTGCCGTTCGTTTGGTTGCAGTAGGGGGTAAATGGTCTGGCGCAGGGCGCGTGGTCGAGCGGAGAGCGTTTCGCTCCTTATGCCAATATTCATGCTGTCGATGAGGCATAGGCGCGTCTGCCGACACTTCTGAGTGTGCTGCTGGCGAGGTGCAATATGGATTATTTGGGCTTCTGAATCCGGCGGTATTTGGGGCAATTTGTTATGGTTGAGATCAGTCGAGGCGTTGAATCAGAGTCGTAGGGCGGGTGCATTTAATAAGCGTTGAAAGCGCTCAGCTGCTGGTTAACGTTATCGGGAGCAATAGCCCTGGGTGCCTCGACGCCACCAATAGTATGATAATATTTGCAGTATCAATGACTTTGCTCGGAGGGTTAAATCATGGCGACCGTGCGTAAAACCATTACTGTGACAGACCAGCAAGACGGTTGGATTAAAGCGCAGATTGTCGCGGGTCACTACACCAATGACAGCGAATACATCCGAGACCTGATTCGCCGTGAGCAGGAGCGTAGTGCCGAATTGGGGGCTATCCGTGCTGCACTGATCGAAGGGGAGTCCAGTGGGGAGCCTCGTCCATTCGACGCTGAAAAATTCAAGCAGCGAATGTTGATCGCGCATGGCTGAATATCGTCTTGCACCTGCTGCCGAGCGAGATCTTGAAGCCATCTGGGCTTATACCGTTCAGCAGTGGGGCGTGGAGCACGCTAATCGTTACACAGACCTCTTGATAGCGGCATTTGTGGATCTGGCGCAGCAGCCCAAAACAGCGGCCACCTGTGACCACATTCGACCAGATTATCGTCGCCGCAACGTTGCGCGGCAAACCATTTACTTTCGCCTCATGCCCTACGGAATTGCGGTCATTCGTATTTTGCACGACCGGATGGATGTGCCTCGCTATTTGTGAGCGTTAGAACTGGCTGGCCTTGCTTCTCGAAGTGCAGCTCAATCTTTATTTGGTTCATTGTTTGTGATTAATGGTCAATAAATCCCCAGGAAGAAGGACGCTGATCATGCAGAGTGAAGTTACCGTCATTGGCCTTGGCGCTATGGGTTCGGCCTTGGCGCATGTTTTATTGTGCGCAGGCAAGCGAGTCACGGTATGGAACCGTAGCCGGGCTAAAACCGAGGCAGTGGCCAGCGCAGGAGCTCATGTGAGTGAGACGATGTTATCTGCGCTGACCGCCAGTCCGGTGTGTCTTATTTGCGTCGACAATTACGCGGTGTCAAGCAGTCTGCTAGCCGATGACGACTTGGCCGGCATCCTAAAGGGCAAGCTATTGATCCAGTTGTCCACGGGTGGTCCGCAAGAGGCGCGTGACAGTGAGCTATGGGCCTTGTCGCGTGGTGCTGATTATCTGGATGGTGCGATTCTGGCTTTCCCTCCTCAGATGGGAACAGCGGATGCCACCATCATT
>NZ_JBJGXU010000148.1:0-1510 GCF_045447305.1 Pseudomonas sp. D47 | reverse complement strand
GTAGACGGCTGAGAGTGTCGTGCGTTTGCACAAGATCTGCAACTATTGATGACATGACCAGTGTACTTGTGCTTCCCAATCCGAAAACGGCCGCTATTAGCAGCAGAGAGTTTTGGGCAGCATCACCAGCAAGCCAGTACCCGATGGCGCAAAGACTGAGCAGTGCCACTATCAATAGCTTCTCATTACGAACCTTCAGCTTGGACAATACTGCGACGCTAGACAGAATACCGAGGATATAGAACCCGGTAATTCCAGGAACACTGCCCCACCAATTCTGCCCATCAAGCTTTGCCCAATGATGGAGTGACAAATTGAAGCAATTAACCGCGAACACCGCAAGCATGTAACAAAACAGATTGTAGACCGAAAGCGACTTGCTGAGACTCAGCAGTTGCTTGATGTTGACGCGCTGTATCACTGCCGTACTGACAAACGTGCTGATGTAGAGCAAGGGCAGAATTGTAGCCAGCCCGTAGGCTAGCGACAACCACACCTGAGACTGCAACTCAGAAAGCCAACCGAAAGCGGCGTACCAGACCAAAGACTCAATGTTAATGATCAGTATCAGTACCGAGGCAAGTAATTTTTCGTTCTGTCTTTTTGAGACCTCGCGCATCGCAAAATAGAAACTTGATGAAGCAATTAGCCCCGAGCACAGCGCTTCTGGAACGGTCCAGACGCTGCCTGTCAACAATGCACAGAAGACTAGCAATATCTTGGCTGCCAAGGCCACTAATACCACTCGCTCACAACTTGCGCCCATCAAAGGAATCAACACCACACCCAGGCAGCCCGACAGATAAAACATTAGGATCTCCTGAGAGGTCAAGGCTACGCTGGTCATGCTCAAGTAAAGCAAGGTGATTCCACCATGAAGTGAAATCATGCCACACATAAACAATGCAATGACGGCGCCGACCTGGCGGTTAATTTTATTGTTCATAGACTCTCATTTTTATGTAGTTGGCATACCGTCTTTGGTATCGGGACTAATCCCGATACCGCGGACATCATTCGGTTCGAATATCACCCCTGCTCGACTCAGGCACTCATGAGTGCAGGAAAGCTCACGACCTGATTCGGCAATTCGGCGTAGCGACCCCGCATCCGCTGAAGGCAGTGCTGAACATGACTGTCTTATCGAGCGCACTCAACAAGGACTGAAAGTGGGCAAAAGCTGAAGACAAGAAGCTCGACAGCATCAGAGCAACATTTCAATGCAGCAGACATAAGGTAGACAGAGGCGGCAGCTAAACTTGATGGCCAAAGTCTGGTGGCCGCCTCGCAATACATAGGCGGCCACCATAGTTGGAGTATCGACACATCATAAGTGAGGCTGTGCGTACAGGAAATACGCTTTCAGCCACCCACCGAGCGGCCAGCCAAGGCCAATAACGTCTGAGTGTGCGGCCTCTCCAGTTCCCTCAAGATCTTGTCTGCGGTACCGGTTGTGATAGCGCGGGCTGTTGCTTGGATGATCTCCAGCTTTGGTTTCGGTGACGCAGCT
>NZ_JBJGXU010000146.1:0-1666 GCF_045447305.1 Pseudomonas sp. D47 | reverse complement strand
CCCCCGGTGTCAGGATAGTTGTCGCCTCTCCGGTTTTTCCTAAAAAAGCATATCGGGGGCGGAAAGAGACTGGTCGTGCCGTACTATTCACCTGAACGCAGAGCCGCATTACTCAAGATGCTGCTTCCCCCACTAAACCTGTCGATGGCCGAGGTTTCCCGGCGCGAAGGGGTCAGCGAAATGTCTTTGTCCAACTGGCGCAAGCAGCTCAGTTCTGAAGGAAGTGCAGTGTCCGAAAACAAGCAATCGGCTCAGAACTGGTCAGCCGAAACCAAGTTTGCTGTCGTCCTTGAAGCGTCCGGTTTGTCCGAGATCGACCTGGGCGAGTATTGCCGCCGCAAAGGCCTTTACCCCGAGCAAATCACTGCCTGGCGACAAGCCTTCATCACCGGCCAGAAGTCGGAAAAGGCCCAGCAAAAAGAAGATCGGGAGCAGTCTCGCAAAGATAAGAAGCGCATCCAGGAACTGGAGCGCGAACTGCGCCGCAAAGACAAGGCGCTCGCTGAAACAGCGGCGTTGTTGGTGCTGCGAAAAAAGCTCAACGACTACTGGGGGACCGACAACGAGGACAATTGACGTCTTTGCCGCAGCGGCAGTTACTCGTTGACTGGCTGAGCCAAGCGGTCGCGACGGGAGCCAGAAAAATCAGGGCCTGTCGGGAAATTGGTCTATCGCTTCGGACCTTGCAGCGGTGGACTGAAACAGACGTTATCCAGGCCGATGCCCGAACGACTGTCACACGACCAACGCCGCGTAATGCGCTGAGTGAGGTCGAGCGACAGGCGATTGTGACGCTGTGCAACAGCCCGGAGTACGCCCACCTGCCGCCGAGCCAGATCGTGCCGCGCCTGGCCGATCAAGGGTGCTATCTGGCGTCGGAGGCGACGTTTTATCGCGTCTTGCGAGCGACGGGTCAACAGCAACATCGAGGCCGTAGTCAGCGCCCCAGGCGGTACGCAGCACCGACGACTCATGCAGCCAAAGCGCCCAATCAGGTGTGGTCATGGGACATCACGTATTTGCCATCGCCGATACGCGGCAAGTATTACTACCTCTATCTGATCGAGGATATTTACAGCCGCAAGGCCGTGGGCTGGGAGGTCTACGACGCGGAAAGCGGCGAGAAAGCCGCCGCGCTGCTACAACGCAGCGTGATCGGCGAGCAGTGTTTACGCGAACCGCTGGTGCTGCACTCGGACAACGGCGCGCCGATGAAATCGGTGACGCTGTTGAGCAAGATGTATGAACTGGGCATTACGCCTTCGCGGGGACGACCGCGGGTCAGCAACGACAATCCGTACTCGGAGTCGCTGTTTAGAACGCTGAAATACTGCCCGCAATGGCCGCAGGATGGTTTTGCCAGTTTGGACGCCGCACGCGCTTGGGTGAGGGATTTCATGCGCTGGTACAACACCGAGCACCGGCATAGCCGAATCCGGTTCGTCACACCGGCTGAGCGGCATCGAGGACTGGACCATCAGGTCTTGGCCCGGCGACATGAGCTGTACGAACGAGCCAAAGAGAAAAAGCCTGAGCGGTGGTCGGGTCGAACACGTAACTGGGAGCCGATCGGCACCGTGCTGTTGAACCCGGATCGAGAGCAACAGGTTGAGAAAAGAGCGGCATAGTTAGACGGTTGATGCGACAACTACCTTGAAAAACGCCG
>NZ_JBJGXU010000145.1:0-1778 GCF_045447305.1 Pseudomonas sp. D47 | reverse complement strand
TTGAGAACGCCGGCACCAGTGGCCAGCAGCATTAGCATCAAGTAAGGGCTCATTCGCAATTGCTTGTATAGCGGCAGCAGCGCAGGAATGGTCAGCAGAAAGGTGGTCGCGCCAGCACCATCAAGATGGGCGAGCATGCCAATCAGCGCGGTTGCGACTGCCACGGAGATCACATTGCCACGGGTCAGCTTGACCATGTAGCCGATGACCGGACGAAACAGGCCGGTGTCCTGCATGATCCCGAAAAACGTGATGGCAAAGATAAACATGGTGGCGATTGGCGTCACTCGTCCAACGCCGTCGGTAAAGAATCCGGATATCTCTCCCAGCCCGAAACCAGCAAACAAGGCCCCCAGCAGGGGCACAACAATCAACGGCAGAATGGGTGACATACGCCCGACGAGAAGCAGCACGACCAGGCTTAGCATCGTGATTAGGCCAATCAAGGTCAGCAAACCGGTTACTCCTGTTGTTCTTATAAAGAAGGCGCGTTCAGTACGGCAACCGCCAGGCTAAAGGAGCGGAGATTCGGCAACGTTATTAACGTTGGTATCACAGAATAATAAATTGGGGGCCTGATCCTTCAGGCGGCTCGCCACGCAAAGACTGCGTATCGACATGAGCAAAACCAAGGTTTAAATAGCAAGACAAGGCTACAGTGCCAGCTCATGAAGAGGAGTGAATTCAATACATTTCATATAGATTAACCAAGGACGGCGCGAATAGAGCAACCGCAAGGCCGTCGACCGATTGAACGCCACATTGCGTATCGGCGCGGCTGATGTCATATCGAGCTCTTCAACTTGCCGCGCCCTAAGACCTGATGATGGTTTTAACCCGCACCGTCAGCTCATTGAACGCGACGTCTACCGCGCTCGGGTTTTCGATCCAGAGGAAGTGTCCGCCGCCAGGGATAATGCTTGTCCACACACTGACTGTTTTGAAGCGAACTTGAACCCATCCCCCCTGCCACACGATCTGATCTGCACTGCCGGCAAGGAGAAGGACGGGGAGAGAACAAGGCCACCACTTCGCTACGTAGACGTGATCGAAGCTCGCGTCCGACCACTTCACGGCGGCTCGGTTATAGGGCAGGCATGCCAGAAGCTCGTGGCCGAGCGCAAGCCCGGCATACGTGAAGTTCCAATCGGCTGCCGCGACAGCGATGGCCGCCAGGTTTTCATCGCAACGCTCGGCCTCATACACCGCGCGGGTTCTGTCCACAGCCGATAAAGGATGAGCGCCAGCCATGGCTACGAAACGGGGATGCCAATTCGCGTCCGGTGCGCTATCCAGCAGGGCTAGACCGAGGATGTGCGGCGCCAACTCGGGTGTTGATAACAAGTACATGCCCCCAGTCGAATGTCCTGCAAACACCACGTCAGGCAGTGCCTGGGCTGCTTCGATGACGACATTCGGCCAGTTGGAAAAGAGGGCCGTAGTGCTTCCAGGAGGGTATCGATTGGAACCGCCTTCGCGTAAGTCCACCAACCAGATCGCCCCGGGACAGACAGGGCACTCGCCAACTCCTCCAGAATCTCAGATCCCAGTCCAGGCCCGCCTGGGAGTAACAGCCAGTTGAGTGGCCCCGAACGGACCGAATGTTGTCGCAAGCGCGCGCCTGACGGGGTAAAAAGTGTAAGGAGCATAGACAAAATCTCAGGGGTTGGGAGACGTCAGGCACGCTACCTACAGCCTAGTAAAACGGTAGAAGACTTTCATCTACAAGTATCCCAAGGGCTATCCTCACTTGGTGGTCGACCGCAACAGCATCGTCT
>NZ_JBJGXU010000144.1:0-1811 GCF_045447305.1 Pseudomonas sp. D47 | reverse complement strand
GGTCGAAGTATTGGCCTTGGAAGCGCAGCGGATTGTCGATTTTTTCTATGTCGAGTCGGCTGATTTGGCCATAGGCGCGGTAATGCGCGGACCAGACGATCTCGCCGTCGGGGGCGGTGAGTTCCTGCGGGGTGCCGAGGTGGTCGAGTTGGTAGTGGAAGGGCTGGGTGTCTTTCGGCCCGAAACCTTCCAGCAATGCCAGCGGACGGAAGCTGTCCGGTTCGTAGAGGTAACTGCGATGGCGATCTGCGTGATGCTCCGCAACCAGCTTGTCGCCTTGCCAGAAAAACTCCGTGGTTATGCCGTCGACGGTTTTGCTGATCCGCCGCCCAAACGGGTCATAGCGGTAGCTGGCCGTTTGCCCGTTCGGTTGGGTAATGCCGATCAACCGATGCTGACAGTCGTAGCGGTACTCGGTGACGAGTTGGTGACCCTTGCCGCGCCTTTGGCGGATCAGGTTGCCAAAGGCGTCATAGTCGTAATGATGATCGCCCTGAATCATCAACCGATTCCCCGCCACGATGTCCGGGCCGGGGCGGTCTTGCATTAGCAGGTTGCCGGCTGGGTCATGGCCAAAGCGTTCCTGCACATCTTGCGAGTGGTCGGCCCGAGTCAGGCGGGCGAGCGGGTCGTAGTGGTAGTGGTGTTCACCTTTGCGCGTATCTAGCAGGCGGGTGAGGTTGCCGGTTTTGTCGTAGTCGTAGTGGCGGCGGTAGAGGTCATGGTTTTCTTGAGTCACCGCGTGGGCGTGCAGGCGGTTTTGCTCGTCGTAGTGGTAATGGCTGAGGAGCTGGCCTTGTTGGCGCTGGCGTTCTCGGCCGGTTTTGAACAGGTGAGACGTGAGGGTTTTGCCATTCAGCTCGACGGTGGCGAGGTGGCCGCCTTTGTCGTGGTTGAAGTTGAGGCGGTTGTTGTCTGGTAGGCGCAGGCTTTTCAGCTGGCTGCAGGCGTCGTAGCCGTAGCGCAAGGTGCCCCAGCCTTGGTGTTCGGCGGTGAGGCGGCTTTGGGCGTCGTATTCGTAGGCTAGCGCCCAGTGGCCGTCATCGACGCTGAGGAGGTTGCCTTGGCGGTCGTAGGCATAGTCAACAACACTGCCGTCGGGCAGGGTTTTTCTTACGAGGCGGCTGGCAGGGTCTCGCTCGTAACGGGTGACTAGCTGACTGCCATCGTCGCCGTGTTCGGTCTTTTCCAGCAGGTTGCCGTTGAGGTCGTAGACGTAGGCCGTGCGCTGACCGTCAAAGCCAATTTCCTGCTGGATCAGCCCGTTGGGGTGGTACTCAAGTTCGTAGGTTTCGCCGACTTCGTTTTCGATCTCGGTCAGCAGTAACCGGGCGTTGTCGTAGCGGTATTTGACCTGGGTGCCGTCAGAATTAATGCGCCGGCTGATCAGGTGCAGGCCATCGGCGTATTCGTAGCGGGTGATGTGGCCCAATTCATCGCGTTCGGCGGTAATTTTTCCGTAGGGGTTGTAGCTGTATTCCCGCGTGGCACCATCGGGCTGGGTCAGTTTCTGCAAGCGCGCGGCGGCATCCCATTGATACTGGGTCAGCGCGCCATGCTCATCCTCGCGAGCAACCTGTCGTCCAACATCGTCATAGCGATAACGCTTAACCCGACCATTCGGTAGTTGCTCTTCAGTGAGCTGCCCACGCTCATTCCAGACCAGCCGATGGCACCCGTTATCCGGGTACCAAACCCCAATCAGTTGCCCGTGTTTGTTGTAGGTGTAGTTCGTAACGTGGCCATCAGGATCCGTCTTGCGCGTAACGTCACCCTGGTCATTACGCTCATATTTCCAAACCGCTTCACCG
>NZ_JBJGXU010000143.1:0-1813 GCF_045447305.1 Pseudomonas sp. D47 | reverse complement strand
AGCCCCCCGCGACAACCAAAAAATTCAACCCATAAAAAGATGTGTAGATACCTATGCTCATCGCAGGCAAGCCAGCCCCCACATTGTGTGTGCGTATCTGAGATCAGCTGCCATCCCCGCCATGTGCCTCTTCAAAGAAGTAATCCTTCCAGCTCCCCGCCTTGTTCTTCAACACGCCCAGCTCCTGCAACTTCTCGGCATAGATGTAGGTACGTTGCGGCACGATGGTGAAGTCGATTTCCGGGTCCTGGACGATTTTCTCCACCAGGTCCAACGGCAGCTTGGATTCCTCTACGCGGATATACGCCTTGGCCGCCGCAGGCTTGTCGGCCTTGATGATCTTCTCGGCCTCAGCCAGCGCGGCGTAGAACGCCTTATAGGTTTTGGGGTTTTCATCATGGAATTTCTGTGTGGTGTAGAGCACGTTGAACGTCGCCTGCCCACCGAGAACGTCGTAGGAACTGAGTACCTTGTGCACATTCGGGTTGAGCAGTTCCTGGTACTGGAATGGCGGGCTGGAGAAGTGCGAATTGATCTCCGAACCACCGGCAATCAACGCTGCCGTGGCGTCGGGGTGGGCCAGGCTGATGGAAATATCGTCGAACTTCTTGAAGTTGGCAGCGCCGAACTGCTTGGCGGTCTCGATCTGCAAGGTGCGCGACTGGAAACCCACGCCGGCGGCGGGCACGGCGATACGGTCTTTCTCGGTGAAGTCCTTGAGCGTCTTCACGTTAGGGTTGTTGGTCAGCAGGTAGTTGGGCATCGAGCCCAAGGAAGCAATGGCCTTGACGTTCTGCTTGCCCTTGGTACGGTCCCACAGCGTGAGCATCGGCGGCACACCGGCCGAGACCACGTCCAAGGCGCCAGCCAGCAGCGATTCATTCATCGCAGTGGCGCCGGAAATGCTGTTCCATTGCACCGTGATATCCAGGCCCTGCTCCTTGCCGTGTTTCTCGATCAGGTGCTGGTCGCGCACCACGTCGAGGATCAGGTAGCCGATGCCGAATTGCTGGGCAATGCTGATCTTGCCTTCGGCCTGGGCGCCGGGGCTGAGCAAGGCGCTGGCGGCGGCCAGCGACGCGGCTAAAAGGGTCAGGGAGGAACGCTTGAATATCATGGAGGTCTGCCGCGCTTTCGAGAAGGTGATGAAGCCTAGCGGCGATGTTTAAGACAGGAAAAGAATATCGGGATCTATTGTTATGCAAATTATCCCTAAAATGCCGTGTGGCTGTTATTGTGCCGCGCTTTGAAATACACCTGCCGACCTGCGAGGAAATGGACGTTGAACACTGACGATAAAATGACCGGGGACTTGTTCGAGGTGGATAAGCGCCTGTCACTCAAGCCCGTGGTGGACTTCAACACCTACCTGCGCAGCGCGTTCGGCGACGGCCCCTGCACCTGTGTACGTTGCGCCGCCAGCAACGGCGATGAAACCGGCTACGCGTTCCAGCACACGTTCAACTTCGACGGCAAACCGACCCACCGTCGCTTCGCCTCGACCGCGGGCAGCGATGTGTTGATGAAGCTCAAGCAGGCGTGGCTGTCGTACACCAAGGCCGAGTTGCCGCTCAGTGGTGTGCTGGCGTTGGACACGGTGAAAGAGTTTGTCGAGCCGCAGTTGCACCAGCGCCTGGCGCCACTGCTGCTGGCCAGTGGGTTGGCCAAGGATGTCGACGGCGTATTGCAGATCCAGCCACAAGCCCTGAGCTGAGCTGATTGCGAGATCGCCGCCATTTACTGCGGAAGCTGGCTTGCCTGCGATAGCCATAGGTATCTACGCAACTTTTTGTGTTGCTTTTAGCCTGCGGTG
>NZ_JBJGXU010000142.1:0-1968 GCF_045447305.1 Pseudomonas sp. D47 | reverse complement strand
TGTCAACGCCGGTTGAAAAGTGACCCACTTATGTCTTAAATCGCCGACTTAAAATTGACCCCCTCTGGGCGTTTATTATCGAGCTGGTTCAGCTCGCGATGATTTCGGTTTGGTTCCAGCTTTGCGCTTATCTTTGAGTCGGTAGCTTTCACCGGTCATTTGCACGATGTGTGCGTGATGCAGTAGCCGATCAAGCATGGCTGCCGTCAGCGTTTGATCATCAGCAAAGGTCCCTGCCCATTGGGTAAATGGCAGGTTACTGGTCAGGATTAGACTGCCTTGTTCGTAACGCTTGGCGACAACGTTGAAGAACAGGTTGGCCTCATCACGACCAAACGGCAGGTAGCCAATCTCATCGATGACCAGCAGCCCGGGAGCCATTACTACACGGCTGAAATACTCCTTAAGCCGTTCTTGGCGGTGCGCAGCGGTAAGTTGCAGCATCAGATCGGTCGCGGTAACGAAGCGGGTCTTGATGCCTGCCATGACCGCTCGGTAAGCCAGGGCGATAGCCAGGTGGCTTTTGCCAACACCACTTGGTCCCAGGAACACGATGTTCTCGGCACGCTCCACAAAACTCAGTGCTGCCAGCTCTTGAAGCTGTGCCCGAGGTACGCCAGTGGCAAATGCGAAGTCGTACTGCTCCAGCGTTTTAACTGCCGGTAGCGCTGCGGTTTTAAGCAAAGCCTGTCGAGAGCGCTCCCTGCGTGCATCGGTCTCGGTCGTTAGCAGCTTTTCGAGGAAGTCGGCAAAGCTGTCTTCGTCGCTCGCGGCCTGCTGGGCCAGGTGTGGCCAGTCCACACTAATGCGTTCAAGCTTCAAGCCCTTGCACAGCGCTGTTAGACGCTCATGTTGAAGGTTCATGGCCTCACCTCCAGCAGTTGCTCATAAACCGACAGCGGATGCTGCAAGCTCTCGCACGGCAAGACACGACCCAGACGCAGTCCGGTGATAGGTTGTAGCCCTAGGCTCTGAAGTGGCAGAGGCAACAGTACCTGCTGCTCTTCGGCCAGACGTACCGCGGGTTTTATACCGGTTGTGCCGTGAATGCGCTGATGAGCTACCTCGTCGAGCCACTGGCCGATGTGTGCGTTGGCTGTCATCACGTCCAGGGGGAGCCCCGCACTTTTAAGGGTAGCGGCCAGCGGAGTAATGAAGCTGCCTTTGAGATATCCGTTGAAGCGCTCGACCTTACCCTTGGTCTGAGCGCGGTACGGGCGACAGACCTTGGGTACAAAGCCAAACTCATCGGCTAGCGCTGCTAGTCGAGGGTGCCAGCGATGCTGGCCCTCACCAAAGGCATCTCGCTCAGTGATGATGGTCCCGGCGTTATCGAACAACGCCTGTTCGGGCACTCCGCCAAAGTAAGCGAATGCCTCTCGAAGCCCCGTCAACCAAGCATCACTATCTTCACGCTCTGAGAAGCGGACAAAGCTTGCCCGGCTGAAGCCGAGCGTGGCGACGAAAGCCTTGAGCGGCTGACGGCCCCGGCGAATGGTGGTGAAGTCCACCTGCATTTGCTTGCCCGGCAGCGTCTCAAAGCGCACCAGCGGTTCCTGGTCCTTGCTCTTGAACGGCGCGAGATAAACTTTGAGCTGGCTAACACCGCCTGTATATCCCAGGGCGGTGATTTCACGCAGTAGCACAACGGCCGGAATCCAGCGCGGGCGTGCTGCCTCGATGCGTTCTTGCAGGTAGTCCTTGAAAGGATCCAGTTTGCACGGTCGAGCGCTGCGTTGCTTATAACTGGGTTGAGAGCGGACCTTCCGAAGGTACTTACGTACGGTGTTACGCGAAACCCCAAGCTCTCGGGCGATGAACCTGATGCCATGGCCCTGACGGGCCAACACTTTGATTTCCACTGACTGCTCCTGGGTCAACATATTGGCAGCTCAAAGCCGCCAGTTTTGCCCAAGTGGGTCAATTTTACTTCGGCGTTAGTGGGTCAGTTTTACACCGGCGGTAACA
>NZ_JBJGXU010000141.1:0-2261 GCF_045447305.1 Pseudomonas sp. D47 | reverse complement strand
AAATCAGTCGTGCCTTCGAGGCATTGAGGGGAAATACGAACCTGGCCAACTGCCCCTGCGACCGCACCAGAAAATGCCGGGCCTGCCATTGCGTCCTGAAACCCACCACGCCGTCGTCCGAGTAACGCACGACATGCATCGCCACGATACATGTCGCTGGCGCCAGCGTATTACGCATAGATCCAGCACGTAGTAAATATATATATTCGCCAGCAACAGCGATATCACTGCGCCTTACGGACTTCCCAGGTCGCAGCCACCCTCCGGCCATCCTCCATAGCACCCGCGTGAAGCCATTTGCAGATAATCCCACGCACGCGCCCGTCTGCAATATGGCCCCCTGGAAACATCACCATCCATTTATGGTCGATCTCATCAAAGAACGACGTGACATTCCCACCCAATAACCCGCCAACGCCGCACTGTAGCACTCTCACTCAGTATAAGTTAGCGTCACACCCATGTTGCTGAAGGCTAGATAATCCGCAAACTTAGTGCAGGAGTGCTCGAACACATCGATCACTGAGTTGTACTCAGATACGCCAATGTTAATACGCTTTACAGATAGCGATTGAGTTGCCGGATTTCTTCGTATTTGCTCTCCAGATCCAGCGAACCATCAATTCGAGCAATCATTTCACTGTTCACCCTTCGGCGATTATTTTCCGCCGCCAAGTTGACGCGATCGCGTAGCACTTCTGGCAGGCCCGCAGCGAACTTATCAGCCGTTCTGAAGCTATAAATTAGCTGCGTCACTGCCGATTTAGTTGACATCTTGACTCTTCCTTTCCTGCTAAATCTTTGATGGCGATTTAACTGCCGCCGGGGAATTTAATATTGAGCTCAGCACTCATTTAAGCCTGCTGACGCGTCGCGGCCATCACAATTTCACGAATGCATACATTTTGTGGCTGCTGATACGCATAAACAATCGCCGAAGCGACATCATTGGCGCTAAGTACGGTGCCACCCATGTCCCGTTTCCAGGCACGGTATCCGGTCTTGATCTCTTCGTCAGTCGTATGGCTTAGCAGTTCGGTATCGACGGCCCCTGGGGCGATGGTGACCACCCGCACATTGTGCGGTGACAGTTCTTCTCGCAAGTTTTCTGACAGGCCATGCACGGCAAATTTGGTGCCTACATACGCCACATGATTGGGGAACGTCTTGCGCCCCGCCACCGAACTGACATTGATAATAGTGCCGTGTTTGCGCTCGACCATTCCGGCGGCTACCGCGTGAATACCGTTGAGCAGGCCCTTCACATTAACATCGAGCATCTGGTCCCACTGAGCAGGATCCTGCTTGCTCATCTCGCCTAGCAGCATCACACCGGCGTTGTTAATCAGTGCGTCAGCTGGGCCAAATAGCGATTGAGCCTCTGCTACGGCGGCCAATAGACTGACACGGTCGGTAATGTCGACGTGACGACTCAAAGTGTTCGGCAACTGCATTGCCTCGAGACGTTCGACCCTACGAGCCATCAGCAGAAGCGGGTGACCTGCCGCGCTAAGGAGACGGGCGGTGGCTTCGCCGATGCCGGAGCTGGCACCGGTGATTACGATCAATGATTTACTCATGGGATAACTCCTGAAAGGGTGGCGCGACAGTAAGCATCCAAGAGAGATCAGAACAAGCCAGAAAGTGTGAGGAAACATGGCGCTCCCTGCAAACCTGACACTTACTCACCGCCGCGCTGGTACCACTCCAAAGCATCTTGAACGCCTTGGGTGTCACGCCTGATTGCGTCGTGCCATTTCCAGATCAGAATTCGTCATGATTTTTTGGGGACCCCGCGCCTGCACGCAGCACCTTGATCAAAGCGGCTACTTCCTGCGTGCCATAACCGGCATCTACGCCTTGGCGGAAGACTGCTGATGCATATGTCGGAAACCCACTGTGGATATTGGCCTGCTGGGCATGCCGCTCCAGGCGAGTGATGGCCGACGCCCATGTTTTTAGCGAAGCCTGTGGGGCAGAATAACTCTCTGACTGAATGACGGATCCCAGGTGCTGAATGTCACCACTGAGCACCGGCGAGATATCGGCCAGCATGCTACAAAATCTGTCGACTGGGAGCCCTTCCACCTCGCAGATGCGGGCACCATGCAAAGCACCTAACAAGGCACCTGCAAAATAGGCGGCTACAGCACAGTCCTGCGCGGACGCTGCTCCGACGCGCTCCCCCAAATAACTTAGGCTGGGTGCCAATATTTCTAATAGCGGTTTGGCCCGCTCAAATGCAGCGACAGCCCCAGAAG
>NZ_JBJGXU010000140.1:0-2269 GCF_045447305.1 Pseudomonas sp. D47 | reverse complement strand
CAAAACATCGCCCGATGTCAGCGACGAGGCAATTGTCCTCACGGTGCAGGAACTCAACTGGATGCTCGACGGTTTTGATCTCTGGCGCAACCGACCTCATCAGGTTTTGACGCCGCGATTCGTGGCCTGATTCGGTATGATCCGGGGCATGATTTCCATGCCCAAAGACCTTCCTGACGATCCTGTTTTGCTCAAGCAACTGCTTGAGCAAATGCTGCGTGAGCGCAAGTCTGATAAGGGCAAGATCGTTCACCTCGAAGAAGAAAATGCACTCCTGCGCCAGCGCTTGTTTGGGCGAAAGTCCGAGCAGGCAGCCGATGCTGCCACGCCGCAGTTGGCCCTTTTCAACGAAGCGGAAAGCATCGCTGCGCCTGTCAGCGAAGAGTCTGAGGAAGAGGTGGTCACGCCCATCAAACGGCGTGGCAAACGCAAGCTGCTCCCTGCCGAATTGCCACGAATAGAAGTCATCCACGAACTTCCCGAACATCAGCTGACGTGCGTTTGCGGCTGCCGCAAACACGCGATTGGCGAGGAAGTCAGCGAGCAACTTGAAATCGTGCCGATGCAGATCCGCGTGATCAAGCATGTTCGCAAAGTGTACGGTTGCCGCGACTGCGAAACAGCACCGGTCACTGCGGGCAAGCCGGCTCAGTTGATTGAAAAGAGCATGGCCAGTCCCAGTGTTCTGGCCATGCTTTTGACGACCAAGTATGTGGACGGTTTGCCGCTTCACCGTTTTGAAAAGGTACTGGGCCGCCACGGCATCGATATCCCACGCCAGACCTTGGCTCGCTGGGTAATACAGTGCGGCGAGCACTTCCAGCCGTTGCTGAATTTAATGCGCGATGGCCTGTTGGGCAGCCGCGTAATCCACTGCGATGAAACTCGTGTGCAGGTTTTGAAAGAGCCTGACCGAGAGCCGAGCAGCCAGTCCTGGATGTGGGTGCAAACCGGCGGCCCACCCGATAAGCCTGTAATCCTTTTTGACTACACCACTAGCCGAGCGCAGGAGGTGCCGTCGCGCCTGCTCGAAGGTTATCGCGGCTACCTCATGACAGACGATTACCCGGGTTACAACGCGCTCGGCGCGCAAGCCGGTGTCGAGCGTTTAGGATGCTGGACGCATGCACGTCGCAAGTTTGTTGAAGCACAAAAAGTGCAGCCCAAAGGCAAGACGGGACGCGCCGATATCGCGCTAAATCTGATCAGCAAGTTGTACGGAATCGAGACTGCTTATAAAGAGAAGAGTGATGAGTTACGCAAAAAATCTCGTCAGGACTTGAGCTGCCACGTAATGGAGCAGCTCAGAGAGTGGTTGCGCAAAACACTGCCCTATGTGACGACACAGACTGCACTTGGCAAAGCAGTGACTTACCTGGCAAATAACTGGGAAAAGCTTAAACGGTACGTCGAGGAGGGCTACCTGCCTATCGATAACAACGCTGCTGAACGAGCCATCCGCCCGTTCGTGATTGGAAGAAAGAACTGGTTGTTCAGCGATACGCCCAAAGGCGCGAAGGCTAGCGCTCAACTTTACAGCCTGGTCGAGACCGCCAAGGCCAATGGCCACGAACCCTATGCGTGGCTACTCCACGCACTTGAGCGCCTACCAATGGCGATTTCGGTTGAGGACTACGAAGCCCTGCTGCCGTGGAACTGCTCGCCGGCATCGCCTAGGTGAGCCCGCTACCCACTGAGGTGGGTGGGGTTTATGGAGCGCTTACTCCATGGCTGGGTCGCTCAACGAGAACCAGTTCTGCAGCAGGTGAATGCGCAGCATGGTTTCCAGTGGATACGGCTTGCGGCCACCGCCCGCCTTTGGGTAATGCGGCTCGATCAATGCCACCAAACCGCTCCACGGCACCACCTGTTCCATCTCGGCCAGGAAACGCTCGCGACGGGTTTGCTTACGCTTACCGGCGTATTCGAAATCGGAAAAGCTCATCTGACTCATGGGATGGCGGGCTTGTAGAGGGCAGTTGGACGGAGGGCTATTTCAGCACAGGTCAGATGGCCTGTGCTGACTTGATCGGAGAATCCCTAGTGTCCTGCATGGTTAATTCATTTACCTATTTAAATGGCTTCGTTCAATGAATCCTGGACTTTTAGATTAACGAACTACCCTATCAGGACACTAGGTCTCATCAGTACAGGGTGATAAAAGCCGATAAAATCAAATGTTACATCTATCAGACAGGAATAAAATGCTGCCTTACTGTAGAGGAGCGTACATCGTTGACTTGGCTATCCGGGATGCGTCGGGAATGAT
>NZ_JBJGXU010000014.1:0-124697 GCF_045447305.1 Pseudomonas sp. D47 | reverse complement strand
TCCAGATCGACATGCATTGTTAAAGGCCAGCAATCCATATCTCTTTAACTTGCGGGAAGTTTCCTAGACAATCCTTCGGCCTTGCGCCTGCTCACTCCACTGGCTAGCCTTCGCTCCGTCGCTGCATATCAGCGATCAGGGGTGAGATCCTGTGATGTGATTAGGTGCCAATTGCCACAACCGCGAGCAACATGCTCTATGGCGGCTGTGTGCGGGCAGACTTCGGTCTGACCGGGTGCTCCTGACCGGCAATCTCACCCCGCACATAGCTGCCACCTTTTGACGAGTGAGATCGGCAAAAGAATGGCTCCAGACCTTTCAGGAGTTTCATTCATGAACAAAATCGTCCCAGACCCACCCCGCTTCACCCCCGACCGCGAAATCTTCGAGCGCGCCCTGAGCCACTACCTACAACCCGACTCACCGCCGTCTTTCTCCGCACATCACGACCTCAGCTTCGAAGACGCCCTCGCCCAACTCTGCGACCTGTTGCGCTGCGCAGCCGCCACCGCAGCGGCCTCCACCCAAGGGCTGTCCGCCGACCAACACCACCTGGCCGGCGCCACCGAGCACCTGATCAACAGCGCCAGAACCCTCGCCGACCGCGCGCTGGACTGCCTGCACGCCGCATAACCCCTGTGGGAGCTGGCTTGCCGGCTCCCACATTCGATCTGGCTCGTCCGCAGGCACTGTGTGGGCTTTTACAGGTAAACTCCCCTCCTTTTCATCTTCTCCACGGAGTTCGCCTTGCGTCTGTTCCACACCTCCGACTGGCACCTCGGCCAAAACCTGCATGGCCAGGAACGCGACTTCGAACACGCCTGTTTTCTCGAGTGGCTGCTGGGCCAATTAAACGCCGAGCAGCCAGATGCGCTGCTGATCGCCGGCGATATCTTCGACACGGTCAACCCGCCGCTCAAGGCCCAAGAGCGTCTGTATGACTTCATCATCAGCGCCCATGAACAAAACCCGAAACTCACGATTGTGATGATCGCCGGCAACCACGACTCCGGCTCGCGTATCGAATTGCCGGCGCCGCTGATGCGCCGCTTGCGCACGCATGCCTTGGGCCGCGTGCTGTGGCTGGATGACGGCCAACTGGATGCCGAACGTTTGCTGATCCCGCTGCCTGACGCCAAAGGCAAGATCGCCGCCTGGTGCCTGGCGCTGCCATTTTTGCGCCCGGCGGAAGTCACCGGCGCGCACTTGGGCGACGACTACCTGCGCGGCATCGGCCAGGTACATGAGTGGCTGATCGCCGCCGCCAACGCCAAACGCAAAAAAGGCCAGGCGCTGATTGCCATCAGCCATGCGCATATGGCGGGTGGCTCGGTGTCGGAAGACTCCGAGCGCAGCCTGATCATCGGCAATGCCGAGGCGCTGCCCGCCAAACTGTTCGATGCCAGCGTGGCCTATGTCGCCCTCGGCCATTTGCACAAGCCGCAGCAAGTGAATGGCGAAGAAAGGATTCGCTACAGTGGCTCGCCAATCCCCTTGTCGTTTTCCGAAATCGGCTACAAACATCAGATTCTCGATGTGACCTTTCAGGGCCAACGCCTGGTGAGTGTCGAGCCGCGCCTGATTCCGCGCTCGGTCAACCTGCAACGCCTGGAAGCCGCGCCGCTGGCGGATATCCTCAAGGTATTGGCCGACCTGCCCGACATCGACCTGCTCGCCGAAACCCAACGCCACCCGTGGCTGGAAGTGCGCGTGCGCCTCGACGAGCCGCAACCGGACCTGCGCCAGCAAATCGAAACCGCCCTGCAAGGCAAAGCCGTGCGCCTGGTGCGCATCGCCGCTGAATACGCCGGCCAACGCGGCAGCGACAACACGGACGACGAGCGCCTGATCGAACTCGACCAGCTCACGCCCCAGGAGCTGTTCAGCCGCGCCTGGCAGGACAGCTACGGCAGTGAAGTGGATGAACAGACCTTGAAGGATTTCGCCGTGCTGCTCCAGGAAGTACAACAGGAGGGCGAACAGCCATGAAGATCCTCGCCATCCGCCTGAAAAACCTCGCCTCCCTGGCAGGCCCGTTTGAAATCGACTTTACCGCCGAGCCCCTGGCCAGCGCTGGGTTGTTCGCCATCACCGGGCCGACCGGCGCAGGTAAAAGTACGCTGCTCGATGCGTTGTGCCTGGCGCTGTTTGGCGCAGTGCCGCGCCTGGGCGATACCGGCCAGGCCAAGATGCCGGATGCCGACAGCGATATTTCCATCGGCGACCCGCGCACCCTGCTGCGTCGCGGTACCGGCGGCGGTTATGCCGAGGTGGATTTCGTCGGCGTCAGTGGCCGTCGCTACCGCGCTCGCTGGGAAGCCAACCGTGCCCGCGACAAGGCCAGCGGCAAGTTGCAGAACAGCCGACAAAGCCTGATCGACCTCGACAGTGACCAACTGCTGGCCAGCCAGAAGACCGAATACAAAACCCAGCTGGAACTGGCCCTGGGCTTGAACTTCGAGCAGTTCACCCGTGCGGTGTTGCTGGCGCAAAGCGAGTTCAGTGCGTTTCTGAAGGCCAACGACAATGAGCGTAGCGAACTGCTGGAAAAGCTCACCGACACCGCGCTCTACACCCAGCTTGGCCGCCGCGCCTTCGACAAGGCCAAGGATGCCAAGGACGCGCATAAACAGCTGCAAGACCAAGCCACCGGCGTGGTGCCCCTGGCTCCCGAAGCCCGCGCCGAACTTGATCAACAGTTGGCCGAGGCCCAGCAACAGCTCAAGACCCAGCAGGCCCAGCTCAAGCAGTTGGAGCTGCAACACACCTGGCTCAAGGAACTGCGCGAATGGCAGGAGCGCCAGCACAGTGCGACGGAGCAACTGCAACGGGCGCAGGCGGACTGGGACGGCCAAGGCGCACAACGCCAGGACTTGAGCCGCCTGGAGCATTTGGCACCGCAGCGCCATCAGTTTGCTCGGCAAGCTGAACTGGGCACATTGTTGACGCCCCTCGCTGCGCAGATTCAGCAGCATATCGAGCAGCAAACCGTGCTGCACACACGTCAGGAGCAGGCGCAACAGCAGCAAGCAGCCGCCCAGGCAACATTGGCCGACGCGCTGAAAACCCAGGCCGACGCCGTGCCATTGCTGCGTCAAGCGTTTGAGGAACAAAGCACCCTCGCCCACCTGACCAAGGACTTGGCCAAACGCACCGAGGATAAACAGCAACACGCCAGCGCCTGTACCGAAGGCCACGCGTTACTCAAAGCGTTGCAGGACAAACACAGCCAAGTCGCCGAGGGCCTGCAACGCCTGGCCGCTGAGCTTGAGCGCAGCGCCACTCTCGCCCCGCTGAGCGACGCCTGGAGCGCTTACCGCGATCGTCTGCAACAGTTGATGCTGGTCGGCAATCGCCTGAATAAGGGCCAGGCTGAATTGCCGCAGCTGGAACAGCGCGCCACCACCGCCGCCGAGCAGTTCACTCAGCAACGCGACGCGTTGGACCTGCTGTATCAGGAAGCCGGCGCCGAGCCACACGCCGTCGCCGAGCAGATCCAGTTACTCGCCAGCCTGCTGCAGGACAACCGCAAACAGCAGCGCGCGTTTGAAGACCTTACGCGCCTGTGGGACAGCCAGCAGCAGCTGGATCAACAGAGCGCCAACCTCACACAAAGACTCGCGGACGCGCAGCAGCAGCGCGAACAACTGAACCAGAGCGGCCTGCAAACCAAGGCCGAGCTGACCATCGCCGAGCAAACCCTGACGGTGACCAAGCAACTGCTGGAACGCCAGCGCCTGGCGCGCAGTGCCAGTGTCGAAGAACTGCGCGAGCAGTTGCAGGATGACCAGCCGTGCCCGGTGTGCGGCAGCCATGAACATCCGTATCACCAGCCTGAAGCGCTGCTGCAAAGCCTCGGCCGACATGACGAAAACGAAGAAGCCACGGCGCAGAAAGCCGTCGATATCCTCAAGGAAAAACTCACCGAGTTACGTGGTGAAGTGGGCGGCCTGATCGCCCAGCAAAAGGAGTTCCTGCAACAGCAGGAGCAACTGGCGACGCAGCAACAAGCACTGAAACCGAGCCTGGATGCCCACCCGCTGGCCGCCTCACTGTTCAATCAGGACGCCGCCAAGCGCAGCACTTGGTTGGCCCAGCAACTGGCGCAGTTGACGCAAAGCATCACCCAGGACGAACAACGCCAAGGCGCCCTGCTCAACCTGCAACAAAATGCCGGGCGCTTGCAGCAACAACTGCAAGCCGCCCAGGACGCCAGCCAGCAAGCCCGCCAGTTACTGGCGGACCAGCAACGCGAGCTGTCCAACGACCGTGAGCGCCTTGACGAAGAACTCAAGGCCTTCGCCGGCCTGCTGCCCGCCGAGACTCTCGACGGTTTACGCCGCGAACCGGCAGCGACCTTCATGCAGCTAGACCAGCACGTCAGCCAGCGTCTTGAGCAGCTTGGCCACCAGCGCGATGAACTGGCCGAGCAGCAAGAACGTCAGCAGGCCATCGAGAAAGAACAGACCCACCAGCAGCATCGCCAGCAGCAGCTGGACGCTTTGCACCTGCACGTCACCGAGTTGGCCACGCAACAACAGGCCGCACAGGAAAGACTCACGGCCCTGCTGGGCGATCACGCCAGTGCCGAACAGTGGCAACAGCAGCTGGAACAGACGGTGGTGCAGTCACGCCAGAGCGAAGCCGACGCCAACCAACAACTGCAAGAGATCCGCAGTGCGCTGGTGCAACTGGCCGCCGACCTCAAGGCGCAGCAGGAGCGCCTACAGGCGCTGGCGGCCGAGCAACATAGCCTCGACGAGCGCCTGGGCGAATGGCGTGCCCTGCACCCTGAACTGGATGACGATGGGCTCACGCGCTTGCTGGGCTTTGATGACAGCCAAGTCAGCGCACTGCGCCAGCAGCTGCAACACAGCGAAAAAGCCGTCGAGCAAGCCAAGGTGCTGCTGCAGGAACGCGAACAACGCCTCGTCGAGCATCAGGCTTTGCACAACGGCAACCTGGACGTTGAGCAACTCGATAGCAGCTTGGCTGCGCTCAACCAACAATTCACCGAGGGCGAGAAACACTGCGCCGAATTGCGTGCGCGCCAGGCCGAAGACCAGCGTCGTCAGGACGCCAACCACGCGCTGGCCGACCAGATCACTAAGGCTTACGAAGAATGGCAGCGCTGGGCGCGCCTGAATGCACTGATCGGCTCGGCCACTGGCGACACTTTCCGCAAGATCGCCCAGGCCTACAACCTCGACTTGCTGGTGCACCACGCCAACGTGCAACTGCGCCAACTGGTGCGCCGCTACCGCCTAAAACGCGGCGGCAGCATGCTGGGGCTGTTGGTGATGGACACGGAAATGGGCGATGAACTGCGCTCGGTGCACTCGTTGTCCGGTGGCGAAACGTTCCTGGTGTCGCTGGCGCTGGCCTTGGGCCTGGCGTCGATGGCCTCCAGCACTTTGAAAATCGAGTCGTTGTTTATCGACGAAGGCTTCGGCAGCCTCGACCCCGAGTCGCTGCAATTGGCGATGGACGCGTTGGACGGTTTGCAGGCCCAGGGCCGCAAGGTGGCGGTGATTTCCCACGTGCAGGAAATGCACGAGCGCATCCCGGTGCAGATCCAGGTCAAGCGCCAGGGCAATGGCCTGAGCACCTTGGAGGTCAAGTGAGTGAGGCGCTGCTGTATTCGTTTCGGCGCTGCCCGTACGCGATGCGGGCGCGCCTGGCGTTGCGCTATTCAGGCGTGCCCGTACAGATCGTCGAGGTAAGCCTCAAGGCCAAACCGGCGGAAATGTTGGCGCTGTCGCCCAAGGGCACGGTGCCCGTATTGAGCGTGGACGGCCGGGTGATTGAAGAAAGCCTGGAAATCATGCAGTGGGCGCTGGCGCAGCACGATCCTGAGGATTGGTTACTGCAGGGTGACCCGGCGGTGCTGGAACTGATTACCGAGAATGATCAGGTGTTCAAACATCACCTGGATCGATACAAGTACGCCGATCGCTACCCGCAGCAGCCGATGGAACATTATCGGGCAGAGGGCGAGGTGTTTTTGCAGAAGCTGGAAGGATTACTGGCGGGCCGGGAGTTTTTGCTGGCCGACCATTTGAGCCTGGCCGATGTAGCACTGGCGCCGTTTGTGCGCCAGTTTGCGCATGTGGACCGGGAGTGGTTTGCCGGAGCGCCGTATCAGCGCTTACAAAACTGGCTACAACGCTTTCTGGAATCGCCGCTGTTTATTGCAGTGATGGCAAAACCCTGAAATCAACACAATCAAATGTTGGAGCTGGCTTGCCTGCGATGCCGTCAACTCGGTCCAACGGATACACCGAGTTAATTTCATCGCAGGCAAGCCAGCTCCCACATTTGACCGCCGTTCAGCTCAAGCTCAGTGCTGGGTTTTGTGATCCAGTGCGGCATAGAAGTTGGCGCTTTGTTGCAGGTATTTCTGGGTGTAGGCGGATGTACTGGATTTTTTGCCGGCAACGTCCACGCTGGCAGCGGCTGGCAATGCCACGGTGGCGGAAACAGCAGAAGCGGCGATGATGGAGAAGAGGTTCAAGTTCATGTCGGTAACCCTTGTGTTCGTTTGGTGAGGTGGCCGGGAAGGCCTTGGAACCAAACTTACGCCCGAGGGCTGAACCTTAGAAATGCTTTGAAACAGTAGCAGCTATTAATACAATTAATACTAAAGGTCAGGCCCCGCACTGCGGGGCCTGTGGCTTATTGACGCACCAGGAACTTGAGGTCGCTAGGGGCATCGATCGGCAGTTTCTGCACGGTTTTACCCAGCAGGCCGGTCTTGGGGTCGCGTTCGACGACCACGATTTGGTTGCTTTTCTGGTTGGCGATCAGCAAGAACTTGCCGCTCGGGTCCAGGCTGAACTCACGCGGGTGGTCGCCTTCCACGGTGCGGCGCTGCAGCTCCTTGAGGTGCGCGGTGGCCGGGTCGATGCTGAACACCAGCATCTGGTTGGCGGTGCCACGGTTGCTCACGTAGAGGAATTTGCCATCGCTTGAAGCATGCAGCGCGGCGCCGGCCTTGTCGGACACCGGTTGCCCGCCAGCGAACTCCACCAGTTGGGTTTGGCTGAGCTTGCCGTCGTTGTAATCAAACACCGCGACCTGGGCGCTCATCTCGGTGGTCAGCCAGGCATGCTTGCCGTCCGCGCTGAACAACAAGTGACGCGGGCCGCTGCCGGGCGGCAGCTGCACCGAGGCCGGGTTGGCCGGGGTCAGTGGCAGCTCGTGGTTGGCCTTGGGGTCGTAGTGGTAGGCAAAAATCTTGTCGGCCCCAAGGTCCTGAACAAACACGTACTTGCCGTCCGGCGATGACACCACCGAATGCACATGGTTGGATGCCTGGCGCTCAGGGTTCACCCGGCTGGACGGGTGCCCGCTCAGTTGCACCGGCGCCGATAACTTGCCATTGGCGTCGACCGGCAGCACGGCCAGGCTGCCGCCCGGGTCTTCGAGTACCGAATAGTTGGCAACGAACAGGTAGCGTCCATCAGCCGCCAGGCTGGAATGGGTCGGCTCATTGCCCAGGCTCTGCACTTGGTTGATCAGGCTGAGCTGGTGACTCTGCGGGTCAATGCTGTAGCTGCTGACGCGGCCGACCGAGTCTTTCTGGCCTGGGCCGTTTTCGTTGACCACAAACAGATGCTTCTGGTCTTTGGAGATCGTCAGCCACGACGGGTTGGCCGCCTTGGCCGCCAACTCCGGTTTACCGGTGAACTGGCCGGTACGGCTGTCAAATTGCAGGCGGTAAATACCTTCGCTGGTGCCGGCGGTGTAACTGCCCACCAGCAACTCGTAGGTGTCAGCCGGCGCAGCTTGCACCGACATCGCACCGACACTGCCCGCCATCAGCAGAGGCCAGAATTTACGCATCATCATCCGCTTCGTCCTCATCGTTATTGTTGCCGGTGACGCCGCTCATGCAGACCAGGCGATGCTCGCCCGACTCACCGGTAAGGGTCCAGCTTTGCAGGGTTTGATCAAAGACCGCAGCGTTGATTTGCTCCAGGCTGAAACTCCAGCGTTTCTCGGCACGACCGTCCATGCAGACGATTAGCAACTTCTGGTCATCCAAGCTGAAGTCGAAGGTGTGCAGCCCATCGATTTCGACCATCTGGCAGTCTTTAAACGCGTCGAGCAAGGTAGCGGTGTCGGCAGTCATAACTAACAGTCATCAAAAGGAAAGACCTCATGATAGGTCAAATTGTTGCATCGACCTAAGACCGCGCCATGCAAAACGCCGTAGCACAGGCCACGGCGTTTTGGCGACAACGATGAATCAGTGCGCAAACAACGAATTGCCCTTCTGCCCCGCCAGCTTTTCCGGCTTGATCAGGAATCGTGCCAGCGCCGGCAACAGCCACAACGCGCCGAACATGTTCCACAGCAACATGAAGGTCAGCATCAGTCCCATGTCGGCCTGGAACTTGATGGCCGAGAAGATCCAGGTGCACACGCCGATGGCCAGGCACAGCCCGGTAAACAACACGGCCTTACCGGTGGATTTGAGCGTCTGGTAGTACGCCTCTTGCAACGGCAAGCCGGCGCGCAGAAAGCTTTCCAGGCGACTGTAGATGTAGATGCCGTAGTCCACGCCAATCCCCACGCCCAATGCCACCACCGGCAAGGTCGCGACTTTGACGCCGATGCCCATGAACGCCATGAGCGCGTTGCCCAATACCGACGTCAGTACCAGCGGCAGCACGATACACAGCGTCGCCGCCCAGGAGCGGAAGGTGATCATGCACATGGTCGCCACGCACAGGTACACCAAGATCAAGATGATCAGTTCCGACTCTTTAATCACCTCGTTGGTCGCGGCTTCAATCCCGGCGTTACCGGCGGCGAGGATAAACTCCAGGCCATCCTTGTTGTTGTCCTTGGCGAAGTCCTGCACCGCATGCACCGCGCGGTCGAGGGTTTCGGCCTTGTGGTCGTTGAGGAACACCAGCACCGGCGCCAGCGAGCAATTGTTGTTGTACAGGCCGTCGGCGCGGGCGATGGAGTTGTTCAGCACGTCGGGGTTGCGCGACAGGGTTTCCCATTTCAGGTTGCCCTCGTTCATACCCTTGATCATCTGCTTGGACACGGTCACCAAGGAGATCGCCGACTGCACGCCTTCGGTGTTCTGCATCTTCCACATCAACTGGTCGATGGGCGCCATGGCTTCGTAGCGCGAGCAGCCTTCGGCACGCGTCTTGACCATCACCACCAGCACGTCGGAACTGGTGGAGTAGTTGCTGATGATGAAGTTGTTGTCTTTGTTGTAGCGCGAGTCCGGGCGAAGTTCCGGCGCACCTTGGTCGAGGTCGCCGATTTTCAGGTTCTGGCTGTACCAGAGGCCGCCACCGAAGGCGATCAGGGCCAACAGAATCGAGACCGGCGCGACTTTGGGGCTGGCAAATTTTGACAGCAGGCGCCAGAACGGATGTTCGCGGTGCGCATCCTTCTTGCTTTTGGCAATGGCGCGCGTGCTGATGCCGACATAGGAAATCGCCACCGGCAGCAGAATCAGGTTGGTGAACACGATCACCGCCACGCCGATGGAGGCGCCGATGGCCAACTCGCGGATCACGCCGATGTCGATGATCAACAGCGTGATGAAGCCCACCGCGTCAGCGAGGATCGCGATCATGCCGGGCAGGAACAGTTGCCGGAACGTGCGTCGCGCCGCCGTCAGCGCGTTGTCCGCTTCACTCGATTGCAGGGCAATGCCGTTGATCTTCTGCACGCCGTGGGAAATACCGATGGCGAAGATCAGGAACGGCACCAGCATCGAATACGGATCGAGCCCGAAGCCGAAGAAGTGCATCAACCCGAGTTGCCAGACCACCGCCACCAGCGTCGTGCTCAACACCGCGACGGTGCTGCGCAGGCAGTTGGTGAACCACAACAGCAGAATCAGGGTGATGATGAAGGCGATGCCGAAGAACAGCACCACCATCACCAGGCCGTCGATCAAGTCGCCGACCTTCTTGGCAAACCCGACGATATGAACCTTGATATTGGGGTTCTGCGCTTCGAATTTGTCGCGGATCTTGTCTTCGAGTTCATGGGAGAACGTGCGGTAGTCCAGGGCCAGCAACTTGCCCTGGTCTTGTGGGTCCGGGTAGGACTCTAGCAGCGGAATGTCGACGATGCTCGACTTGAAATCGTTGGCAACCAGGCGCCCAACCTGGCCGGATTTGAGCACGTTGTTGCGCAGTTGGTCGAGACTTGCCGGCGAGCCGTTGTAGCTCTGCGGGATCACTTCGCCGCCGGCAAAGCCTTCTTCGGTCACCTCTGTCCAGCGTACGCTGGGGCTCCACAGTGACTTAAGGCCCGAGCGGTCGACGCCGGAGATGTAGAACACCTCGTCGTTGATCTGGCGCAGGGTCTCCATGTATTCCTTCGTGAAGATGTCACCGTCCTTGGCCTCCACCGAGATGCGCACCGTGTTGCCCAGGTTGGCCAGGTCGTTGCGGTGCTCCATCATCTTTTCGATGAAGGGGTGCTTGAGCGGGATCATCTTTTCAAAGCTGGTGGACGGGCGAATCAACGTCGCCTGCCAGAACAGGAAAATACTCACCAGCAGGCAGATGACGATGACTGCCGGGCGGTTGTTAAAGATCAGGCGCTCAAGAAAGGTCGCTTTATCGTTGTGATGACTGCTCATTCTTTCCCCGCCCTTATTATTGTTTTACGCGTTCAGCGCCGCTGGCCGTGGCGACGCGAACGCCACCCTGCCCGACCAGAATCAAGTTGCCGTTGCCTGCCGCCGTGACCGCCGAGAGTGAAATGCGGTCCGGGCGATTGAATACGCTGAAGGTCTGCCCGTCGTCGTGGCTGACCACCACGCTGCCACCGTTGCCGACCACCACCAGCGAGCCGTCATCGAGCAAGGTCGCTCCCGACAAGCCGAACTCCAGGGCGCCGCGCGTCGCGTTCAGTTCGACCTGCTCCCAGGTGCTGCCGAAATCCGTGGAGCGGTAAAGATTGCCGCGCAGGCCATAGGCCAACAGGGTTTGTGCTTGAGCGGTGCCGATCACGCCAAACAACGAGCCCTCATACGGGCCTTCGAGTTTTTCCCAGGTCTGGCCGTCGTCACTGGAGCGGAACATGCTGCCTTGCTCGCCGACGATAAACAGGCCGGCATCCTTGATGTAGGCGATGGCGTTGAGGTGAAACTGGTCTTCGTTGTCGAGGCGCTCGCTGACGTCGTCCCAGGTTTTGCCGCCATCGGTGGTTTCGATCAACGCACCGTAGGCGCCCACGGCCAGGCCGTGGTTGGCGTCCTTGAACCAAATGTCGAGCAACGGCGCTTCGCGCTTGAGGTCCTGGTATTGCTGGGTCCAGGTGGCGCCGCCGTCGGCGCTTGCGAGAATTTGCGCATCATGGCCGACGGCCCAGCCTTGTTTAGCGTCGACAAAAAATACCGCTGTGAGCAGTTGCCGGGACGGCACCTTGGCTTGGGTCCAGGTGCTGCCCTGGTCATCGGAATAGAGGATGTGCCCCCGATCACCAACGGCCACCAGACGAGAGCCCGCGTGGACCACATCGATCATCAGGCCTTTGGCGGCCTTGGGGGATTCAATCGCAAATGCCGGCGCTGCGCCGGTATCGCCGGCTGCCAGCACGGGTGTCGACAACACCCCCAGCAGCGAGAGCGCTGTGGCCAACATCGCAACCCTGCGTGCGGCGCGTGGGCGGCAAACAACCCAACCCATGACAGGCTCACTCATAGACCTTTCTCCCGATTTATTATTGTTAGGTCGTCTCGCCTTCCTGGGCTCTGAAACCTGCAATCTAGAGCGCCTGGAGCAAGCAGGATCCATCCTATCGGGGTTTCGAATCGTCTGACAATCGGCGCTACGTTATCTTTTGTTAACTGGCGGCTTTTGGCCATGGGCTGAATATGACTGCATTACCGCGCTTGATGATGCTCACTCCCACGCTCCTGCGTGGGAATGCATCCCGTGACGCTCTGCGTCACCCGCAGGACGCAAAGCGTCCCCGGCGGCATTACCACGCAGAGCGTGGGAACGATCGAGATCGATCGCAATGAATTTTTATTCCACATCTTGAAATATGCGAATTTTTATTCCATTAATACCCCTCTTGAAAACAATAATTCAAAGGAACACCGCTATGCGTGAACTCGGAATCGGCCTGATCGGCACGGGCTTCATGGGGCGCGCCCACGCCCTGGCGTTCAACAATGCCCGCGCGGTCTTCGAACTGCCGGTACACCTCAAGCTGGCCGCGCTGGCCGATGCCGACACCGAACGCGCCCAACGCTGTGCCGCGGCCTGGGGGTTTGCCCAGGCCCATGGCGACTGGCAGGCGTTGATCAACGACCCCAAGGTCGACGTGGTGGCCATCACTACGCCCAACCACTTGCACTACCCCATGGCCATGGCAGCGATAGCGGCGGGCAAAGCGGTGTATTGCGAGAAGCCGCTGGCCGTCAGCCTTGAGCAGGCCGACGCCATGCGCTGCGCCGCCAGTGCGGCTGGGGTCGTCACACGGGTCGGCTACAACTATCAGCACAACCCGATGATCAGCCTGGCGCGGCAGATGATTGCCAATGGCGAGCTGGGCGAAATCATCAGTTTCCAGGGTGAGTTCAGCGAAGACTTCATGGCCGACGCGGCCTCGCCTTGGTCGTGGCGCTGCGAAGTGGAGCATGCCGGGGGCGCCCTGGCCGATTTGGGCAGCCACTTGCTGTCGATGGCGCGCTATTTAGTCGGCGATGTGCACAGCGTGTGCGCCGACACCCAGACCGTCCACGCCCAGCGCCCGGCCGTCAAAGGCAGCAGCGACCTGAAACCCATCGCAGTGGATGACCAAGTGCATGCCCTGCTGCGATTCGCCAATGGCGCGCGCGGCACGGTGAGCAGCAGTTGGCTCAAGCACGGCTACAAAAACCACCTGAGTTTTGAGATCAGCGGCACTCAAGGCACGCTGGCGTTTGACCAGGAACGATTGAATGAACTACAGGTGTGCCGCGTCGGCCAGGACGGTTTCCAACGTGTGCTGGCCGGTCCCGCCCTGCCCGGCTATGCCGCGTTCAGCCCAGCCGCTGGGCATCAACTGGGTTACAACGAGTTGAAGACCCTGGAAGTGCACGAGTTGATCATGGCGCTGGCTGGGCAAGGCGCGGATGGCACTGACTTTGATGCTGCCTGGGCGGTAGAGCGGCTGGCCGCCGCCATACGCCTGGCCGCCATACAAGCGCGATGGGTCAACGTCAGCGAGCTTTAGGACGCTCGGGTTCCTCGGCTGGGTCGGCGTGCCCCCCCAGGGTGTACGCCGCCAAGCATGCTCACATGCGCTGGGTTAAGGTATTCCCAATGCCCATACGCCAGGGTAGTTAATACAAAACGCGCCAGCCCTGTTTAACCGAATGACTTTTTCGTCCCGACAGACTATTAAGTTCCGACACACTTACACTACTTATCATACCCCCGCGCAAACCTGACCTATTTAAGTCGCATATAGAAATACACCCAAACTTCTATTCCCAACAAAAAAGATTATTTTATCGCCTCTCCCAACGCGTTCTTTATTCTTTTTTGCCGAGGACTGCCATGTCGCTCACTCCCGCGAATACGACTGCACTTTTCCATGCCCATCAATACAAAGCCGACAACCTGCAGACGCCAATCAAACATGACGTTCCGTCACCCGCCCATCCAAGGGATATCGCAACACAGCTCACCCGCGAAAATTTCAGAATCAAGGATCGAAACGGTGACGGCCAAATAACCATAGGCTACAAATTCTTCAACTCATCCGATCCCCAAGCGTCCTGGCTTAAAGACAGCGGGGCGTTGGCGTTCAGCGAAGCCAGGAAAAAAGCGTTCAGAAGTTCAATTCGGGCGTGGGAAGATGTGGTGAAGGTCAAGTTTGTCGAGAATGCCAAAAATGCAGACGCCTTGTTGGTCATTCATGGCAATAACGGTGTAGGCGGTTACGCCACCATGCCCAGTGACCATAGTAAAAACATGAACATCGGGATCGGCTTGGGCGACGATAACTCACCTTTGAACTCGTCAATGATTCACGAAATCGGTCATAGCCTGGGGCTTGGGCACCCGGTCGGAGAGCACCCTGAAAACAACAAGACCCATACGGCCATGTCCTACAACACCCATTGGTGGCGGCCCCGTGACGAGAATGGCGTCAGCGTGTCGGACAGCGCGTCAACCCCAATGATGCATGATATTACTGGGGGGCAGCGTCTCTACGGTGCCAACAATGAAACCCGTACGGGCAATACCACTTATGGCTTCAACTCCAACGCTGACCGCGATTACTATAGTTTGACCTCCGCCGATGAATTGACCTCCTTCTGCGTATGGGATAACGGCGGAAATGACACCTTGGACTTTTCTGGTTTCAAACAAAACCAGAAGATCAACTTGAACGCCGAACAGCTTTCGAACGTAGGCGGCAGGGAAGGTAATGTGTCTATCGCCAAGGGCGTTATTGTGGAAAATGCCATCGGTGGCGCCGGGCACGATCTACTGATCGGCAACGCTGTTCGCAATCGCATAACTGGAGGGGCCGGGGGCGACACGCTCTACGGCGGCGGCGGCGCTGATACGTTTATATACCGCAGAGTCAGCGACTCCTCTCCCAAAAGACCAGACAGACTTCAGGATTTCGTCAGTGGTGTCGATAAAATAGATATTTCCGGGGTCTTGAAAGAGTCTGGAATCTCTAAGGTAAGTATTACCGAGGCGTCTCCCGGCGAGCGCGGAACAATGGATGGTCAGAAAGGCGAGTTGATGTTGGACTATGATCCAAATGTTAGAATGCACCGGTTGATTCTGAATGTGGGTGATGGTTTCCACAAAGTATTAATGATCCTTAGCAAGCCCCCCATAAAACCAGACGATATATTGACAACCGCCCGCTCACGCCCTCAATTACACCGCCCACGCCAAAGCAGGGCTGAAACCGTATAAAACCTTTAACGATGATGCCGTCTGCGCGCGTCCTACAACAACTCGCATTTGCTCACGAAACTTACCCCGAGAGAGGAGAAAATCAACGTGAGCAACATGAGTAAAAACACACCCATAACGCTTAACCACGTCAATACATAGGCGTGAAATCCCAGTAAGGCGGCGATCTCTAAACGCCACCGCGGGAGCGCCGCACCGTCGCTCCCGCACATTTAAGTCTCAGATAACGAAGCGCGCGACCATCCCATTCAAATCCACCGCCAGGCGCGACAGCTCATGGCTGGCTGCGCTGGTCTGGTTGGCACCGGCTGCCGACTGGGTCGCCAGGTCGCGGATGTTGACCAGATTGCGGTCCACCTCACGGGAAACCTGGGCCTGCTCTTCCGACGCACTGGCGATCACCAGGTTGCGCTCGTTGATCAGGCTGATGGACTGGGTGATCTGCTCCAGCGCCACACCGGCGGCGCGGGCCATTTCCAGGGTGCTGTGGGTGCGCTGGTTGCTCTGCTGCATCGACTGCACTGCTTCACCGGTGCCGGTCTGAATGCCGGCGACCATTTTCTCGATTTCCTGGGTCGACTGCGCAGTGCGGTGGGCCAAAGCCCGCACTTCATCGGCTACCACCGCAAAGCCACGCCCGGCTTCACCGGCGCGGGCCGCTTCAATCGCCGCGTTGAGCGCCAACAGGTTGGTCTGTTCAGCAATCGCGCGGATCACGTCGAGTACCTTGCCAATGTCACGGCCTTGAGTGGCCAGGCCTTCAATCATCACCGAGGTGTTTTGCACGTCCTGGGTCATGGTCTGGATCGCGCCGACGGTTTCCACCACGCGGTCGCGGCCTTCACGTGCCGCTTGGTTGGACTGGCTGGAGGCTTCGGAGGTGGACACCGCGTTGCGCGCCACCTCTTCCACTGCAGCGGTCATTTCGTTGACGGCTGTGGCGGCCTGGTCGATTTCGTTATTCTGTTGTTGCAGGCCTTTGGAGGCCTCTTCGGTGACAACGCTCAACTCATGCGCAGCAGACGCCAACTGCGTGGCCGAACCGGCAATGTGCTGGATGGTCTGGCGCAGGTTGATTTGCATCGCCGACAAGGCGCCGAGCAGGCGCGCCGGCTCATCCTTGCCATCGTCTTCGATGAGCTTGGTGAGGTTGCCGCCGGCGATGGTTTCGGCCGCTTCCACGGCTTTGAGCAGCGGCGTAACGATGCTGCGAGTCAGCAGCCAGGCCAGCAAAACCGTCATCAGTGCCGCGACCACTGACACGATGATGATCCCGGTGACAGCTTGCTGATAGCTGCTTTCAGCATCCAGAGCCGCCTGGTCAGCGTCGGCGCCGTTGATGGCGATCAGCTTGTTCAACTGCTCGCCCATCCGGTCGGTGCCGTCCTTGATGCGCGTATTGATCAAGGTGCGCATCTCTTCAACTTTGTTCTGCTGGGACAGCGACATCATCTCGGCCTGGGCGGCTAAGTAACTGTCGAGGGTCGCGACGAAGGTTTTGTACAGCGCCGCCTCTTCCGCACCTGCCGGCATGACGGCATAAGCACTCTGGGCCTGCTTGACCTTATCGACCAATACGGCCACGCGGGTCTTGGCTTCTTCCAGGGCCGCCGGCTCGCGGTTGATCAGGATGCGAAAAGACAGGATGCGCAGGCGCAGGACGTTCTCGGTCAAGTTGCCGAGATACTTCACACTGGGTAATTGATTGGTCCCCATGTCCAGCGAAGACTGGCGAATCTGCGTCATGCGGTTGACGGCAAATACACCAAGGATCACGACGAGCAACGCAATGAACGCAAAGCCGAGAAACGCGCGAGGGGCAATATTCAGATGACGGAGGGACATAGGGCTGCTCTCGAGAAGTAGTGTTGGCGTGCATCCCTGCCGCGACACGATCAGCCGGCGTCAACGCGCAGCTCTGATCTTTGGGCACCACTGTTGTAATAGTTGGGTGGGCTTAACGAGGGTATCGGCAGGCGAGTGGATTTTATGCAGGATGTTTCGAAATATTTTTACACACTTCTGACAGCTGGAACTTTCTGGCATCCTGCGCGCCCCTTTCCTTCTCGGGCCTGTATTTTGTCTGAAGCTCAAACCCCTCGCCCCCGCTATAAATCCGACCTGATCTACGGCCTGGAAGACCGCCCGCACTTCACCGCGGCGATTTTTGCAGCGTTGCAACACGTGCTCGCCAGTTTCGTCGGCATCATCACCCCCACGTTGATCGTCGGCGGCGTATTGGGCCTTGAAAGCGAAGTGCCCTATCTGGTGAGCATGGCGTTGTTCGTGTCGGGCCTGGGCACTTTCGTGCAGGCGCGCACCTTTGGCCCGATCGGTTCCGGCCTGCTGTGCCTGCAGGGCACTAGCTTTTCGTTTATCAGCGTGATCCTCAGCGCCGGCTTTATGGTCAAAGCTCGGGGCGGTGGCACCGATGAGATTCTTTCGACGATTTTCGGCATCTGCTTCTTCGCGGCGTTTATCGAAGTGGTGCTCAGCCAGTTCATCGGCAAATTGCGCAAACTGATCACACCGGTGGTGACCGGTACCATCATCACGTTGATGGGCTTGTCGTTGATCAAAGTGGCGGTCACCGACATGGCCGGCGGCTTTGGTTCAAGTGACCTGGGCGCGGCGAGCAACATGGGCCTGGCGGCGCTGGTGCTGCTGACCATCGTGGTGCTCAACCGCTTCAACAACCCGTTCCTGCGTCTGGGTTCGATTGTGATCGGCCTGACCCTGGGGTTTGTGGTGGCCTGGTGGATGGGCCGCGTCGACCTGGCCGCATTGCCTCAAGTGCCGTTGATCAGCGTGCCGGTGCCGTTCAAATACGGTTTCTCGTTCGACTGGGTGGCATTTATCCCGGTGGCGGTGATCTTCCTGATTTCACCGTTGGAAGCCGCCGGTGACTTGACCGCCAACTCGATGATTTCCCAACAGCCAGTCAAAGGCCCGCTGTATATCAAGCGCATCAAGTCGGGCCTGTTGGCCGATGGCCTCAACTCGGCGATGGCGGCGACGTTCAACAGCCTGCCGATGGTGACTTTCGCCCAGAACAATGGGGTGATCCAGTTGACCGGCGTGGCCAGCCGTTATGTGGCGTACTTTATCGCCGGCCTGCTGGTGCTGCTGGGGCTGTTCCCGATGATCGGCGCGGTGCTGCAACTGATGCCCAAGCCGGTGCTCGGCGGCGCCACGTTGATCATGTTCGGCACCGTGGCGGTGGCCGGGATCAAGATCCTCGCCGAAGCCGGGCTGCACCGGCGCAATGTGCTGATCGTGGCGATCTCGCTAGGCATGGGCCTGGGCGTGGCCGCCGTGCCGGAAGTGTTGCGCGACCTGCCCAAGGCGCTGCACAACATCTTCGAATCGCCGATCACCGTGGGCGCATTCTGTGCAATCCTGCTGAACATTTTCCTGCCGGAAGAGTTCATAGAGCTGCAAGAAGATGAATTTGATCCGGAGTCCTCTACCCTCAAGGTCATGCAGGATCCGGACGTCACGAAATAGGAGCACCTTTATATGCGCAAGCTCATGGTTCTATCGTTACTGCTGCTGACCTTGAGCGCCTGCGCGCTGTTCCCCAACCGCGACCCGGTGAATATCACCGTGGTGGGCATCGAGCCGCTGCAAAGCCAGGACTTGGAAGTGCGCTTCGCCGTGAAGCTGCGGGTGCAAAACCCCAATGAAACGGCGATTGACTACAGCGGCGTAGCCCTGGACCTGGACGTCAATGGCCGGCCATTGGCGTCTGGGGTGAGTGATCAAACCGGAAGCATCCCACGCTTTTCCGAGACCGTGCTGACAGTGCCGGTCAGCGTTTCAGCGTTTTCTGTATTGCGCCAGACCCTGGGCCTGAGCCAGACCCAAAGCTTGAACAAGCTGCCTTACGTACTGCGCGGCAAACTCGCGGGTGGCCTGTTCGGAACCCAGCGTTTTGTCGATCGCGGTACGTTGAACCTGCCGAACACGGCCACCTGGTAAACGCCATGCAACCGACTTTGTTCACCGAAAGACTGATCCTGCGCCCGCTGACCCTGGACGATGTCGAGGCCGTCCAGCAGCAATTCGCGCATTGGGAAGTGGTGCGCTACCTCAGCGACGAGGTGCCGTGGCCCTTCCCGGCCGACGGCGCTCGCAGCTTCCTGGAACAGGTCGCCTTGCCGGCCATGGCCCGAGGCGAACATTGGCATTGGTCGATCCGCCTCAAAAGTGCGCCAGAACAGTTGATCGGCAATATCTGCCTGATGGATGAGCAGGACGATAACCGGGGCTTCTGGCTGGGCCCGCAATGGCAAGGCCAAGGCTTGATGACCGAAGCCAGCGCGGCGGTGACCGAGTATTGGTTTGATGTGCTCAAGCGCCCGCTGATGCGTGTGCCCAAAGCCGCACCCAACCAAGGGTCACGGCGGATATCGGAACGCGCCGGGATGCGCTTGATCAGGACGCAGACAGGCCAATTTGTCGCAGGCAGCTTCCCGCGGGACATTTGGGAGATGACCCGCGAGGAGTGGCTGGAACTCAAATCAGCCAAACAATGAAGATCTAATGGGGGAGCGGGCTTGCTCGCGAAGGCGGTGGGTCAGTCCGCTCATTTGCAACTGAAACACCGCCTTCGCGAGCAAGCCCGCTCCCACATTGGGATTTCATTACATCAGCTAAATAGGGTGGTGTGGTGCTCTGCTTTTGCTTCTACCACTCAGGTCGGCTACTAGGCCGCCGTGCTGTAGATTTTGATCTTGATCTGACAGGCCCCGTTAACCACGCTGGCCGCACGCAGGCTTGAATCCGTGGGTAACCCGGCAGGACGCCGGGTTAGCCGCGCTGGGCCAAGGATGGCCCATCGCGGCGGCCCACGGATTCAAGCCTGCGTGCGGGCATGCCGAGCCTAAGCGAGGCACCGAGTGGTGGGGCAAAGCGTTTTTTGGTTACTTTTTTAGGCGTTTGTAAAAAAGTGACTCGCTGTAAGAGCGAAACCCTAAGCCGCCGTTACCGCAGCAACGGATATGTACCCAATCTACCTAAAGAAGCGCCCCCAAAGACCGCTATCGCCGGCAAGCTTTAGTCAGTGATAGTGCGCACGCCCGGCTTGGCGCGCTCATCCACCACCAGCTCGAAAATATCCGGCCGCGCATAGTGCCCCACCACGTCATAGTCATAACGTGCGCGTACCAAATCATCGGTATTGATCTGCGCGGTCAGCAGCCCCGCCTCCCCCAGCAGCGGCCCAGCGAGAATGTCGCCCATCGGCCCGATAATCACACTGCCGCCAGCGATCAACGACCGGTCTGACGGCCAGTTGGCAACCTCCACGCCCAACGCCTCAGGCGATGCCTGCACCTGGCAAGCGCTTACCACGAAACAACGGCCTTCATGGGCGACATGGCGCATGCTCACCTGCCACATCTCGCGCTCATCCACCGTGGGTGCGCACCACACCTCCACGCCTTTGGCGTACATCGCGGTGCGCAGCAAAGGCATCATGTTTTCCCAGCACACCGCGCCGCCGAGGCGGCCTACCGCTGCGTCGATCACCGGCAAGGTCGAGCCATCGCCCTTGCCCCAAATCAGCCGCTCGGTGCCGGTAGGCATCAACTTGCGGTGCTTGGCCACCAGGCCGCCCGACGGCTCGACATACAGCACTGTGCAATACAGCGTGCTGCCACTGCGCTCGATCACACCCAGTACCAGGCTGGCGCCGGTGCGTGCCGACAACCCGGCCAGCGCCTCAGTCTCCACGCCTGGCACGTCGATGGCATTGGCAAAGTAGCGCGCAAACGCTTCGCGACCTTCGGGCAGGCGATAACCCAACTGCGTGCCGAAACCCTCGCCCTTGGGATAGCCGCCCAGCAAGGCCTCGGGCATCACCACCAGTTGCGCACCGCTGCGCAGGATCTGGTCCTCATAGGCGAGGATTTGCGCCAGGGTCTGAGCTTTGCCGCCGGGCGACGAACCGATTTGCAAAGCGGCCACGGTAGAAATGGGCATCACGATCACTCCAAATGTTAGGGGTTGCCCATTCTCCGGCCAGCCTCGATCATGAATAAAGCCCACCTCAGTGCTAAATGATATGAGCCAAATGAATATCGCCCAGGTTGATTTGAACCTGCTGAAAACCTTCGAAGCCTTGCACGATGAGTCCAGCGCCAGCCGCGCGGCATTGCGCCTGGGCGTCACCCAGTCGGCGGTCAGCGCAGGCCTGAGGCGTTTACGCGAACTGTATGGCGATCAATTGTTTGTACGCACTGGTCGCGGTTTGGCGCCCACCTTGCGCGCCAACCAGCTGAAACCGGTGATCAGCGAAGCGCTGGACCGCTGCCGACAGAGTCTGGCGATGATCAATCCGGATAACCCCGACTACCAGGGCCGGTCAGTGGTACTGGGCTTGTCCGATGATTTCGAGATTGCCCATGGCCGCCAACTGATGCAGGAAATTGCCCTGCGCGCGCCCAAACTGCGGGTGATCTTCCGGCAAACCCACAGCCAGATCGTCGCGGGCGCCCTGCTCGACCGCAGCCTGGACTTGGCGATCACCGCCGGCGGCTTTGCCGAGCGCCGGCTGAGCCGGCACGTGTTGGGGGAAGGCGATTACCGCTGCCTGGTCGACCCGCACAGCCTGGCGCCAGGCCAGCTCGGCATCAGCCTGGAGGCGTTCGTTGCACGCGAACATGTGTTGGTGTCGTCGGGCGGGTTTATCGGGATTACCGATGAAGGGTTGGCGGCCCAAGGGTTGAGCCGTCAGGTGTGCGCGTCCACCAGCCACTTTGCCGCACTGCCGTTCCTGCTCAAGGGCAGCAACGCGGTAGCGACGATTCCCGGGCATGCCGCCGAGGCCATTGCGCAGCTCAGCGGCTTGCGCGTGCTGCCCTGCCCGCTGGCGCTGCCGCGCTACCCGGTGGAATTGGGCTGGCGTACCCAGGCCCAGCGCGATCCGCTGCTGCTGAAAGTCCGCGAGGCGGTGGTGGCGTGCTTTACTTAGCCGCAGCCATCAGCTTGTTGACTTCGCTGCGCACCATGTTGGAAAACTCCGGCGGCGACATGCCATCAAGCTCGGCGCGCACCCACTCGGCCCACTTGCCTTTACGCTTGGCGCGCTCGCCAAACAACCGCGCCGCTTCGCCCTTGGCCTTGCCCAGGTTGGTCTGCCACAGGTCGTAGAGGCGGGACTTTTCATCTTCCAGCTCGGCGCGTTCGGCGAGGGTTTTGTTGGCCAGATTGAAGCTCATGTTGAATTACCTGCTGCACAAATAGGCGACATCTTACACTGTAGGTCGAAACTTCCAGATTCGGATTTTACTCAGCGCCGCGCCGCCAGCAAAAAAACTGCAACTTTTGGCGCGGCCCGACACTCCATTGTTCACTGTCACATTCACTCGCAAGGAGTCACACAATGGCCCGCAAAACTGCCGCCCAAACTGCCCAAGCTGTTGAAGATCAAATCAAGGATCAAGCGTTCAGTGAACTGACGGCGTTGATCGAAGAATCGGACAAACTGCTCAAAAGCAGCGCCGCCCTGATAGGCGAGGAAGGCGAAACCTTGCGCGAGCAGGTCGCTATCAAGCTCAAGCAAGCGCTGGACTCGGTGTCCAACGTGCGCGAGCGCAGCAAGCCGGTGGTGGATGCCACCGAGACCTACATCGGTGGCCACCCATGGCAGACCGTGGCCATTTCCGCAGGCTTTGGCCTGGTGGTGGGTCTGTTGCTCGGTCGTCGCAACTAAGCGACTGGGGCTGCTGCCTGCGGCAGCAGCCCGGTTCAACCTTCGGCCAATTCCTGTAGCTGCTGCAGATCCTTCGCTTCAATTTCAACCCCAGCCTCCTGCGACTTCGCCCGTGTGCGATGGCGCCGATCCCCCGGCAACCGCCGCAACCCCGCTGCATGCATCTGCCGCACCAGTTCCTGGCTGCGCTCGGCAAAGCTTTGCCCGGTGGTTTTGCTCGGGTCGATCAGGATCAATAACTGCCCGGTCCAGGGCGTGCGTGCCCCCGGGTGATCCGACCAATCGAACTCAAACGAGAAGTTGCCACCGGTCAACGCCGCCGCCAGCAGCTCGACCATCATCGACAGTGCCGAGCCCTTGTGCCCGCCGAACGGCAACAATGCACCGCCTTCAAGGATGGCTTTAGGGTCCTGGGTCGGCTGGCCAAGGCTGTCGACGCCCATGCCCGGCGGCAGGCGCTCGCCGTTGCGCGCGGCGATCTGCACGTCGCCATGGGCAATGGCGCTGGTGGCCAGGTCAAACACGATGGGCGCGCCGTCTGCCCGTGGTGCGGCAAAGGCGATGGGGTTGGTGCCGAACAGCGGGCGATCGGCACCATGGGGCACCACACAGGTCATGCTGTTGACCACGCTCAGCGCCACCAGGCCTTCTTCGGCGAAGGGTTCGACATCCGGCCACAACGCGGCAAAGTGATGGGAGTTGTGAATAACCAGCAATGCAATACCCGCACTGCGAGCCTTGGCCACCAGCAACGCGCGAGCCGCCGCCAGCGCAGGTTGGGCGAAGCCATTGCAGGCGTCTACCCGTAAGAAGCCGGACGCCACATCGGTGACCACCGGCACGGCCTTGCCGTCGACCCAGCCGCTGGCCAGGGTGCTGAGGTAACCGGGGATGCGGAAGATGCCATGGCTATGCGCGCCATCGCGTTCGGCGCTGGCGCAGTTGTGCGCCAGGATGGCGGCCACCTCAGGCGATGTGCCGTGCGTGACGAAGACCTGTTGTAGCAATACCACCAACTCAGTGAAGCCGATAGAGGTTGACGCCGTGGCAACTGTCGGAGACTGCGCAGACATTTGAAGCTCCGTTTTTATGATTGGAAGGGGGCAACGAATGGACATTCAGACCGTTGATTAAACACCACGCGCCGCGCCTGATGTCAACTTGCGCACGGCCTCATCAGAATCCGCAAAGAGGCTTCGCCTTTACTGTTCGCGAAAACAATAAGCGCAGGCTGTTTTTGGTCACTCGGTTCTTTCAACCGGACCTGGGTAAATACTAGAACCATCAGCAAGTGGGTTTGGAAAGACGTTGGTGGCGGCACTGAAACCAGTTCGGTTAAACAAAAAATCCTCAGTACCACCGGCGCCAAGCACCTAAAAGCTGCCCGACAGGTATTCATGAGCGACGCCGACACGCGCATGGACACCCTCTTGGCCAACGCCGATTCGGCGACGTGCTTGATTACTCACCTGGGCCGCGTATTGGATCCGGGGGCTTGAGCAGCCCCCAGAGGCACCGTCAGTCTTTCTGGTCGCGCAGGATGTTGCCGGAAGCGCCGTCGATACGCGCTTCATACACGGTGCCATCGGACTTGCGGCCTTTGACTTCCCAATAGCCGTTGTCGTCCGCTTCGGCCGCGTAAACCTCGACGTATCCAGCCTTGGTCTTGGCCACTTCGATGGCCTTTTCGATGGTAATCCAGCCCGCGCCCGGCTTATCAGCCATCGCTGCACCGGCACTGAGCAGGGCGGTGGTTGCACACAGGGCGACTAAGGTTTTCTTCAGCATGTTCGTACTCCATTGTGGGAATGACGGACTCGTGTCCTGTAATTTCTGATATTCCCAAACGAGAATAAGTTCCAATTGATGTGCAATCGCCATGATGGCTGTTCTCGCGGTCCGCCTCAGGAGGTTAGAATGCGCGAAATCAGGATGAGTTAATGAGCGAAAAGTCCCTTTCAGAAGCCGAATATGACGCCATCACCGACGCCGCCGCGCATTGGTGCATGCGCCTGCATGCCAGTGATTGCACGGCGGGCGAACGTCAGGCTTTTGCGCAATGGCACGATGCCGACCCGCTGCACGCCTTCGAATATGCGGCCATGTTGGAAATCTGGGACGTGGCCGATCACCTGCCGCGCAGCGAACCTGTGGCAGTGGTGGTGCCGTTCAAGCCGCGCAGCCGCTTGCGCACCTACGCAGTGGCCGCCGCAGTGTGCCTCGCCGCATTGCCGCTGGCGGCCTTTACCGGCTGGGAAGCGGGCTGGCTGCCCAGTTCCTATGAACACTTTGACGCCGCCAATGGCCTGCGCAAGGTCACCCTTGGCGATGGCAGCCAGGTCGAGCTGAACCTGGGCACTGAACTGGTCTACAGCAACTACAAAAACCAGCGCCGGGTGACCCTGAAAAAGGGCGAAGCGTTTTTCAAAGTCAGCCATGACGGCAATCACCCGTTTATCGTGCGCGCGGGCGAAGGGCAGGTTCGGGTCACCGGCACCCAGTTCAACGTCTGGAAGTATGAAGACCAGGTGCGGGTCACGTTGCTTGAAGGCTCAGTGCAGATTGCCAGCGACGCGCTGCACGCCAGCGTGCCGCTCAGCCCCGGCATGCAGGCCAGTTACCACACGGGGGATGCCGCCCCGCAGGTCGCCGTCACCCACCCCAACGACGCAGGCCTGGCATGGCGCCAGGGCAAGCTGGTGCTCGATAACCTGGCCCTGGCCGATGCGCTGCCGCTGATCAACCGCTACCTGAACAAACCGGTGATGCTGGCCGACGCCACAACCGGGACGATTCGCATCGGCGGCATTTACAACATCAATGAGGTCAATAACCTCATCCCGTCCCTGCCCAAGGTGCTGCCGGTCTACCTGACCCAGAACCAGGACGGCAACCCCGTACTCAACTCCATCCCGCGTAAAACGCCCAAAGGCTAAGCCTTTGTTGCTCCCATGGGCGTGCTTGCGCCCGCAGTGTCCATTTTTGATACACCTGCCTGGCCTGAACCGCCCACCCGGTGCGGACTCATGCTTTTGTCATGGGCACTGTTACATCGCTGAGACACCCCTGCGGTGGGGCTGGGCATACCCAGCCATACGGCGGGTGTCTCAACGCTGAAACACCCTGGCCATCACTTCGCCCCGCCTTAATCACAACCCACTGAATATCAACACAAAACCAAAAGCGGCACGCGTTCTGCTCTTTCCCTTACAGCGCTGTTTAGGGTCAGCGCGAAGAATAAGGAACACTGCCGTGGACACACACAATCCAGGCTCACTGAGCCTCCTGCTGATCAGCTGTGCATTGAGTGCCAGCGTGAGCTTTCCAGTGCTCGCGGCGGGCGACGGTGTGATCGTGACAAGCCGTGATGTGCAAGGTCACATGTACGGCCGGCCGTCATTCGGTCCTGACCCCTACCCTTCCACGGCCAACGCCAATCCCAGCAGAGAAATCATTAGCGCCACCGGTGAGCTCAGCGATCTGGATATTGGTGGTATCAGCAGTGGTTCGAGCATCGCACGGTCGATACAGGCCAGTGGCAATTTGTCCGGCCTTAGCGCCACACAAAACAGCATGTCGACACTGGGCAACAGTGCAACAGCCGGCCACGGTGCGGGCAGCGGCATGGGTGGCCAGATCAGCGACTCGATCCAGCGCGGCATGGCGCCCCTGAATAACATCGGCAGCATGATGGGGGGCAAATGATGAATCGTGCACTGCTGATCCTCACCCTGCTAGGCAGCGCCACTGCATGGGCGGATGACACCGCTGTGATCAACAACAGCGCAAAAGACTACAGCGGCAACTTTTCGATCAACCAGTCGGCCGGTAACCAACAACAAACGGCCAACAACCGAGCCATTGCACTGGGTGGGCAGGCCACCACTGTCAACATCCAGAACATGAACGGCAAGGTTGATCCGGCCCTGAATGCCAAGGCCGCGATCGAAGGCACCTCTTTTAGCAATGGCAACGGCATGTTAGGCGTCAACCAGACAGCCGGGGCCAATAACCAATCAGTCAATGCCGTGCGGATCAGCATCAACCCTGGCCCGCTAAGCATCGACGACAGCGTCCTGTTGCAACAGAACACGACGACGCTGGCAACCGACTCAGGGCTCACCCCCACCACTGGCAGCCGCCAGGTCGTTACCAGCGACCAGGCCTTCACAGGCAGCCGAGGAGTGATTCAGGTGAACCAGAGTGCAGGGGTGGGGAACCGAGTGGCTAACACCCTGAGCATTACTATCAAGTAAACGCTTGGTAGGACTCGCTGGACCGTACCAACACTTAACCAACTAATTAGAAGCAAGGAGAAACACCATGAAACCTCAAATGGCTCTCAAACCAATGGTTTTCGCTCTCGCCGCACTCATGGCAGCAGCTGCTCAAGCGGGTGGCTGGCACCCTGCGCCTCAACCCACCGGCGTGGTTGCCGCTGTCGTTACGGATGTTCAAAACAGCGGTGCCAACAAGTTCGATGACACCAAAACCGAAAATAACGCCTCTGCCGATAACTCGGTAAACGGCAACAGCGGTAACACCGGGGTAAACGTGCAGTCGGGCAGTGGTAACCAAGCCGACAACTCTGCCGCCATCTCCAGCGCTAAAGGCGACTTTGCATCCGTGTTTGGTTTGGTCGATGTGAATCAAAACAGCGCGCTCAACAGCTTCGTCAACAAAGGCACCCAAAACAACGCCTCCCTGGACAACTCGGTTAACGGCAACTCCGGCAACGTGGGTTACAACGGCCAAGCGGGTCAAGGCAACCAGGGTAAAAACAACCTGGCAATCACCACCGCTGACGGCAAAAACATCTCTGCAGCCGCCAACACCGAGCAAAACTCGCTCGCCAACAGCTACCTGAACACTGCCGCTTCCAGCCACGGGTATGGCCATGGTGGCAAAGCTCAATATGTGTCCAACAACTCGAGCCTCGACAACTCGGTTAACCGTAACTCCGGCAACGTAGGCGTAAACCTGCAATCCGGTGCGGGCAACCAAGGCAGCAACAGCCTGTCGATCGGCCAGGGTTGCAGCGTGTGCGCCAGCGGCGTGCGCTTCTGATCCAGCGGGGCCTTGGCAACAAGGCCCTTTTTTATTCCAGTGTCCATCAGGTCATTCGATCATGCGCCTCGCGACCTTTACCCTCTTGATGTTACTCACCGGCCCTTCGTGGGCAGGCACCATGGCGATCTCAGCCATGCCTGGCGGTGCAGTGATTTTCAAGAAGGTCGAGAGCATTCGTGAGCGCCGTTTCGCAAACCTGGTGGAACAGAAAACCGATTTCAGCTGCGGTGCAGCCGCCCTTGCCACCATCCTGCGCCAGGCCTACTGGCTCGACGTCGACGAAGATCACATCATCAAAGGCATGCTGGTCAACGCCGATCAGGATCTGGTACGTACCCAGGGCTTTTCCATGCTGGACATGAAACGCTACCTCGAAAGCATCGGCATGCGTGCCCGGGGCTACAAGATCGGCCCCGACACCCTCGTCACTGTGAAGATCCCTGTGGTGGTGTTGCTGGAAATTCGTGGCTACAAGCACTTTGTGGTGCTGCAACGGGCTGACAAGGATTGGGTTTATATCGGCGACCCGGTACTGGGCCACAAGCGCTACTCCCATGGCGACTTCATCAACGGTTGGAATGGCATCGTGTTTGCGGTGCTGGGCGAAGGCTACGACAAAGCCAATGCCTTGCTCGACCCGCCGACACCGCTGACCGCCAAAAGCCAGTTGAATGAGTTCAGACCCGTGGGCGATGCCGAGCTGATGGATTTCGGTTTTATCCAGAGCGACTTCTTCTAAGAAGCGCAATAAGGAGCAGGACGCTCCAGGAGCAGAAGATGAACACGTCCCGTTGGCTGACGGTCTTGTGTCTGGCAGCCTCAATGCCCGTTTATGCTTCATCGGCGTTCAAGCCGATCGAACTCAAGGATTCGGAAATGGCCGAACTGCGCGGCCGTTACGTGATGCCGGGACGAATCATCAGCTTCGGCATTGTCATGAGCAGCACCTGGACCAACGCTATCGGTGACACCATCACCGGCAAGGCCAGCATGCAGATCGACAAAACCACCATCACCCCGCAGTTCTACGTACAGACCACCGGTTCGGCGGGGACCGGGTCCAACCAGAACACTGGCACCGGTAACGTGGTCGGCGGCGCAGGCCTTGGCAGTGGCCAGGGCGTAACCCAGAGCGTGCGTGCGGCGGGCGATGGCAACACCGCCTATAACAATGTAGGCGTCACCATATCCCAGAACGGTTTTGCACCCGGCAATGCCGCGCAATCAGGACAGGTGCTGGTGGCTGGCGGTACCGTGACCGGTGATAGCCCGGCAGGCCGAGTGAGTGTGTCAGCCAATAACGGCGGCTTGCAGATGGCGATCCAGGCCAACCACAATCAGGGCAACAGCCTGCAGCAGATCGGTGGCGGTAATGTGCTGCAAGGCACGGTGTTGACCGGCAATACCAACTTCGTCAACAACATGACCCAGCTCAACGTCGTGATGAACAATAACGGTTTGAACAACGGCGCCTTGAACTGCAACCTGGATCAACTCAAAGGCCTACGCACGCTCGGTTATTGAACTACGCTGACCCTCGACACTTTTGCATTAGAAAAGGACGGCTTATTTCATGCATCGATCGTTATCGCTACGTGCGGTGGTTTGTTTAAGTACACTATTGCCCGCATCCATGCTGTATGCAGCGCCCGACGCCGACATCGAGACCCTCAAGCAAGAGCTTCTTGAGCTCAAGCAGCGGTACGAAGTGCAGCAAAAAGCCTTGGCGGTGCTGGAGCAGCGTGTGCGTCAGGTAGAGGATCAACCTGAGACACCAGCCCCCAAACGCCTGGCCAAATCCCCGGCCGACTTCAAGAAAGGCGGTACCACAGTCGCGGGTACCGGTGCTGCGGCAGCCTCCGGTGGTGCCGGCGGCGGTGGCAGTTCTTATGGGCAGGCGCTCAAGGATGACTCAGCCCCTGCGCAAAGTGTGAGCAACCTTTACAACGAAGCCAGCGGCTTTTTCGGCAATGGCAAGTTCAGCTTTGAAACCGGCATGACCTATGCGCGCTACGATGCTCGGCAGTTGACCCTCAACGGTTTCCTGGCACTGGACTCGATTTTCCTCGGCAATATCAACCTGGACCGGATCAAGGCCGATAACTGGACCCTGGACCTGACCGGGCGCTACAACGTTGATAACCGCTGGCAGTTCGACGTCAACGTCCCGGTGGTTTACCGCGAATCGACCTACCAGTCGGGCGGCAAGGGCAACGATGCCTCAGCAACGTCGGAAGCCTCGGTGACCCGCGACCCGACCATCGGCGACGTCAACTTTGGCGTGGCATACAAGTTTCTCGACGAAACCCCCAACATGCCGGATGCGGTCGTGTCGGTGCGGGTCAAGGCGCCTACGGGTAAAGAACCGTTTGGCATCAAGCTCGTCAGGCAAACCGCCAATGACAACCTCTACGTGCCCGAAAGCCTACCAACCGGCAACGGTGTCTGGTCGATCACGCCAGGTATTTCCCTGGTCAAGACCTTCGACCCTGCAGTGTTGTTTGGCTCGCTTTCCTATACCCACAACCTCGAGGAATCGTTCGACGATATCAGCAGTGACGTCAACCAGAAGGTCGGCGGTAAAGTGCGCCTGGGTGACAGCTTCCAGTTCGGTGTCGGTGTCGCATTTGCCTTAAACGAGAAGATGAGTATGTCGTTCTCGGTGTCCGACTTGGTGCAACGTAAAAGCAAGCTAAAACCCAGTGGCGGCGATTGGCAATCGGTGGTCTCCAGCGATGCGAACGCCGGTTATTTCAACGTCGGCATGACCATTGCGGCGTCGGAGAACCTGACGATTGTGCCGAACCTGTCCATTGGGATGACGGATGATGCGCCGGACTTTACGTTCAGTTTGAAGTTTCCGTATTACTTCTAGGGACAGCCGGGCGCGGAGCGTCCCTGGCCACAAAGAAAAGCCCCGCAACGATAAGGGTCGTTGCGGGGCTTTTCGGTTTACCCGCCCTAGCGGATCTGGTGTTTGTGCAGCAACCGGTAGAAGGTCGGCCGGGAAACCCCCAGCACACGGGCCGCGACACTCAGGTTGTCGCTGTGCCGGTTGAGCACATCGCACAGCGCCTGACGTTCGGCGCGGTGCTTGTAATCTTCCAGTGTAGCCATCGGTGGCGCGATTGCCTGCTCAACTTGCAGCCCCAGATCAACGGCTTCGATCTGCCGCCCTTCCGCCAGCACCAAGCCACGGCGTACACGGTTGGCCAACTCGCGCACATTGCCCGGCCACGGGTGTTGCCCCATCGCCACCAGCGCATCTTCGCTGAAACTGCGTGGGCGACGCCCGGTTTCCTGGCTGTAAAAGCGCGAAAAGTGATTGGCCAGCATCGCCACGTCGCCATGGCGCTCACGCAGCGGCGCGGTAATCACCTGCAGGACATTGAGCCGGTAATACAAGTCTTCACGAAAAGTGCCCTTCGCTACCGCCGCTTCCAGGTCGACGTGTGTCGCCGCCAGTACGCGCACATCCACCGGGATGGGCTGGCTGCCGCCGACGCGTTCGATTTGTTTTTCCTGCAGAAAACGCAGCAGGTTGGCTTGCAGTTCCATCGGCAAATCGCCGATCTCGTCAAGGAACAGCGTGCCACCGTGGGCCGCCTCAATGCGCCCGACCTTGCGCTGGTGCGCGCCGGTAAACGCACCTTTTTCATGGCCGAACAGCTCGGACTGAATCAAGTGTTCGGGGATCGCGCCGCAGTTGATCGCGACAAATGGCTTGGCATGCCGCTGGGATTGGCGATGCAGGGTCTTGGCCACCAGCTCTTTACCGGTGCCGCTGTCGCCGCGAATCAGTACCGGCGATTCGGTGGGCGCAAGCTTAGCCAGCAATTTACGCAGTTCACGGATGGGTCGGCTGTCGCCGAGCAGTTCATGTTCCGGCTCGTCGACCAGCGCGTAGCCTTTGCCGCGCAGGCGTGCCATGCCGAACGCGCGCCCCAGCGTGACCTGCACGCGTGCCACATCAAAAGGCAATGTGTGGAAGTCGAAAAACCATTCGCAGACAAAATCACCGACTTTTTGCAGACGCAGAACATCCGGGCTGAGCACGGCGATCCATTCGGTACCACTGCGGCTGATCAATTCCTTGACCGCTTCTGGGCGTTCAAGGTGCTCGGGCTGCAAGCGCAGCAAGCCCACATCACACGAGCGATCGCCCACCGCACCTAGGGCACAGCTGTCCACTTCCCACCCGGCGGTGCGCAGGCCGGGCAATAGCCCATGGCAGTCGTCACAGGGCTCGACCACCAGCAGGCGACGTTGGGCAGGTGTAACAACCATGACTATTCCTTGGCGCCAGAATTATTAAAGTTATTTAGAAACAATGGTTTGTGATGCCTGACGCTAACACTAGCAAGGTATTGACGCGCGCCTTGTACCGTTTCGCTATAAGTGTTGGCAAAAAGCCACCTCCCGGACTTTTCGACTAAAAACTAGAGGCGCGCCGAAACGTTCATTCAGCTTCCAAAACAGCCGCTTACATGACGTTAATCACGGAAAGTTAAAATTTCTTGCTCTAGGATGTGACCCGTACCCCGCCATCGTGCATCAGTACAAGTAACTAGCCGTTTGGCTCGCCCAACCGACGGCACTCACTTGAATGGGCATTTAGAGAGAACACCCACATGAACGCCCCGCTCCGCATCAACGAAGCTCTTTTGATCGCAGACCGTGCTTTCCAGCCCTTTCAGTGCGTGGCCTGGCACGATGGCAATGGCGCCCTCAGCCTGAGCGTCATCGACCGTACCAATACCCGTATCGGCAGCAAACAACTGTCTTCGAGTGCCTATACCGACCCGGCGCAACTGGAAGATTTGTTGTTGCAGGCGCGCGCCGAACTCGACAAAGATGGCCATCAGTTGCAATCGTGGGCAATGCCGAAGTAATGCGAGGCAGCAACTTGCGATCATTGTCTGCAAGCAGAAACAATGATCGCAAGTTCGCTGTTAGAGCGTGGCCAATTCAAACTGGCGCAGTTACTTCTGCGCGAGAATAAACCGCTCGATAGCTTCGGCTGCGCCATCCTCGATATTACTGCCGGTGACGACGCTGGCTTGACGCTTGACCACTTCTTCGGCCTGGCCCATGGCAATCGACAACCCTGCCACGTGAAACATCGCCGGGTCGTTGCCACCGTCACCGATGGCCAGCGTTTGCTCAAGCGGCACCCCAAGGTGCGCCGCCAGGGTCTTCAGGGCTTCACCCTTGTTGGCGAGCATGGCGGTCACGTCCAGGTACACAGGTTGTGAGCGCGACACATGCGCCAACCCTTCGACCTTGGGTTGCAGCTGTGCTTCCAACTCTTTGAGCAATTGCGTGTTGTGACTGGCGGCGACGATCTTGTCGACTCGATCCAGGTACGGCTCGAAACTCTCGACCACCACCGGCCCGTAGCCCAAGCCATCCGCTTCCCGCGCGACCATAGGGCCAGGCGGGTCACGGCGCAGCCAATCACCGTCGGCAAACAGCCAGACTTCTACGTCCGGCTCTGCGCTGAACAGCGCCAGCGCAACCAATGCCGCGTCTGCCGGCAGATGATGCGCCAGCAGTATGCTGCCATCGGGGTTGACCAACGTACCGCCATTAAAGCCCGCTACCGGCACATCAATGCCAAACGCTTCGACCATCTGCATCATGGCCTTGGGCGGCCGCCCGCTGGCCAAGCTGAAGAACACCCCGGCCTCGCGCAAAGCGCGCACCGTGTCGATGGTGCGCTGGCTAGGCGTGTGGTCAGCGCGCAGCAACGTGCCGTCCATATCACTCAGTACAAACCGGATGGGATGGATCGCGGCGTCACTCATCCGAGGCTATGCCAGGTGCGGCCATCGCGGGCCAGCAAGGCATCGGCAGCGGCCGGGCCATCTTCACCGGCCTTGTAGGCCTGGATACCGTCGTCTTCTTTCCAGGCATCCAGGAACGGCTGCACCGCACGCCAGCCGTTTTCGATGTTGTCGGCGCGCTGGAACAGGGTCTGATCACCGGTCATGCAGTCGTAGATCAGGGTTTCGTAACCCGTAGACGGCTGCATCTCGAAGAAGTCCTTGTAGTCGAAACCCAACTCGATATTGGCCATTTCCAGGGTCGGCCCAGGTTTTTTCGCCAACAGGTCGAACCACATGCCTTCGTTCGGCTGGATCTGGATTTTGAGGTAGGTGGGCTTGAGCTCATCCACTTCGGTATCGCGGAACTGCGCGTAAGGCGCGTGCTTAAAGCAGATCACGATTTCAGTGTCGCGAATGCTCATGCGCTTGCCGGTGCGCAGGTAGAACGGCACGCCGACCCAGCGCCAGTTGTCGATCATCACCTTGAGGGCCACGAACGTCTCGGTGCTGCTGTCGGGCGCGACGTTGGCTTCTTCGCGGTAACCGGGAAGCGCCTTGCCGCCGATCTGGCCGGCGGTGTACTGGCCGCGTACCGAGTTAGCCCGCGCATCTTCCAGTGACCAGGGCCGGATGGCCCCGACGACCTTGGCTTTCTCACCGCGTACCGCATCGGCGCCAAACGCTGCCGGCGGCTCCATGGCGACCATCGCCAGCAGCTGGAACAGGTGGTTGGGCACCATGTCGCGCAGGGTGCCGGTTTTTTCGAAGAAATTACCCCGGGTTTCCACGCCGACGGTTTCCGCCGCGGTGATTTGCACGTGGTCGATGTAATGGTTGTTCCAGAACGCTTCGAACAGCACGTTGGAGAAACGGCTGATGAGAATGTTCTGCACCGTTTCCTTGCCCAGGTAATGGTCGATGCGATAGATCTGCTTCTCGCTCATCACCTTGAGCAGGCACGCGTTCAGCGCTTCAGCGGTGGCGAGGTCAGAGCCGAACGGCTTTTCGATCACCACACGACGGAACGCGTCATCGGTTTCGTTGAGCAAACCGGCGCTGCCCAGGCGCTGCACCACTTCACTGAAGAAGCGCGGTGCAGTGGCCAGGTAGAACACCGCGTTACCGGTGCCGCTGTCGGCGATTTTCTTGCTGATGTCGGCATAGGTGCTGTCGTCGAGGAAGTCACCCTCGACGTAGCTGATACCTTTGGCCAACTGCGCCCACAGCTCAGGGTCCAGGGCGTTGTCGGCATTGCCCTTGACCTTGCTCGCGGCCTCGGTGCGGATGAAATCCTCGAGCTTCTTGGCGAAGTCGGCGTCACTGATGGCGTTGTGATCAACGCCGACAATGCGCAGGCCATCGCCCAGCAGCCCGTCACGACTCAGGTTGTAAAGCGCAGGCATCAGCAGGCGCTTGACTAGGTCGCCATGGGCGCCAAACAGAAACAGCGTGGTGGGTGGAGCGGGTTCGGCCTTGGGTTTCTTGCCGTTAACGGTCATTTTTTGGAAGTCTCCACATGGCCGCCAAAGCCGAAGCGCATGGCAGACAGCATTTTGTCACCGTAGGTGCTCTGCTGGCGGGAACGGAAACGCGCGAACAACGAGGTGGACAATACCGGTACCGGCACCGCTTGCTCCATGGCCGCTTCGATGGTCCAGCGGCCTTCACCGCTGTCGGCCACGGAGCCTGAGTAACCGTCGAGTTTCGGGTCGGTAGCCAGGGCGTCGGCAGTCAGGTCCAGCAGCCAGGACGAGACCACGCTGCCACGGCGCCAGACTTCGGCGATGTCGGCGACGTTGAGGTCAAAGCGCTGGTCTTGCGGCAGGTTTTCCGAGTTCTTGGTTTTGAGGATGTCGAAGCCTTCGGCAAAGGCCTGCATCATCCCGTACTCGATGCCGTTGTGAATCATCTTCACAAAGTGCCCGGAACCGGCCGGGCCAGCATGGATGTAGCCGTGCTCGGCGCGGCTGTCAGCTTGGGCGGAACGGTCCTTGGTGCGTGGGATATTACCCAGGCCCGGAGCCAGGCTGGCGAAGATCGGGTCGAGGCGCTGCACGGTCTCGGCGTCGCCACCGATCATCATGCAATAGCCACGTTCCAAGCCCCAAACGCCGCCAGAGGTGCCGACGTCGACATAGTGCAGGCCTTTTTCCGACAGCGCTTTAGCGCGACGTACGTCATCCTTATAGTTGGTGTTGCCGCCGTCGATGATCACATCACCGTCTTCCAGCAGTTCGCTCAGTTCATTGATGGTGTTTTCAGTCGGATCGCCTGCAGGCAGCATGACCCAAACGGCGCGCGGCTTTTGCAGGCCGGCTACCAGGGCTTTCAAGTCGGCGACGCCGGTGGCGCCCTCCTCGCTCAAGCCTTTTACAAATGCTTCGTTACGGTCGTATACAACGGTGGTATGCCCATTGAGCATCAGGCGCCGCGCAATGTTACCGCCCATGCGGCCTAGTCCGATAATCCCCAGTTGCATGTGCTGATGCTCCTAACTGCTAAAAAATGTGTGACATAGTTTATAGCGCAATGAGGCTAATGAGGGTTAGTCCAGAGCAGATCCGTGTAGTTTCATGACAAAAAAATAGCCATCGTTTCAGCATCACGGCCCAAAAAGTCACAAGACCATCAAAAATAAAAAAGTTCCCTTGATTCAAAAAAGAATTCAGAATTGCTTCCGACTGTTGTCGAGAACCTTGATTCAAGCGTTCCGGCACCGCGATCTACCGGCTATTTGCGAGGTAAGCAATGAGCACAGCACAGATGACCCGCCCGCCACAGACCCTCTACGTCAGCGTCCGACGCGATGAATTGCGCCAGTTGAAAGACGAGCGCGATCAGTTGCAGCAGGAAGTGCTGCGCCTGCGCTCACACCTTCAGGCCCAAATCAACCTAGCCTCCGGCACCCAGCCCGCCCTTTGCTGAACGTAAGCTGAACGAGCCGTTCAGGAATAACTCACAAAGTTTTCACATCTTCCTCCCGATACTCCCGCCGAAAAGGGCCGCCCACGTGCGGTGGCCCTCTGTTGCGCGCATTCCTGCGCGACGACTGGCAATTATCGGGTTGGAGCGCTGGATGGCGATGTTCAAACGCAGCACGAAGTCTGCGAAAGGCTTTGATTGGGCTGGCCTTGGCTGGCTGTTCCTGTTTTTCTGGTACTTCTCGGGTATTACCCAACTTCTGATCCAACTGACCGGCACCTCCGGTTTCAGCGGTTTTCGCCAAGCGTTCTTCATGAGTGCGCTGTGGCTGGCGCCGATGCTGCTATTCCCACGGCGTACACGCTTGCTCGCCGCCTTGATCGGTGTGGTGCTGTGGGCCTGCTCCATGGCCAGCCTGGGTTACTTCTTCATCTACCAGCAGGAATTTTCGCAAAGCGTCATCTTCATCATGTTCGAGTCGAACATCTCTGAAGCCGGCGAATACGCCACCCAATACTTTGCCTGGTGGATCGTGCTGGCGTTCATCGCCCATACCGCCCTGGCTGTTTTTCTGTGGACCCGCGTGCGTCCGGTTTACTTGCCGCGTGGCCAGTCGATACTGGCGGCGACCGCCATCGCATTGGCCGTGGTCGGTTACCCGCTGGTCAAACAGATTGCTACCAATGACAGCATGGAACACGCCATCGACGGTTTCGAGACCCGCATCGAACCTGCGGTGCCGTGGCAGATGATCGTCGCTTACCGCCGTTACACCGAACAGTTGAACAGTATGCAAGGCATGCTGACCAGCGCCAGCCAGATCCCGCCCCTGAAGAACCTCAAGGACAGCATGGCCGGCCAGCCGTCGACCCTGGTGCTGGTCATCGGTGAATCCACCAACCGTCAGCGCATGAGCCTTTACGGCTACCCGCGCAACACCACGCCGGAACTGGACAAGCTGCGCGACCAACTGGCGGTGTTCGATAACGTCATCACCCCGCGCCCCTACACCATTGAAGCGCTGCAACAGGTGCTGACCTTCGCCGATGAAGAGAACCCGGACCTGTACCTCAAGACGCCGTCAATCATCAGCGTGATGAAACAAGCCGGCTACAAGACCTACTGGATCACCAACCAGCAGACCATGACCAAGCGCAACACCATGCTCACGACCTTCTCCGAACAGGCCGACGAGCAGGTGTATCTCAATAACAACCGCAACCAGAACGCCCGCCAATACGACGGCGACGTGCTGGCACCGTTTGCCAAGGCCATGGCCGATCCCACCGAGCGCAAGTTCATCGTGGTGCACCTGCTGGGTACGCACATGAGCTATCAGTACCGCTACCCGCCGACCTTCGACAAATTCACCGATCGCCAGGGCGTACCGCCGGGCATCAGCGACGCGCAGCTGCCGGTCTACAACAGCTACGACAACGCCGTGCTGTACAACGACTTCGTGGTATCAAGCCTGATCAAGGACTACGCCAAGACCGATCCCAACGGTTTCCTGCTTTACCTGTCAGACCACGGCGAAGACGTGTACGACTCGGTCGGCCACAGCACCCTGGGGCGTAACGAGGGCAAGCCGACGGCACCGATGTACACCATTCCCTTCATGGCGTACGCCTCACAGAAATGGCGCGAAACCCACAACTGGAGCTTCGCAAGCAGCCTGCAGCGGCCCTCCAGCAGTTCGCAATTGATTCACACCTGGGCAGACCTCGCCGGGCTGAGCTTCGATGAATGGGACCGCAGCAAAAGCCTGGTCAATGACAGCTTCAAGCCGCGCCCATTGATGATTGGCGACCCCTATATCGCCCAGAAAAAAGGCCTGATCGATTTCAGCTTGATCAAGCCGAAGAAGCCGGATGCGGCTGAGGTGGTTGCCAAATAGTTGAGGGCTCTGCAACAGAAAGATAACAATCATTCTCGTTTAAGCCTAAAGTTCCCCGCCTCCTTTCGTCTTTGAGCCATGGCCTTCCCTTTCCGGGGCGGCCTCAAAGACGACAAGGAGTCTACCGCGATGTTCGCGCCTTTTACCCGTTCCATGACCCTCACCCTTGGCCTGTTTGGCGCTGTTTTAAGCCCGGACCTGCTGGCTGAAACCGACCCCGAACACCCTCCGGCGAAAGCCCTTGAGCTGGGCGCCACAAGCATCACCGCCGAAGGCCTGGGCGCCAACACCGAGCACACCGGGGCCTACACCACGGGCTCGATGAGTACGGCGACCAAGCTCGACCTGTCCATTAAAGAAACCCCGCAGTCGATCTCGGTGATCACCCGCCAACAGATGGACGACTTCAATCTCAACACCCTGACCGACGTGCTGCGCCAGACCACGGGTGTCAACGTCCAGCACAACGACTCCGACCGCGTTTCCTATACCTCCCGTGGCTATGGCATTACTAACTACCAGGTTGACGGTATGCTCAGTACCTTCGGGTATATGAAGTCAGACGCCGACACCATCATCTACGACCGCATCGAGGTCGTCCGCGGTGCCACGGGGCTGACCACCGGTGCAGGCGACCCCTCGGCCACCGTCAACATGGTACGCAAGCGCCCTACCGCAAAATGGCAGGCCAAGACCGGCGTGAGCGCTGGCAGCCATGACAACTACTACAGCTACGTGGATGTGGGCGGCCCACTGGCATTTGACGGTCGCTTACGCGGGCGCAGCGTGCTGGCCTACCGCGACAGCAAGTCGATCCGTGACAACTACGGGCTGCAGCGCACCGTCGGCTACGGCATTCTAGAGGGCGATCTTTCAGACGACACCGTGCTGGCCGTAGGCTTTGATTACCAGGACAAGCACGTGCAAGGTACCTCCTGGGGCACCGTGCCTTACTGGAATAGCCAAGGCGGCAAGGCCAAGCTCTCGCGTTCCACCAACATGGCGGCGGATTGGAGTTCCTGGCCACTGACGGACAAGACCACCTTCGTGACGCTGGACCATCGGCTCGCGGGTGACTGGCACCTGAAAGCGGCCTATACCCATCGTCAAAGCGATACAGACGGCAAGGTCTACTATGGCGGCGCCGGCTTTCCTAATGAAAATCGCAGCGGCATGAACGCCTGGAGCAGCCATATGCTCGGCACCTCCAGAATGGAGGCCATTGACCTCAGCCTCGCCGGGACTTATGCGCTTGCCGGTCGCGAGCACAAGCTGATGGTGGGGTATGCGGAAGCCGCGCAACGCGACACCTCACCATTTATGCGCAGGGGCAAAACACCAGACGGGTACAACACCATCGACGACTGGAAATACATGGGCGGGATCGGCAAGTTTCCCGACACGGTCACCCACCTCAAAGGTGAACACAGCAATAAAAAACAAAAGGCGGGTTACCTTGCCACTCAACTGAACCTGACCGATCGCCTGCACGCCGTGCTGGGCAGCCGTTATGGCAGCTGGGAATACGAAACGGCCGTCCCTGACTATGACGCCAACGACCAGCTGAAGAACAGCGACAAGTCCCGCCAGACGCACAATGATATGTGGACGCCTTATGCCGGGCTGCTCTATGACCTGACGCCGGAGTACACGGTCTACGCCAGTTACACCGATATTTTCACACCACAGGACGCCCTCGACGCAAGTAACAAGTACCTGGAACCCGTCGTAGGTAGCAATTACGAGGTGGGCCTCAAAGGCAGCCTGCTGGAACAGCGCTTGAATGTGGCCGCGGCTTATTTCTGGAGCACCCAGGACAACGTGGCAGAACGGGACGACTCGGTCCCACCGAACCCGACCACAGGCGAGGAGTACTACAAATCCGGTGGCAAAGGTAACAAGGTAAAGGGCTTCGAACTGGAGGTCGCCGGTGAAGTCATGCGCGATTGGAATGTGACTGCCGGCTACACCTATACCCACTCGCTGAATGGCTCAGGCAAACGCAACAATACCGAACAGCCACTCAACCTGCTGAAGGTCTCCAGCGCCTACCGGCTGCCTGGCGCGTGGCACAAGCTGACCGTCGGTGGCGCGGTCAACTGGCAGAGCGACACGTATGACTTCAGCAACCGCCCGACGGGCGCCCGGGATGGCGAGGGCAACCTGATCACCACGCGGGCGAAGATCACCCAACAGGCCTACACCGTGGTCAACCTGATGTCGCGTTATCAGTTCGACGAGCATGTTTCGGCATCAGTTAACGTCAATAATCTATTTGATAAAAAATATTACGAACGTATCGGCTTTTATAATGGCGTGTATTGGGGAGACCCGCGCTCTATCACGCTCGCGCTGGACTGGAGGCTTTAAGCCACGCCCCCGAAGTTAACACAATCGTTAACTTTTGGGGCGCGCCCCGTTAATTCCCTCTTAATAAGGCCCCTCCAAACTCGCCCCATGAATCTGATCAAGGAGCGACCGGAAACCTATCACTCTTAATGGGAATACTGCCATGAAACTCTCGACCTTGATGCTTGCCAGCCTGATGACCCTGACCTCCGCTGCCGCCTTTGCAGAAGGCGGTTCAGAGCGCTCCAAGCAGTTTTACAACGACTTCACATTCATGCAGCAAAAGACACACGGCACGGCTGACAAAACAGCGATTGCCGATGGCAAGACTGTAAAGCCTCGCACTACCGAACAACCGGATGCCGAGCAAAAACCGAACAGCTAATTTAATACTTAGTTAATCCGCACTACCCTGCGCCATTCCGCTCCGTTGGCAAAGGTTAACTTGGCGCCATTTAATGGCGCCTTTTTTTGTTTTGAGTTTAATAACCGCAACTATTAAAGCGGTTTATTCCAGAACAACATGCGCCCGTGAGCCGGGTCAAAAATCGAATCATCAAAACCGAACTTGCGATACGCCGACTGAGCCACCTCATTGCCCTCGAGCACCTCCAGGGTGATCTTGCAGCAACCACGCTGACGCGCGATCTCTTCGACCTTCTGCAACATTTTCTGACTCAACCCCAGGCCCCGAAACTGATTCATCACCACCACGTCGTGAACGTTGACCAACGGGCGGCAAGCAAACGTCGAGAACCCTTCAAAGCAGTTAACCAACCCCGCCGGCTCGCCGCCGACAAACGCCAGTACGCTGAACGCGTGGGCGCGCTTGGCCAGTTCGGCGGGCAGTTGCTGCAGCAAGTCCGCAGGCAACGTATGGCCGCCGCCCATTGGGTCTTCGGCGTAATGGTTAAGCACCAGGCCGATGGCCTCGGCATGAACGGGGTTGGTGTAGCTGGCTTGCAGCACCAGGATGTCTGGGGTGTCCATGTCCTTCCTCAATCACGACAACAAGGGAATAGGCTCCCTTTGAGGGGAACAATTGTAAGCGCGGAGCCGGCAGTAGATGAAGGAGATTAACTACAAATGCCCGATAGAAAGCGCGAAGGTTGTGCGCATTAACAGGCGCCATCAGCCTCGGATTTTTCCTATGCGCCGAAACGTTGAAGTTGCATCTCTTGTAAGCGGCTCAGGGTCCGTCGAAATGCAAACTCCAGATAGCCTTCGGTGTAGAGGTTTTGCAGCGGCACGCGGGCCTCGATGAACAACGGCACTTTACGGTCATAACACTCGTCCACCAGCGCTATAAAACGCCGCACGCTGTCATCATGCACCGACAATTCAGGTAACTCACGATCACCGGCCACGACGCGCTGGGCAGCATCTTCGGTGCCCCGGGCAATGCGCGCCGGGCGTTTTTGCGCGCTCAGGTTGGGGACTTCACCCAGCAGAATCGCCTTGAAGCGGTCGCACAGCAGCATAAAGTCCATGGCCGCCAGCGGCTGTTCGCACAGATCACAGTAGCGGCACCACAGCACCGTGTCGCTGGACTGCACCGCCACAATCGAACGATAGCCAACCGTGACCGCCCCGCCGCTCACCGCCTGCCCTTCACTCAGTTGCTTGAATACCGTGGCGAGTGCATCCGGCTGGTTCACCCAGTAGCGTTGCAGGCCCACACCAGGATGCAACCGGTGATCTTCACCACCGTCTACCGCCACCACTTGCATGTGCTGCTTGATCGCCTCAATGCCCGGCAGGAAACGCTCGCGATTGAAGCCGCCGGCGTAGAGCTGGTCGGGCGGCTGATTCGACGTGCAGACCACCACCACGCCCTCCTCGAACATCACCTGGAACAAGCGGCCGAGAATGATCGCGTCACCGATGTCATTCACGAACAGCTCATCGAAACACAGCACACGCACTTCCCGGGCGAGTTCCCGGGCCAAGGCCTGCAAAGGGTCCTGGATACCGCTGAGCTGGAACGAGCGCTGATGCACCCAGCCCATGAAGTGATGGAAATGCTGGCGTCGCGCGGGCACCCGCAGGCTTTGGTAGAACTGGTCCATCAACCAGGTTTTGCCGCGCCCCACCGGCCCCCACAGATAAACCCCGGTGATGGGCGCGCGGCCTTGATGCAAGGCCTCGTGGCAGGCTTGCAGGGCTTGCACCGCCTGGCACTGGGCGTCGTCGGGGACGAACCCTTGCTGGGCGATGGCGTGTTGGTAAGCGGCGAGAGGCGAGTCGAAAGTCATGCGTGCCAGTATGACTTACACGGAGATATCCAGCCGTGAAATCTTGCCCTGCCCGTTCAGGCGGAAGGTGTAGCGCAGCTCCAGCGGGCTACCGGGGAAATTGCCGGAAACCACATTACTGACCAACACCTTGCCGGTGCGATGCTGCACGTTGAGTACTTCGACCCGCGGCTGGTAGCGACGCCCGGTGTCTTCCATCCAGCGGGCAATGGCGGCACTGCCGGCCTGATGCTCGCCCTCATCGAACACGTTGGCGTCCTCGGCAAACCAATCGGAAACGGACGAAATGTCGCGGGTATTCGTCGCAGTGATATAGGCCACGATGGCCGGCGCCAATTCAGCAGTAGACATGGCACAGCTCCTTGTTTGGTGATTTGTAACGCCATGCTAAGCCAGGGCTGTGTCAGTTTTTGTCAGGAGTAAACGGCCCGGTTTCATTCTGCTCCATCAACTTGCGCCAGGCGCGTAGCCAGTCGCTGCGTCGCCCCGGATAACGCTCGCCGTGGGCTTGGGCGGCGGCCACCCGGTCGGTGCGAAAAGTGCGATAGGCACCGCGCAATTCACACCAGGCCACGATCACCCGTACCTCGTTGAGAAAGCCCAGGGCCAGCGGCCAGATCAGGCGCTGGCTCTGGGTTTGGCTCGCGTCTGCGTAATCGATATGCAATTTGGCCTGATTGCGAATGGCCTCGCGAAACACATTAAGCGGCACACGGTTTTCCGGATAGCCAAACCCCGGCGGGCCCGGCAGCAGCGTCGGGTTACGCAAGGCTTCCTGCGCCGTCGGGTCAAGCACATCGGCAATCTTCGCCAAAGCGTTCGCGGCGGCGCGGCTCAGTACCTCATCACCGCGCTGATCCACGTAGCGCAAGCCCAGCACGATCGCTTCGGTTTCGTCGGCGTTGAGCATCAATGGCGGCAGAAACAAGCCGCTGCGCAACACATACCCTACCCCGGCCTCGCCGAAAATCGGTGCGCCCAAGGCAGTCAATTCGGCGATATCGCGGTACAGCGTGCGCTCGGAAACTTCCAGCTGTGCAGCCAGTACGGCGGCTGTTACCGGGCGTTTTTTGCCGCGCAGGGCTTGGAGCAAAGTCAGTAGACGAGTGGTACGCGACACGTTGATCCCGCCTGAAAAACGAAAATGTGCCGCAGCTTAGCAGAGCCCCCTGTCAGAAAATGTCAGCAGTAAAAAAGCCGTCTGACTGAATAGCTGACGCAGATCATTTTGTTTTCGATGGCGACCTCGCAGCGGGTGGCAACTTACTAAATACCGGCGCGCGCCCTCGGCCATAGGTGGGATTTTTCTATTTCCGAATTTTGGTCGTAGCTAAAATCCCAACCACTATGAAGCAGCTACAACACTACCGACCATGGAAGTCTTTCGACGGCCACCGCTGGCTCTAAGTGTCAGAGCCGATAGCTGCCATCCATGAGCGAGAGCGCGGGCCGGATGACTGCGTAAACGCTCAGCTAGAGGCGACCTTCAAGCTGCATGATGAAGAGCGAGAGGTCCAAATACAGTAATCGGCCGCGTATTGAACATGCACTGCGTTAAGTGTTGGGTGCAAGCGGCGCCTAAAACTGATTCGTATCCTCCTGATTGGCCTCATTTTAAGGCGCGAAGGTGTCTACGAAACTAGGGGCGATTCAGTTGGGATTTTAGCTACGACCAAAATTCGAAAATAGAAAAATCCCACCTACTACCTTCCGACCCAAAAAGCATATGCAATCGAAAGAATATAAATCACTCTTACAAGCCACAAAAAAACACCTTGAACACCCTCACCCCTATTTACTAGAAAAACATAAAAAAAATCAATGGAGCCTATGTTGTTATTTTTGTAATGCCTTGAAGTTATTCGAAAATACAACACCGCAGCCCAAACCGACACGATCAGTGGAAAACACTCAGTACCAGAATCATCGACTAAGTATTTATAGACATATATGAAAGGAATGCCCAAAAACAAAGAAATCCTTCTCAGCGTCACCCCGGCATATTCTTCTCTAAGGAAAAAAAGGCCGCTAAAATAGTCACTCATAGCGCCGGCAGAGCTCAAGTTCAAATCACGAGCCTTAGCATAGATGTAGAACGACATAAAAAAAAGCCAATATAGAAATAGCACCCAAAATCATCTCAACCTTCATCTCTACTCCCCTTTATTAAAGTTGTAGTTGTAGATCTCGGTACCGGAGGAGCCATTTAAATCGACTTGTTGGTCACCTATACTCTTCGACACACCACTCCAGCCCAAAGAGGGCCGGATCCCTAAGCCAAACCCGATACCGTCTTTTTCATAAGATATCTCAACGGTCCCCATTCCCTCGCCAAGGCTAAAAGTATTATTTCTGTCCGTTACCCCGGCCTTCGGGAAATATGGACCAAATTGTATTCCTACTTGACCTGACAACCGACCACCAATAGCTAGAGTTCCACCTCCGCTCACCATGAACTGTATACATATCTACCTTGCTACTGAGAATAAAGGGGATAGATTTATTTAAGCGACACTGCGCTTCGGAAAACGAAATAAATCTATCCCGCTTTTTTGGGGCTTGCTCTACGGAGCATTGGCTTTCATACCCAAGCGGAACATTTCAGTTGGAAATAAAGGCTCCAGAATCACCTCATTATTAAAAATAAGTAATTTCGGCGACAACGCTATTACATCATAAATATTTTCAGAAACTAATTTTAAATTGGTTCGAAATACTGGAACACTTTTATCATCTGCAAAGACGAACACATCATCATCTCTTATAGGATGCGCGCTCAATAAAGCCTCAATATTTTCATAATCCGAGCTTTTCATCTCTGTCCACATGACGTTTCCTTGTGCAAAGGGAAACCCATGCAAGACCTCAATAACATCCTGAAGAGCTTGCCCCTCGACCACATTAAAATCAGCACCAAGTGCCTCTTTGCACTCTTCAAACAACGTCATTTAATCTACCTGTTTAGCTGTTTCAATATCGTTTCAAAGGCTTTCTCATTACCCTCAAATGGTACAACCTGCTTTATTGCTTTACCGGATCCTTTACCCCGCGAATAAGCCCATGTATTAATGTGAGAAAATAAATAGTGGTCAGACCACAAATAAATAGCAAATAAAAAGGGGGGCAGACCACGATTACACCTTTCTATTTAGACGGAAAAGCGCCAAAACCCTAAAAATCGTATTCTTTTTTCGAAAAAATAAATCCCAAATCATTAAAGAGCTAAATCTAAAAACCATATATCAACCAACTAACAAAAATCACATCTAAAAAAATCGTGGTCTGACCCCGTTATTTTAACAACTAACTGCTAAAAATCCACCTCGGAAAAATCGTGGTCTGCCCCCTATTTCCCTTTGCTCGGACCACGAGGAAGGGGGCGAGATGGATTATAGTTCTCCGGCGGTATATATCGAATTTTACCCTGAGTCGGCAGCTCCACATGCTTGATACGGCCCTTCATTGACCAAGGCTGAGCGGCTCCCACTGAGCCAGCAGGATTAAACGGGGGCTCATCTACATACTTAAGTGCAGATGAGCCTTTTGGACCATTTCATAAATCCTAAATTCAAATAAACCCCTTTCCTTCAATATATGCCCACTAGACCAGCCCTAAGATCGGCTTGATCTGTTCATTCATTTGTACAAAAGTTTCATAGGACATGTTCGGGTCATCATTGAGAATTAAATAGACCCCACCCATCAGCCGTACCGCCATACGACACTTGCCTTCCAATCGTGAAATTACTTCATCAGGGCCATAGCCTAGAGCACGCTGACAAAGGGCTGCATCCCAGAACTGGGCAGGATATAGCGTATAAATATTGTTGCGCCCATCAATATCTAAAGTTTTGTCCTCACGCAACCGATTATAAACCTCGTTGTCATCGTTCAACCCTCCTTGATAATACAAACCATACAGATCATAGGATACATGAGCCCTATATCCCTTGAACGCCTCAATCACTTTTGGTAAGTGCTCATTCACAACAAGTTTATAATCAATAGCCTTGTTTGATATCTTAAATCCAAACCGCAAGTGCTCGTCATAGGAAGCCCTATCTTCATATATGTATCGATCACCACGATACGCATAGTCCCCCACACACCGGAGCCCTCTGATGGGAAGTTTAACTGTATAGGTAGCAACTAACCCGTCGCCGCAACTCGGGGTAGCCGGAAGCTCAAGACCCGCAAACCCTAAAGGAGCACCAATCCGAGACATGCTATCCATGATTTCAGCATGTCGCTGATTTATAGATAGAGTTTTATCAGGACACGCATAAAACCATAGTTCTATATCTGCTGCACTCATGGGGTTCTTGTCCTAGCACTAACAACGCTATCGAAACCATTGGACCGAATGAAAGCCTTAGCCTGAGCCTCAACTTTTTGATTCGGAAACTCATATACAACTTTATATCCGGGATTCTGATCAACGGCAGATTTCACACGCTGCAAAGTATCCAAAACCGACTTTTGCGTTGAAGGGCTCCAGATGGCCAACTTTGTCTTTGCATCAATTAACATAACAGACGAACCATCAACTGCCGTCTCAATTCCGTCAAACTTAACAAAATTGACGCCTTTTTCATTGGGGTTGGTATAGCGCAGCGCCGGCACCCCTCCTTTACCTGTCGCTAAATCAGTAAACGCGCCATTGGTACCCGCCTGAAAGTCCTGCGCCGCAGGCTTTCCTTTTGGGCCTTCCGCGACATAAATCAGACCTTTATTTTCACCACCCAAGGCTCTTGCCTCAGTCTCGGTAAGTACCCGGGTATTGAGGTTTGGCAGTAAGTCATCGACCTTACTTCCAAGCCCTTTTGGACCTAGCCTTTCTCAACCATTTTTAAACGCATAATCATTATTCAACTGAAAGAAATTATTCTTTTTTCTAAGAAATCGATAAAGTTTTTCGCATACAAACTAGAAGTTTGATTAGAAAGATCAAGCCTATAAACAGGATATTCCCCATCATGAAGACCATCGTCCGTGGCAAAATAAAATGATTCCCCTGCACCCGGCGGTTCACAGATAAATAGCCTCTCCTTCCCACACAACCCATTTCGACCGTTAACGATTGACATATAAACGATATCACCCCCCCTTACACTATCAAAATCCATTTCGTAGATACTATAAATCTCCTCCCCAGATATTTCCCCTCCAGAATAACACTTCAGCCACCACTTATAGCTATCAGGCAATTTCAACCCAAGACGAGTTTCAGCTTTATAAATCCACTCATCAGCAATGCCGTCACCATAGTCAGCAAACTCAACGGAATCCGACTCTTTAATAAGATTAATTATTCTCGAATAATCCACGTCTAATTACTCCCCGCTCCGAGCCCGTAACTTCCAATAATCCGACTGATAAGAGTTAAACTCTTTAGCCTGCTTTGTCAATGTTTTTGCATTCAAATCCGTAGGAACTGAAACATAATCAGTCGTAGGGTTTCTGTATTCTGCAGAGTCTTTGTAACGAGTATACCTAAAGCTTTGAGCGGCATTGGATGGGGCATGAAGAACACTGCTATTCTGGCTATGGAAAACAGAACCAACTTCTGCAAGTGAACCACGAGTACCAGCGAATCCATTAACTTCAGTTTGCGAGAGATGATGTAACTCAACTGATTTCCCATCATACCCAATTGGTGCTCGACCCGAGGCCATCCTCTCAAGGTTTGAGCCTTGAACAGTTTTACCTCGTACTCTCCAGGTCGATAGGGCTTCTGGGTCAAAGAGGTCGTTACGTTGATAGACAGTCCTATCTAAAACTGTTGTTTTATTCCAAAAAACACCAGCTTTAGGCGTTGTACTTGCAACATTACTACCCGCCGTCGTGCCCGTACCAGCAGAACCCGGCCCTTTTGCACCCTGAGAATTCCGAGCCGCTGCCGCAGCATCAGCAGTAGCAGCAACCTCCTTCGCCGCAAGACTGCCAAATCCTCCCACACCCAGCGCCGTACCGCCAAGCGTCGCGGCACCAAAAGGCACCTCAACCGCTGCTAATGCCAGTTCGGTACAAACAACCGGGTTCATCCCACAGGAATTTAACAGTGCTGGGCCACTGAGACGAAAAAAAACGGCCTGAGCAGGCCGTTTTTTTTCAAGCGCAGAACTTACGCAAGGCTCTTGCTGACCACCTCGAACACATCGCTGGACAGCTCACCGCAGGCACGAATGCGCTCCAGCTGCGCCTTCATCAGCGCCTGGCGCGCGCTGTCGTATTTGCGCCAGCGAGTCAACGGCGCCAACTGGCGCGAGGCGATCTGCGGATTGAAGGCGTTCAACTGGATCACCAAGTCCGCCAGGAAACGGTAGCCCGAGCCATCCGCCGCGTGGAAGTTGATCAGGTTCTGCCCGGCAAACGCGCCGACCAGTGCCCGTACCTTGTTCGGGTTCTTGATGTTGAACGCCGGGTGTTCCATCAACGCGTTGACCCGCGCCAGCCCGCCCGGCAAGGTGCTGCCAGCCTGCACGCTGAACCACTGATCCATGACCAACGGGTTGTCCTTGAAGTTCTCGGCAAACACCGCCAGCGCCTTGGCCTTCTCGGCCTCGAACGGCGAATTCACCAACACCGCCAGCGCGGTCAGGCGTTCGGTCATGTTGTCGCTGGTGTCAAACTGGTCCAGCGTCGCCACCAGCACTTGCGGCTTGCCGCTGAGCATCAGGTACGACAGCGCGATGTTCTGCAAGGCGCGACGGGCAAAGTGCTCGGCCGCCGCCACGTACGGCGTCTGCTTGGACAGCTCGCGATTGGCCTGGTAGCGCAGCCACAGCGATTCATAGAGGTTGTCGGCCAGCTGCTTGCGGGCAAACTCACGGGCAGCGTGGATCGCATCCACATCCGCCACTTCACTGATTTCGGTCAGGTAGGCTTCGCTTGGCAGCGAGAGCATCTCGGCGACCATCGCCTGGTCCAGGCTTTCATCGCTCAACACCGTGCGCAGCGCGTCGATCAAGCGCTGATCCAGCTTCAGCGGCTGACCCGCCTGATGCTGACCGATCAGCTCCTGCAACACCTGCACCGACAGTTGCTGGCCGGCATCCCAGCGGTTAAAGCCGTCGCTGTCATGCTGCATCAGGAACATCAGCTGGTCGCGGTTGTACGGGAAGCTCAGTTTCACCGGCGCCGAGAAGCCGCGCAGCAACGACGGCAACGGCTGCTCGGCGATATCAACGAACGTGAAGGTCTGCTCGGCTTCGGTCACCGAAATCACCCGGGACGTGGCGCCAGCGCTTGCCTCACCGGCGAGGCGCAAGGCGATAGCGGCGCCCTTCGCGTCCAGCAGGCCCAGCTCAATCGGAATCACGAACGGCAGTTTTTCAACCTTGTCCGGGGTTTGCGGGCAGCTCTGGCGGAAGGTCAGGCTGTAGGTCTTGGCAGCGGCGTCGTAGGACTCGCTCACCACCAGGCGTGGCGTGCCGGCTTGGCTGTACCAGCGCTTGAACTGCGTCAGGTCGGCGCCGTTCGCATCTTCCATGGCCTTGATGAAGTCGTCGCAGGTCACGGCCTGGCCGTCATGGCGTTCGAAGTACAGGTCGCTGCCTTTGCGGAAGCCTTCGGCGCCGAGCAAGGTGTGGATCATGCCGACCACTTCCGAGCCCTTTTCGTACACGGTCAGGGTGTAGAAGTTGGAGATTTCGATAAAGCTGTCCGGGCGCACGGCGTGGGCCATGGGGCCGGCGTCTTCGGCAAACTGGTGGGTACGCAGGTACGCCACGTCCTGAATGCGCTTGACCGTGGCCGAGTTCATGTCGGCCGAGAAGCCCGAGTCGCGGAACACGGTGAAGCCTTCCTTCAACGACAGCTGGAACCAGTCGCGGCAGGTCACGCGGTTGCCCGACCAGTTGTGGAAATATTCGTGGGCGACGATCGCCTCGACCCGCTGGTGCGCGGCGTCGGTGGCGGTTTCGGCGCGGGCCAGCACGGCGCTGGAGTTGAAGATATTGAGGCCCTTGTTCTCCATGGCGCCCATGTTGAAGTCATTGACCGCCACGATCATGAAGATGTCGAGGTCATACTCGCGGCCGTAGGTCTCTTCATCCCAGCGCATGGACTTTTTCAGGCTGTTCATGGCGTGCTGGCACTTGTCGATATTTTCTGGCTCGACGTAGATGCGCAGCGCCACTTCGCGGTGGGTCATGGTGGTGAAGGTGTCTTCAACACACCACAAATCACCGGCCACCAGCGCGAACAGGTAGGCCGGTTTCTTGAACGGGTCTTCCCAGGTCGCCCAGTGGCGGCCGTCCTCACCCGGGCCGCTGGCGATCGGGTTGCCGTTGGACAGCAGCACCGGGTAGCGGTGTTGCTCGGCGATCACGGTGGTGGTGAAGGTGCTCATCACGTCCGGGCGGTCGAGGTAATAGGTGATTTTACGGAAGCCTTCAGCCTCGCACTGGGTGCAGAACATGCCGCTGGATTTGTACAGGCCTTCCAGGGCGGTGTTGGTTTCCGGGTGGATGCGCACGCTGGTGTCGACCGTGAAGGTGTCGCTGGTCGGGTGCAGGGTCAGGTGGCTGTCGGTCAGCTGGTAGTCGGCTGCGCTCAGTTCACGGTCGCCCAGGGTGACGCTCAACAGCTCCAACTGCTGGCCATCGAGCAACAGCGGCGGCAGGCCGGCGCCGCGCTCGGGGTTGCGGCGCATCACCAGCTGCGCGTGGACCAGGCTGTGGTCCTCGAACAACTCGAAGGTCAGGTGCGTCTCTTCAATCAGGTAGTCCGGCGCCTGATAGTCCTTCAGGTAAATCATCTTCGGTTGTTCGGTGCGCATGGGTGGCATCCTTCTACTGATGCACGGCGAGCTGGTAGGCCGTGTACTTACGAATGTTGATAACGCCGGTGTCGAAGATCAGGTATTGGCCCTTGATCCCCAACAGCGTGCCTTCGGCAATCGGGTTCTTGTCCAGGTTGAAGCTGACGATCTTGGCGGGATACTGCTCCACCGGGTAGCGGATTTCGAGCGGTTCGATGTCGGTTACCGGTTGGATGGCTTGTAGGCCAAAGCGTTCCTGCAAATTCAACAGGCCTTCGGCGCACGAGGCGAATAGCTCATCGCGCACCTGCGCAAGGTCCACCGATTGCGCGTCGCCCTTGAGTAAAGCACGCCAGTTGGTCTTGTCCGCCACTTGGCTGCGGAACAGGTCTTCGACGAAACCTGACTGCTGGCGAGTCGCAACGCGCATGATCGGCAGCGCCTGGCTGGCGCCCTGGTCCAACCAACGGGTTGGCAACTGGGTGGCACGGGTGATGCCGACCTTGATGCCCGACGAGTTAGCCAGGTACACCACATGGTCGGTCATGCAGAATGTTTCGCCCCAACCCGGATCACGGCAGGTGCCGGCGTCGTAATGGCAACGCTCGGGGCTCATGATGCACAGGTCGCACTGGGCCAGTTTGGTCATGCACGGGTAACAGTAACCCTGGCTGAAACTGGTCTTGGTCTTGCGACCGCAATGGCTGCAATGGATGGCGCCGAGGTATTCCAGGCGCACGTGAGTGCCGATCAATGGGTTGACCGGCACCTCGGTATCGCCAAGGCGAAACGCGTATTGAACGGTCGGCTCACCGAGTTGCGCCGACATTTTGCTGACTGCACCGCGACCAATTTCAATCAATGGATCGCATCCGACTTGAACAGAATGTTCGGCACCGGCGCCGACTTGGACGCACATTCCTGCGGGCCCATGTAGCCGGTACGCTGCTCTTCTGGCAGGTTCTGGATTTCCCAGGCGATCACCGCTTGCAGCGACAGTTCGCGCTGCTCAGCAGTGAGCTTGCGGCCATCGGACCACTTGCCGATTTCCACGGCGAGCTTGAGGCTCTCGTAGACGTCCGGGGTGATGTTTTCGATCATTTCAGCAAAAGACGACATGTGCACAACCTCTAGATAACGGTCGCTGGTTCAGCGAATGCAATGATGACAATTGACGGCCGGGCGCGATACCGGCGCGTCAGAATTCCTTGGACAACTTGACCTGGGCCAGCTCCTTTTCCAGCAAGCGCCGGAAGATCTGCGGCGCCGCGAAGGTATAGGCCGCAAACGCCAGCCACACCCAATCAATCATCTGAGCCACTTGTGGATGACCCTGGGTCGCCAGGGTGATGACCACCACACGATAGACCACGAACATAAACAGCAGCAGGACAATGGCGCGGGTGGCGCTGCGCTCGTTCATCCAGCTGTTGAAGCGCCACCAGGCACCAAGAAACACATTGCTGCGGGCTTTTACCGCCGTCAGCAGGTGCAACGCCGCGACATTCGTGGCGTTTTCCTGCAAGGCCCAGATGGCATGGTCGCGGGCGCCGTTGATATCGCCTTCGCGCAGCAGCAAATGCCCCAGCACCACCACCGCGCCCGCATTACTCGGATCGGCCTGCAACGCCTGGCGCGCGAACTGATGCGCCTGGTCCCAATGGCCGCTGGCACGATGAAACTGCGCCATGGCAACCAGATTGGAAGCGTCGTCGGGGCCCAGCTCCAGGGCTTTTTCCAGTGGTTCGCGGCTCTGCGCCAGGCGGCCGGTCAATTGATACAGTTCGGCCAGGCAGCGGTAATTGACGGGGTTGAGCGGTTCCATATCCAGCAATTGGGTCAGATGTTCCTGGGCCAGGCTGAATTTGCGCAGGGCAATCGCCACCTGGGCCGCCGCGTAGTGGGCCAACGGCATCTGCGCATCGGCCGCCAGGGCCAGCTGCACTTCACGCTTGGCCGCGTGCACGCGCCGCATATTCATCAAACAGATCGCCAATAACGCATGGGCTTCGGCCGAATGCGGGTCGCTGGCCAGCAACTGGCGCAACGCATCGATGGCGCCGTCATTGTGGTCAGCCTGTAGGCGTTGCTAGGCCAATTGCAGCAAGTAATCGGTATTCATCAGCTCATCACCAGATACCAAAGGGTGCTGGGCACCCATTTGACGACCATGCCCTTGAGCACAAAGCCACCAATCAACGCCAAGGGAAGACCAAAGCGGTTGAGGACACCGCCGTAGTACTGGTAAATCTCGATGGTCGCGTTCTGCTGCATATACAACAGGTAACCAATGCTCAATTTCCACACCACCAGCACCAGCAAGGCATATTGGATCTCGGCCTGGCTCTGGATGTAGCCCAAGCCCACCAGTTGCAGCAACCCGAAACCGATCACCACGCTACCCACCAACGCCACGCCAGCCAGGCCCCACTCACGCACGCGTGTCGGGCTGCCCACAGCAATCGAGTTGAACACAAACCATGGCAAGCCGAGCCAGGCACCGCCCAGCATCAGGCCCAACAATGGCCAGAGCGGTGAAACCGCCCACTTGGCCAAGGCGCCCGGGCGCGGTTCATCTTCGATGCGGTAACCACCGTATTGCGCCATCAGCGACCCTTCCCGTGCTTGTCGAGGAAGGCCAGCACCTCGTCATATTGATTGCCTTCATTGGCATAGCGCGCGTAATTGCGCGCCGTGGTCAGCCACTCCAAGGTGGTAGCACGCACGTCTTTCAACGCTGCCTTGAAATGGCGGTCGCAGATCGACTGTTCGGCGCCACTCTCGATAGAGGCTTCAATCGCCTCGTCGGCGGCGGTTTCCACCAGCTCGCTGAGGTCCGCGCCCGAGAAGCCCGAAGTGTTCTTGGCCAGGAAGGCAAAGTCGATGTCATCGGCCATCGGCCGGCCTTTCATCATCACCTTGAGCATGCTTTCGCGCGCTGCGCGATCCGGTGGCGGCACGAACAGCACCCGATCAAAGCGACCGGGGCGACGGAATGCCGAGTCCACCGACCACGGCACGTTGGTCGCGGCGAGGATCAACACCCCGTGGTTGTCATTGGTAAACCCGTCCATCTCGGACAAGAACTGGCTGACCAGTTTTGACGACGTCGACTCGCGGGTGTTGGACCGTTTGCCACCCAGCGCCTCGACTTCATCGAAGAACATCACCGCAGGCGCCTGTGCCCGTGCCTGTTCGAACAGCGCGTGCAATTTGCGCTCGGATTCGCCGATGTACATGTCCAGCACATCGGAAATGGCCACATTGAAAAACGTCGCCTTGCACTCCCCGGCCGTGGCACGAGCCAACAATGTTTTGCCACAGCCCGGTGGGCCGTACAGCAGCACGCCGCCGCCGACCTTCTTGCGAAAGCGCTGGAACAAGCCTGGTTTTTGATACGGCAGAATGATCTTTTTGTGGATGGTCTTTTTCAGCTCATCCAGGCCACCGATATCATCAAAGGTCAGGGTTTCCTTTTCCGGCACCAACAGGCGCACCACTTCGCTCTGGTCGGTGTCGTCATTGGAAATCACGCGCAGGCGCGGGCGCCCTTCGGCGGCCGGAAAATCCAGCACCGAGACATTCAAGCGGCGCCACAGCGCCATGTCTTCCAGCGCCGGGTTGGCATCGACCGCCGCGCGGTATTCCACCTGGGCTTCCTTGAGGCGCTCCAACGCCGCCAGCGCACGCGCCTTGAGCAGGCGCGCGGCAGGCTCATTACCCTCAATCAGTTGCAAGGCACGCGAGGCTTGGCCGGCGGCCAAGCACAGCTGCGCTGCGGCCAGCTTCAGGGCGGCAGCATCGGGCCACTGTTCAAGGTCGGCCGGCAGCAGTTTAAGCCCCCGCTCATGCTCGCCGCGCTCAAGGCTGGCGCCAAGCAGCAGCGTCAGCAGCGCGACATTGCCGGGCGCCGCAGACAACGCGGCCTCCAACTGGTCGAACGTCGAATCATCCATGGTGCTTCCTTAAAAGTTCAGTGACGGCACACAGAGGCTCATGCGATCACCTCCGGCCGTTCAACATCGACCCACACAAACTTGCGCGGATCCAGTTGGGTTTCCTGATCCAGCCGGTAGGCCACCAGCTTGCCGTACAGCACGGCGCTGTAGTCCAGGCAGGCCAAGTTGGGGCGGATCGGTGCCGGTTTGCCGCTGCGCCAGTAATGGCCGACGAACAACAACGGTTCGTCGACGCCATAACGCAGCAGGGAGTTTTTTTCGGTCGACGACAATGGCGTACGCGCCACCGGCTCCGGCAGCGCATCGGGCTGGAACACGATGTCGCCGTAGGTTTTCGGGTCGTCTTCCCAGAATTTGGTGCGAAAGAACGAGCGCGTCAGCCCATCGCCACCGGTCAGCGTCAGGCCATCCGGCAGGCGCATATCGGTGCCGCGCAGTAAGCGGTCGAAGGCGTTGCAGGCAAAACTGCCCGGCACGGCAGCGGCCTGCAGGAAATGCTGGTCGATGCAGCCATCCGGGAAAGTCGCACGCAGCGGCTGGATAAACCCGTCATCCCAGCACGCATGCACCACGCGGAAACGCCCCGCATCGACAAACAGCGGCATGTCGTAGAACCAACCGAGAAAATCGTGCCAGTCGCCCGGGTGCTGTTCGAATTGGGTCAGGGTTTCGTGGATCAATCGCGCGTGGCGTGGGTTGTGCTCGCGCACGAACTGCTTGCCGCTGCCCGGCGGCGCGGCTGTGCTCCAGCCCAGCGCGTTGAATTCGTGGTTGCCCATGATGCACAGCGCCTGACCGGCCTCGGCCATGTCGTGGACGATATGCAGCGCCTCGCGAATGCGCGGGCCACGGTCGATGATATCGCCGAGGAACACGGCCATTCGCGACGGATGGCGCCAAGTGCCACCCTGCTTGTGGTAACCCAGCCGGTCGAGCAAATGCTCAAGGGTATGAGCGCAACCGTGCACGTCACCAATCAGGTCGTAGTTACGCGCGGGATCGAGCATCAGTCGCCTCCACCCCCCAAGCGGCTACCCCAGCCCAACTTGGTGCGGCACACTTCGTAGTAGTTGTGATCCAGCGGGTGGATCAACCGCAACTTCTGCGCCTTTTTGCTCACGGTGATGGTGTCACCGGGGGCGCAGGTGAAATGGTTCTGCCCGTCACAGGAGACTTGCGGGTAGATCTGCATGTCTTTGGACACCACGATTTTCAGCTCACTGTTGCCATCGACCACAATTGGCCTGCTGGACAACATATGGGGGTACATCGGCACGATCACAATGGCATCCAGCTTGGGATGCATGATCGGGCCGCCTGCCGACAGCGCATACGCCGTGGAACCGGTCGGCGTGGCGACGATCAGGCCGTCGGCCTTCTGGCTGCACACGAACTGGCCGTCGATATACAGCTCGAACTCGATCATCCGCGTGGACTTGCCCGGGTGCAGCACCACATCATTGAGTGCATCGCCCTGGCCGATGGCCTCGCCGTGGCGGCGCACTTCGGCTTGCAGCAGGAAGCGGTTTTCGACCAGATAATGGCCGTCGAGCACCTTGGCCACTTCGACTTCCAGCTCATCCGGGCGGATGTCGGTGAGAAACCCCAGGCTGCCGCGGTTGATCCCCAACACCGGCACGTTATGCCGCGCCAGGGCCCGGGCTGCGCCGAGCAGGCTGCCGTCGCCGCCGACCACAATGACCATGTCGCAGACTTCGCCGAGCATTTTGCGCGACGAGGTTTGCAGGCCGTGGCCCGGCAGGATTTCGGCGATGGTGTCTTCGAGGATCACGTGCAGGTGGCGCTCGAGCAGAAACTTTTTCAGTCGGCGGACGGTGTCCAGCACCTGGGTACTGCCCAGGCGACCGATAATGCCGATATTGCGAAATTGCTCCATGGGGCTCCTGCGGGATGTTGGGTGTGGCGAAAAACAACGATTATGGGCGAAAGGCCGCTTCAGGCAAAATCCTTTGTCGCCATGAAGCCTTGATGACAATGGTTCTCAGCCACCTGTCCTGCGCTTAAAAGGCTATGCTCGGACCATGACTGTGTTCCCGGATCTGCACAACCTGCCCCGCCAGTTGCGGCACCCCGAGGTGCGCGACCTGGCGTGGGTGATGCTGGCCCCGCCGATGCTCGCGCAAACGCCTTGGCCACAGCGCCACCCGCTGGCCGGTAGCGACTGGGTGCAGGCACCGCACCTGCTGGAACACTGGTTGCGCACTCTCGACCAAGACAGCCGCGCCTTGCAGCATTGGCTCAGCCTGTCACGCACCCGCCGCCTGGGCCTGTATTACGAACGCCTGTGGCAATTTGCCGTGCAGCATGCGCCGGGCGTGGAATTGCTGGCTGCCAACCTGCCGATCCGCCGCGCCGGGCATACCTTGGGCGAGCTGGATATGCTGCTGCGCGACCGCGATGGCGTGCACCACCTGGAACTGGCGATCAAACTCTACGTGGGGCCGCAGAGCGGCAATGGCCTGGACACCGCGCAATGGCTGGGGCCCGGCTGTCATGATCGGCTGGACCGCAAGTTAGCGCATCTGGCCCAGCACCAACTGCCGATTTCAGCACGCCCGGAAAGCCGCGAGGCGCTCGCAGCGCTGGATATCCAGCAATTCGACGCGCACTTGTGGCTCGGCGGGTATTTGCTCTACCCCTGGCCCGGCCAGGCCGAGCCGCCCCACGGCGCCCATCCGCTGCATTTGCGTGGGCGCTGGCTGCATCAGCGCGATTGGCCGGCGCTGGTCAGTGCCAGCCCACCGGGGCGCTGGCAACCGCTGCCCCGGCACGCCTGGCTGGCGCCGGCGCATTACCCGCAGGCGCAAGTGTGGAGTGAGGAGCAGATGCACGGCTGGCTGGCAGCGCTGGACCCGATGGCACCGGCGCAACTGTTGGTGCGCCTTGTGCAAAATGGCGAGGATTGGGAGGAAGCCGAACGCCTGTTTCTGGTAGCCGATCTCTGGCCAAACGTCCCAGGCGTTACTTGACCTTCAAGTGCCGTGCATACCAGGGCCGCCTCGGCACACGCTTGAACAATGCCTGCAAGCCTTCGTCTTCGGCGGAAAATGTAATACGCAGCGCCAGCTTCATGGTCTCCGGGTCCATTTCCATCGAGCGCCCCATCTGTAACCCCGGCGTGGTGCTGCAGCCGTGGGTGTCCGGCCCCAGCCACGGGTCGCCCACTTCCACCCAACGCCCCTGCGCGAACCAGTTCACGCCATTGACCTCAAGCCGGCTGACCTCGCCTGGATTAAAGCGCTCGTGGGCGCGATACCAATCCTCGATGCGGTCGTCGATCCAGCCGTGAAAATGCCAGAACACCGGGTTTACATGCGATGAAAACGGGTCGCCGAGAAAGTCGTTTTCCGGCGCATACCAGCGCGCGGCGAAGTCCGACGGATCGCGGGCGAACGGCACCGGCGCGCCGTTGGACGGGTCACGCGGCACCGAGGCCCAGCGCATGTGCAGCCAGTCGTGCAGGCCCAGTTCCATCTCCGAGCCCAACTGCCCCAAGGTCAGCTTGGCCAAGTAACGCGGATCGCGGTATTGGGATTCCCAGACCTGGAAGTTGCTGTGGTAGGCCTCGGCCGCCTTGATATCACTGACCCATTGGGTGTAGTCGCTGTCATCCGGCGCCGACCAACACGGCGGCAGCGCGAAGCCGTCGTGGTTATCGAAATAACGCACAAAGCCCAGGCGATCGCGTTCCAGCGCCGGCTGCGGTTCGGGGAATTGCGGCCACGACGGCAAATCTTGCATGGAGCGTGCGGTGCCGAGCATGTGGCGGTGCATGAAAAAGAAGTCGATACCCGAACCGTTGCGGTCTTTGCGCTTGCCGCGTGCGTCGCGTTCCTGGCCGCGCGGGCCAGGCTGCCAGCCGATACCGCGCAAGGCGTCGCGCTTCTCTTGCGAGAGTTTGTGCCACTGGTCACGGGTGGCATGCCAGAGCTGGTGAAACAGGCGGTGCTCGGGCGAAATCAGCCAGGCCAGCAGCGTCGGGTTGAGGCCGATGCGTTGGCGGGCTTCGGGAAACAGCTGCTTGTGGGCGATAAAGCGGTTGTCGCGTTCGGTCAACGCCAACGGCCGATCGAGGTTGAAAATCTGCCCGCTGAGGGTACTGCTGCCGGCGTTGGCGAAGTCGGCCCAGACTTCATCGAGGGTCATCTTGAACTCATAGGCCGGTGCGCCGTCGGCCGCATCGCGGTCGATCAGGCGCCAGTAAAGCAAGGCGCCCTCGCCTGTCAGCACATCACCGAGTACGCGGTAGCGCGGCTCACCTTCGGCGCGCAGGTTTGCAGCGGTGTCGAGGTAGCCGCGCAAGCCACGGCCACGCGGGGCAATGTCCAGCAGCAGTTCCAGACCTTGCAACGGCAGGCCCTTTAGCCCAGCGTCGCGGCCTTCCAGGCGCAGGCTCCACACACCGCGCAAAATGTTCGCCAAGTGCTGGCCTTCGGTGTCGGCCAACTCCACCGTGGCCTCGCCCGGGGTGATGGGGAACTCTTCTTCACGCGTCAGCTCGCGATGGGCATAAAAGGCCGCCGGCACGGCGGCGCCTGTCAGCGCCAGGCCTGCGATGAACCCACGTCGAGAGATCGTCATTGTCTACCTTAGGAAACGGCTTAATCAGAGCTAGAACGTTTGCAGCCCCGGGAAATTTACCGCAGCGCCCACCAGGCCTAAATTTCCCCCGCCATGGCTCGTTCTTCCCTGATAGCAAAGGCCTCAACTGACTGAGATGGCAATGACAAAACCACGTTCGAAAAAGGCGCTGTTAATCGGCCTGCCGCTGGCATTGGCCATCGGCGCCGGGGCTGGCTTTCTGGTCTGGGACCACTGGTTCCGGGGCAATGCCGGTTACCCGCTGGAGGTGATCAAGCAAGCCAATGAAATGCAGGACCGCCTGCTGTCGTTCGACAGCCACATCACCGTGCCGATGGATTTCGGCACCGCAGGCAACGAGGCCGACAAAGATGGCAGCGGCCAATTCGACTTGGCCAAGGCCGCACGCGGGCGCTTGTCGGGCGCCGCGCTGACGATTTTCGGCTGGCCGGAAATCTGGAACGGGCCCAACGCGCCGCACAAACCCACTGACGGTTTTGTCGAGGAGGCCCGCCATGAGCAGGAGGTGCGCTACAAGATCATCTCCGGCATGGTCCGCGACTTTCCCAACGTGGTCGGCATTGCCTACACCCCGGACGATTTCCGGCGCCTGCATGGCGAGGGCAAGTTTGCGGTATTTATCAGCATGCTCAACGCCTACCCGCTGGGCGATGACCTGAACCAGCTGGACCTGTGGGCGGCGCGCGGCATGCGCATGTTCGGTTTCAGCTATATCGGCAACAACGCCTGGTCCGACTCATCCCGCCCACTGCCGTTTTTCAATGACACCACCGACGCCCTCGAAGGGCTGTCGCCCATCGGCCAGCAAGCGGTGCATCGCCTCAATGACCTGGGCGTGATCATCGATGTGTCGCAAATGTCGACCAAGGCCCTGGAACAGGTGGCGCAACTGAGCCGCACACCGATGGTGGCGTCCCACTCGGCACCGCGCGCCTCGGTGGATATCCCGCGCAACCTCAGCGACAAAGAACTGCAACTGATCAAGAACAGCGGCGGCGTGGTGCAGGTGGTGGGTTTCCCGGCCTATTTACGCCCGCTGAGCCAGCCAACCCAGGAAAAACTCAACGCCCTGCGCGCGCGTTTCGACTTGCCGCCGCTGCCAGACCTGGCCATGGCCTTGATGCCCGGCGACGCGATTATCGCCGCCTGGTCCGAGCAGAAGTTCGGCCAGTACGCCCAAGGCCTGTACGGCATTCTTGAAGAAGAACCCAAGGCCACCCTCAAGGATTGGGGCGATGCCATCGACTACACCGTGCGCAAGATCGGCATTGATCACGTCGGCATCTCGTCAGACTTCAACGACGGCGGCGGCATTCAGGGTTGGGAGAACGTCGGCGAGGTGCGCAACGTCACTGCCGAACTGATCCAGCGCGGTTATTCCGAAGCCGATATCGCCAAACTGTGGGGAGGCAACTTCCTGCGGGTGTGGGACCAAGTACAAAAAGCCGCCAAGCCATTGGCCAACCGCTAACCACTTAGAAGCAAGTCCATGACCGACCGCCGTACATTTCTCAAGCAGGCCGGCGTATTCGCCGCCAGCCTGCCGCTGGGCGCCGCCCTCCTCCCGCAGGCCCTGGCCGCCGAGCCGGCACCCACTACAAACGACCCGTGGACGGGGCTCAAACAACTGTTCACCCAGGACCCGAATTACCTGCATTTTTCCAACTTCCTGGTCACTTCACATCCCCGGCCCGTGCGCGAAGCGATTGACCGCTACCGCCAACAGATCGACCGCAACCCCGGCCTGGCGATGGACTGGGGCCTTGAAGAAACCTGGATACGCGAAGGCCAGGTGCGCGAATGGGCCGGCCGCTACCTGAACGCCAAGCCGCCACAGATCGCGCTGACCGGCAGTACCTCGGAAGGCCTGGCGATGATCTACGGCGGCATCAAGCTTGGGCCCGACCAGGAAATTCTCACCACCGAGCACGAACACTACGCCACGCAGAGCGTGCTGGATTTTCGCGTCGCCCGGCAAGGCACGCAGGTGCGTCGAATCCGCTTGTTTGAGAATGCCAGCCAGGTCTCCAGTGACGAAGTGCTGGGCAACATCAAGCGTGCCATTCGCCCCAATACCCGCGTACTGGGCATGACCTGGGTGCAATCGGGCAGTGGCGTGAAGCTGCCCATCGGCGAGATCGGCACGCTGGTCGAAGAACTCAACCGCAACCGCGACGAGCAGGATCGCATTCTCTACGTGGTCGATGGCGTGCATGGCTTCGGCGTGGAAAACCTCGACTTCCCAGCCATGCACTGCGACTTCTTTATCGCCGGCACCCACAAATGGATGTTCGGCCCGCGCGGTACCGGGCTGGTCTGCGCGCGTGACGCCGAGAACAAATACGTCACGCCGATGGTGCCGACCTTCTCCGAAGACACCAACTTCGCCACCACCATGACCCCTGGCGGTTACCACGCCTTTGAGCATCGCTGGGCGGCGGACGAAGCCTTCAAACTGCACCTGCAATTGGGCAAGGCGCCGGTGCAGGCGCGTATTCACGCACTCAACACCGAGCTCAAAGACCAATTGCTGGCCCACCCGCAGATCGAACTGGTCACGCCGCGCAGCCCCGAGCTCTCGGCAGGCTTTACCTTCTTCCGAGTCAAGGGCCAGGACAGCGAAGCCGTGGTCGCGCACATGATGAAAAACCGCGTGGTGATCGATGCAGTGGACCGCGATGTCGGCCCGGTGATTCGCACCTCACCCGGCCTGCTCAACAGCTCGGATGAGATCCAGCGCTTCATGACCTTGCTGAGCCAACGGTTGTGACCCCACTTTTCCCTTTGAACGAGATGCCCACATGACTCCATCCCGACTCAAGCCCCTCACTGCCCTGGCGCTGACCGCCCTGTGCGGCGCGCTGTTGCCCGGCCTGGCCCAGGCCGCCACCCCGCAGCCGGGCAAAGTATTCAAGGACTGCAAGGACTGCCCCGAAATGGTCGTGCTGCCTGCCGGCACCTTCACCATGGGCACTCCTGAAGACGAAGTCGGCCGCGAGCCGGATGAAGGCCCAATGCATGCGGTGACCTTCGCCAAACCCTTCGCCATGAGCCGCTTCCACGTCACCGCCGCAGAGTGGGACAGCTACGTGCGCCAGACCGGGGTCAAGATCGCCAATGGCGACGACCGCCCAGGCCGCGAATGCATCGCCAGCAAGCCGCGCTACCCCCAAGGCCCGCGCCAGCCGGCGGTGTGCATGGACATGGACGACATCAAGAACTACGTGGCCTGGCTGTCGAAAAAGACCGGGCAGAAGTACCAGATGGTCAGCGAAGCACAACGTGAATACGCCGCCCGCGCCGGCTCAACCGGGCCCTTCCCTTTCCCCTTCGATGAAGGCAAGGGCTACAGCATCGCCGAGCATGCCAACACCTACGGCCCGGCGGATGGCTACAGCTACTCTTCGCCGGTGGGCAGCTACCCGCCGAATGCATTCGGCATGTACGACATGCACGGCAATGTCTACGAGCGGGTTGCCGATTGCGAGCATCCCAACTACATCGGCGCACCCACCGACGGCAGCGCCTGGGTAGAGCCGAACTGCGAGAGCTACCAGATTCGTGGCAACGACTGGGGCGAGGCACCCGTGTTTTCGCGCTCGGGCAACCGCAACAACATCTACCCGCACACGCGCGGTGACTGGATTGGGTTCAGGGTCGTGCGCGAACTCTAAGACCACCACCTTTCAAAGGTGGGAGCGGGTTTGCTCGCGAAGGCAGTGTGTCAGCCACCTGATGCATCGACTGATTCACCGCTTTCGCGAGCAAGCCCGATCCCACATTTTACCCTGGGTACATCAGGTAGAAATTCGCGGCAATGACTAGAGGGATACGCGAACGCTGCAGCGGACACTATCAATTGTGGGAGCTGGCTTGCCTGCGATAGCGGTGGATCAGGCAAATAATCTCAGATGGCCTGCCGTCATCGCAGGCAAGCCCGCTCCCACATTTTGATCTGTATGCACCCAATAGGGTTAGGTTCAGGCCTGCTTGGCCAACAACTCCAACCCTTCATGCAGCGCCGGGAATAGGCTGTTGTTGAAGTTGTTCCAGCGCAGTTCGAGGATGGTGTCCTCGGGCGAAATCTCGGTTTTGAGTACATCGTGGAACACTTCACCGGAGTCGATGCCGTTATCCACGTAGTGGAACGACGCCCCAGTGAGGTACAGCGGCTCCGACGGCGTGGTGGCCTTGGTCGCCCAGTCCACCACGGTTTGCCCGCGCGCGCCGTACAACGCATTCCAGGTGGCGTAAGCGCCACGGCGTTCGTAAGGCGATTCGATGCGGGTGATGCCTGGGTGGATATTCATGATCCGCCGTGCAAACGGCGCCCCTGGACGCACCAGCTCATCCAGAATCACCAGCAGACCATCCAGCACGACGATATCGGCCTTTAACTCCACCAGCGTGTCATGCAGGCGACGCTCGAAATCCTGCTTGCCCGCAATGTGCTCGGCGCTGCCGCGCGGCAGGCGGCGATAGGTGGATGGCACGCTCAGCAACAGGTCGTTGACCAAGCGCCCCTGCACCTGCAAGTCCGCCGGGTACAACCACTGGCGGCCTGGCTTATACGCAAAACCGTAATCGCTGACCAGTTGCTGATCACGCGGGTTCTGCTCGTCATCGTCGTACACCACGCCGACCAGGTTGTAAGCCTCGCCCAACGGCGTGTCGTTCAGCGAACCCACCAGAAACTCCAGCACCGATTTCATGTAGCGCGCGTGGTCCTTGTAGGCCACCGGCTGCCCGGCCTTGTCGGCGGCGGCATTTCTCAGGGACCAGACATACACCAGGTTCTTTTTCGTCATTGTTTCGCTCTCGCTGAATGGACTGCGCGCCGTGTCGATACACGTGCGCCTACAGCACAAGAACGAACCAGCCCGGCGGCAATTTATCCCGCGCCGCCAGCAAAGGGCACGCCGCGCTAAATACTCGCGCCGGCGCTTCGTTTGTCATGGGTAAGGGTCTGTGTGCCCAGCCCCCTCTTTTTGACTTTCCGGGAAGTATTTATGACCGACCCCAAGCGCGGCGCCTTCAAAGGTTTGCTCGCATTGCTCAGGCCTTTTCGCACTATCGTGACGGTCTCCGTCGCCCTGGGCATGGCCGGCGGCCTGGCCATCACGTTGCTGCTGGCGACGATCAATAACGCCCTGCATTCCACCACCGGCATGACCCAGGGCGTGATCCTGACCTTTGCCGCGCTGTGCCTGTTGGCGCTGACCAGCTCCATCGTCTCGGATATCGGCACCAACTATGTGGGCCAACGGATCATCGCCGCCTTGCGCAAGGACCTCGGCGAGAAAGTGCTGTCGGCGCCCATCGAGCAGATCGAGCGCTACCGCGCCCACCGCCTGATTCCGGTCCTCACCCACGACGTCGACACCATCAGCGACTTCTCCTTCGCGTTCACGCCACTGGCCATCGCCACCACGGTGACCCTCGGCTGCCTGGGCTACCTGGCCTACCTGTCGGTGCCGATGTTCCTGATGATGATCGTGGCCATCGTCATCGGCAGCAGCGTGCAGTTCATCGCCGGCCACAAGGGCATCCGCGGTTTTGACGAAGCCCGCGACCTGGAAGACGAACTGCAACGCTACTATTCAGCGATTGCCTCGGGCGCTAAGGAGCTGCGCATCCACCGGCCACGACGCTACCGGATGAACACCCACCGCATCCAGGCAACCGCCGACCAGATCAGCGCTATCCAGGTGCGCTCGGTGAATATTTACATCGTGGCGAAAACCTTCGGCTCGATGCTGTTCTTCGTGGTCATCGGCCTGGCCCTGGCCATGCAGGCCTACAACCCCAACCCGGACCCTGCAGTGATCACAGGCTTCGTGCTGGTGCTGCTGTACATGAAAGGCCCGCTCGAACACGTGGTCGGTTACCTGCCGATCATCGGCAAGGCGCGGATTGCCTTTGCGCGCATCACCGAGTTGTCGGATCGCTTCTCGTCCCCCGAGCCACACTTGTTGATGGACGGCAGCGAAGCGCCCACACCGGTGGTCAACAGCCTTGAATTGCGCGGCATCAGCTACAGCCCGCCGCCGGTGGAAGGCAGCGAGCCGTTCCACCTGGGGCCGATCAATCTGAGCATCAAGCAGGGCGATATCGTGTTTATCGTCGGCGAGAACGGTTGCGGCAAGACCACCCTGATCAAGCTATTGCTCGGTCTGTACCAACCCGACGCCGGTGAAATCCGGCTTAACGGCGACACCGTGACCGACCCCGTGCGCGATGACTATCGCCAATTGTTCACCACGGTATTCGCCGACTACTACCTGTTCGACGACCTGGTCCAGGGCAGTGCCACGCAATCGCTGGACAGCGCCGCCAAGTACCTGGAGCGCCTGGAAATCGCGCACAAGGTCAGCGTCAAAGACGGCGTATTCAGCACCACCGACCTCTCCACCGGCCAGCGCAAACGCCTGGCGCTGGTTAATGCGTGGCTCGAAGAACGCCCCGTGCTGGTGTTCGACGAATGGGCGGCCGACCAGGACCCGGCGTTCCGCCGCGTGTTCTACACCGAGCTGCTCCCAGACCTCAAACGCCTGGGCAAAACCATCATTGTGATCAGCCATGACGACCGCTATTTCGATGTCGCCGACAAGTTGGTGCGCCTGCGTGCGGGCAAAGTCGTGCACGAGATGGAGCCGGCATGAAATTTCTTTTCCGGTTTCTTCGGATAGGAACGTCTCACTAGTGGTAATGAGAATTGACCTCAATAAACACTAAGAACTGCCCACTTAACACCTAGAAGAGAATGCATCCATGCCAGCAACGTTCGGTCTGAGTCCCTTGAGCAAGGCACTCTCCATGCGCCGCCTCTTGAACATCCCTATCCTGCCCAGCAGCCTTGCCTTTGCAATGGCGTTGCCGGTGGCGGGTTATGTGCAGGCTCAGGAAATCGAATTGAACGTGCCTGCACAGCCGCTGGGGAGCGCGCTTCAGGAATTCGGCCGCCAGACCAATTTGCAGGTGCTGTACAGCCCGACCGATGTAGAAGGCAAACGCAGCCACCCGATAAAGGGCAAGTTACAACCCAGCCAGGCCATGACCACCTTGCTGACCGACACGGGTATCAGTTACGACCTGCAAGGCAACTCGTTTACCATCAGTGCAGCTAGAACGTCGGCACTGGAGCTGGGCGCGACCCAGGTGACGGCCAACCAGCTGGGGACCATCACTGAAGGTTCCGGCTCCTACACACCCGGCACCATTGCCACCGCGACCCGCATGGTATTGAGCCCACGCGAGACGCCGCAGTCGATCTCCGTGGTGACCCGACAGGCCATGGATGACTTCAACCTCAAGTCCATCGACGACGTCATGCGCCACACGCCGGGCATTACGGTCGCGACCTATGACAGCGAGCGCACCAGTTACTTCTCCCGTGGCTTTGCCATCCAGAACTTCCAGTACGACGGCATTCCGATTCTGCAGGATGCCCAGTACTCCTCGGGCCACACCCTGACCGACACCGTGATCTACGACCGCGTCGAAATCCTCAAGGGCGCCACCGGCCTGCTTACCGGTGCCGGTGGCCCGGGCGGCACCATCAACATGGTGCGTAAAAAACCCACATCGGAATTCAAAGGCTATGTCGACTTGGGCGCGGGGTCCTGGGACAACTATCGCTCGGAAATCGATATCAGCGGCCCGTTGACCGAGTCCGGCAATGTGCGCGGCCGTGCTGTCGCGGCCTACCAGGACAAACACACGTTCCTCGATCACTATCAGCGCCAGACCAACGTCTACTACGGCATCCTCGAATTCGACCTGGCGCCGGATACGCTGCTGACCATTGGCGGTGACTATCAGGACAGCAACCCACAGGGTTCCAGTTGGTCCGGTGCGGCCTCGTTGTTTGACTCGGCCGGTAACCGCATCAGCACGCCGCGCTCCTTCAACAACGGCGCCAAGTACAGCAAGTGGAAGCAGTACACGCGCACAGCCTTCGCGACCCTGGAACACACGTTCGACAACGGCTGGGTCGGCAAGGCGCAGTACAACCACCAGATCAACGGTTATAAAGCGCCGCTGTCGGCCCTGCTGTCGCCAGACGCGGTCACCGGCAAAGCCTCGCTGCTGACCCGTACCTACATCGGTGAAACCACCAGTGACACCGGCGACTTGTATGCCACCGGCCCATTCAGCCTGTTCGGGCGTGAGCATGAGCTGGTCGTCGGCACCTCGGTCTCACGCTCGCGCTGGCTGGGCAACGACTACACCAACGCCACCAACTACAACAACAGCCACGACTACTTCAATTGGGACGGCGACGCCCCCAAGCCGGACCGTGGCCCCCGGACCAAAAAGAACGACGAGCTGACCCGCCAGAGCGCCGGCTACATCACCGGGCGCTTCAGCCTGGCAGATGACCTGCACCTGATCCTCGGCACCCGGGTCAACAACTACGAAGTCAGCGGCACCAGCCAGGTCAAGGACACCGGCAAGGTCGTGCCTTACGCCGGCCTCACCTATGACCTCAACGACAACTTCTCGGCCTACGCCAGCTTCACCGAGATCTACCTGCCGCAAGACGACTACCGCGACCGCAACGACAAGCCGCTCGAACCGGATGAAGGCAAGAACTACGAGATCGGCATCAAAGGTGAGTTCTTCGATGGCCGCCTGAATTCGAGCCTGGCGTACTTCGAAGTCCACGAGAAAAACCGCGCAGTCGACGACGTCGCCTATATCCCCAACAGCCACCCAGGGTTGGATTACGCATCTCTGGGCACCGAAGCTAAGACCAAAGGCTACGAGGCGGAAATCTCTGGCGAACTGGCGCCGGGCTGGCAGTTGCAAGCGGGTTATACCCACAAGATCATGCGCGACAAACAAGGCCAGAAGCTCTCCACCTGGGAACCGGAAGATCAGGTCAATCTCTACACCAGCTACAAACTGACCGGCCCACTGGACAAGCTGACCTTGGGCACCGGCGTGCGCTGGCAGGGTACCGGCTGGAAACTGCTGAACAACTACGCCAAAGGCACTACGGAAAACTTCTCCCAGGACCCGCTCTGGGTAGTGGACGCGATGGCCCGCTACCAGGTGACCAAGAATGTCTCGGCGACCCTTAACGTCAACAACATCTTCGACAAGAAGTACTACACCAACATCGGCTTCTACAACTCGGCCTACTACGGTGACCCGCGTAACGTGATGCTCAGCACCCGCTGGAACTTCTGATCTAGCACAAAACCCCTGGTCATCGCGGATGACCAGGGGTTTTTTATTGCCCGCTGAAAAGGCCCTGTGCTGAATAACCCGCATAAAAAAACGCCCCTGGGCACCTGTCCAGGGGCGTTGCTTTTACACAGGGTGTTACTTCATTGCATCGGCAAAGCTCTGCACGAACGCGGGGTTATCGATGATTCGATCATGGGTAGAGTCGATCAACACTGACTGCTCAATGCACGGCCAGCCCATGACCTGCTCCATGCTTGCTTCTATCAACTGACGATGCTGGCCAGCCCGACTCGCGGCGGCCCACCAGCAACTGATCGGCGCGTTGATCGGCTTGAAGTCGGCATCCTTGAGGCGCTGGCCCAGGGCGCGATCCAGCGCCCAGGAGATCTGCGCTTCATCCCCATCAAGCAAGGAGTTCTTGATCTCCAGAAAGGTCTCACCCAGCGCACCTTCGGCCCAGGCGCTGAAGGCCTGCCATTGCTGCGCCTCTTCACCAGCAACCGTCTGGCTTTGCAACCAGGCAACCTGGATCGACTGGCTGGAGTCCGGGAACATGACCTGTAACAGCTCCACACGACGTTGATTGACCGGCAACTCACTGTCATCCGCCACCACCGCCGTGTCCCAGTAGGCCCTGAGCCAATACGGCGGCGATGCGTCGATCCAACCGACAAGCTCCACCACCCGCCCAGCCTGCTCCAGCGCGTAAGCGACTTCCATGGCCAAGTTGCCGCCCAGGGACCAGCCGGCCAAGCGATACGGGCCTTGCGGCACGGCCTCGAGCAGCTGTGCGGTGTAGTCCTCCACCATGGCCTGCCAGGTGGGTACTTCACTGCCCTCATCGACCAGTGCCCGGCTGATCACGCCAAGCACCGGCCGCTGCTCACGCAGCGCCAGGCCGATGGCCTTGTAGCAATGCACCGAACCGTAGCTGGGGTGGAACAGGAACAGTGGCGTGCCTTGGGTCTGACTGTTGAGTTTGACGATCAACGAGTGGCGGGTGTCGCCGCCCAGGCACGCCACCTGCCCCGCCACCGTCGGGTTGAGCATTAATTGGCTGACTGACAGCAATGTCCCGGTAGCCTTGCGGATGCGCTCCTTGAGCATCAGCACCAGCAGCGAGTGCCCGCCCAGCTCAAAGAAGTTGTCATTCAAGCCCACTTGTTCGACGCCCAGGACCTCGCTCCAGATAATCGCGAGGCGCTGTTCCAATGGGCTCTGCGGCGCCTGATAGGCACGCTCCCGTTGATCCGCACCGGGCCTTGGCAATGCCTTGCGATCCAGCTTGCCATTGGGGCTTAGAGGCATCTGCGCCAGCAGCACCCACTGCGCCGGCACCATGTAGTCAGGCAGATGCGCCAGGAGATACGCGCTGAGAGACGCGCGCCAGTGCTCGCTCGGGGCCTGCAATACCAGATAGCCCACAAGCTGCTGGCCGTCGATAACCTGCACCGAGGCCTCTTGCACCTGTGGATGTTCGAGGATGCGCGCTTCAATCTCGCCCAACTCGATACGCAGGCCGCGCAGCTTAACCTGATGATCCAGGCGCCCCAGGTATTCGATAACCCCGTCGGCGCGCTGGCAGACGCGGTCGCCGGTGCGGTACAGACGCTCTCCCGACTTGAAAGGTGAAGCGATAAACCGTTCGGCCGTGAGCCCCGGGCGCCGATGATAGCCGCGCGCCAGCCCGATGCCGCCTAAGTACAATTCGCCCGCCACGCCCACGGCAACCGCCTGCAGATCCGCATCCAGCACGTAGGTCCGCAAGTTGGCGATGGGTTGGCCAATGGGCACCGTGTCACGCCCTTCGTCAACGCAAACCCAATGGGTCACGTCGATAGCCGCTTCAGTTGGGCCATACAGGTTATACAAGGCAGCCTGCGGCAGCTTGGTGAATACCTGCTGCTGCGCATCCACCGGCAGCGCTTCGCCGCTGCACACGATGCGCTGCAAGGTCTGGCAGGTGCCCACCGTGGTGTCTTGCAGGAACGCCTGCAGCATCGACGGCACAAAGTGCAGCGTGGTAACGCGTTCGGCGTTAATCAGCGCCACCAGCCTGGCGGGGTCGCGATGATCACCGGGGGCGGCGACCACCAGGCTTGCGCCCGTCATCAGCGGCCAGAAAAACTCCCACACCGAGACATCGAAGCTGAACGGGGTCTTTTGCAAGACCGTGTCACTGGCACTCAACGCGTAGGCTTGCTGCATCCAGCACAAGCGGTTGGTCAGCGCCAAGTGCCGGTTACCTGCGCCTTTGGGCTGGCCGGTGGAACCGGAGGTGTAAATCATGTAAGCCAGGTTTTCGCCAGACAGTGCTATGCCAGGGTTCGTATCGCTGTAACCCTCGAACCCGGACTCTCCCACTACCAGGCATTCCAACCCTGGGGAAATCGGCAGTTGCTCGAGCAAATGCGCCTGGGTCAGCAGCAGCTTCACGCCACTGTCTTGCAGCATGTAGGCCAGGCGCTCGCGCGGGTATTCAGGATCGAGCGGCACATAAGCGCCACCGGCCTTGAGCACCGCCAGCAGGCCGACGACCATTTCAATCGAACGCTCGACGGCGACCCCCACCAACACATCCGGGCCGACACCCGCCGCCATCAGACAATGGGCCAGACGGTTGGCGCGGCGGTTGAGCTCAGCATAGGTCAGGCGCTGTTCGGCAAAGACCAACGCCTGCGCATGCGGGGTACGCTGGGCTTGCGCTTCGATCAACTGGTGAACGGGCTGCTGCGTGTAGCCCTGCTCGGTCGCGTTCCAGTCTTGCAGCGCCACCCGTTGCTCAGTGCGGTCCAGCATCGGCAGTTGGCTGACGCGCTGCTGCGGGTCGTCGAGCATGCCTTGCAAGATATTCTGCCAGTGACCAAGCATGCGCTGGAGCATCGCCGGCTCGAACAAGTCAGTCGCATAGGTGAGTGTGGCCCAAATGCCATCCGCCGATGCCTGGGTGTCCAGGCTCAGGTCGAACTGCGCGGTCTGGCTGCCCCAGTCCAAGCCTTCCACACGCAAGTCAGGCAAGTGTCGGCCCTGGGTGGCCAGGCCTGCATCGTTCTGGTGGTTGAACAACACTTGGAACAAGGGGTTATGGCTCAGGCTGCGCTCCGGCTGCAACGCTTCGACCAATTGCTCGAACGGCAGGTCCTGGTGGCTCTGGGCATCCAGGCTGCGGCGCTTGACCTGCTGCAGCAACTGGCGAACGGTGAGTTGCTCGTCGAATTCGGCCTTGAGCACTTGGGTGTTGACGAAAAAACCCACTAGACGTTCGACTTCGACACGGTTGCGGTTGGCGATCGGCACCCCGACGCGGATGTCGCGCTGGCCGCTGTAGCGATACAAAAGGCCCTGGAATGACGCCAGCAACAGCATGAACACCGTCACACCTTCGCGCTGGGCCAAGGCGTTGAGCCCAGCGGCCAATTGCGCCGGCAACTCGACGTCCAGGCTCGCGCCACGATAACTTTGCACCGCCGGACGCGCACGCGCAGTCGGCAGCTCCAAGACCGGCTGTTCGCCCCCCAGCAGCGCGCGCCAATACGTCAATTGGCGCTCGCGCTCCCCGGCCGCCATCCACTGGCGCTGCCAGTGCGCGTAATCGGCATACTGCAACGCCAACGCCGGTAACTGCGCCACCTCACCCTGGCGGTAAGCGCCGTACAGCTGCACCAGCTCATCGACCACCACCTGCATCGACCAACCATCGGAGACGATATGGTGCTGCACCAGCACCAGCACATGCAGGTCCTGCGCCAGGCGCATCAGCGTGACGCGCAGCAGTGGCCCTTGTTGCAGGTCGAAAGGCCGCGCAATTTCGGCTTCCACCTGTTGCTGTAGCGTGGCTTCAAGGGCATCTACCCGCGCAATCAGCACCGGCTCGGCCGGGCGAATCACTTGCACCACGCGCTCATCCTGCTGATTGATACGGGTACGCAAGCTCTCATGCCGTGCGACCAGTGCGTCAAAGCTGCTCTGCAAAGCCTGCTGATCCAGCTGACCGCTCAGGCGCAAAATGCTCGGAATATGGTAGGCAGCGCTGTGGGGGTCCAGTTGCCAAAGAAACCACTGGCGCTCCTGAGCAAAGGACAGCACTAACGGCTGATCGCGCCCGACCGCCACCATCGTCGGCGCCAGGTCACGATCAGCGGCCTGCAGCGCCAGCACAAACCCTTGCAGTTGCGGCTGTTCAAACAAGGTGCGCAGTGACACTTCGCGCTCAAGCAGTTGCCGCACGCGAGAGATCACCTGCATGGCCAGCAACGAGTGCCCGCCCAGCTCGAAGAAGTGGTCAGTCAGGCCAATACGCTCGGCCCCCAGCACCTGCGCCCAGATCGCTGCCACCTGCTGCTGCAACGGCGTGACCGGTTCAACCCACACACCCTGCGACTGCGCCGTATCCGGCGGCGGCAGCCCCTTGCGGTCAAGTTTGCCGTTGGGGGTCAACGGCATTTGCGCCAGGAACATGAAATGCGCCGGCACCATGTAGTCCGGCAGGCAGGTGTTCAGAGCGCGGCGCAGGGCTTCGCGGAACTCGGTTTCGTTGACGTGGGCGATTGCCGCTACGACATACGCCACCAGTTGCTTACCACTCGGGCTTTCCTGGGCCACAACCACGGTTTCACCGACGCTGTCCTGTTCGCGCAAGCGCGCTTCGATCTCGCCCAGTTCGATACGGAAGCCGCGAATTTTTACTTGATGGTCGACACGGCCGAGGTAATCCACCACGCCATCCGCACGGCCACGGGTCAGGTCGCCGCTGCGATACACACGACTGCCGGGCTTGCCGAATGGGTCGGGTACAAAACGCTCGGCGGTGAGGGCCGGGCGCTCCAGATAACCACGGGCCACGCCCTCTCCGCCCAGGTACAACTCGCCGGCCACGCCGATCGGTTGCAGGTTGAGTTGTGCATCCAGCACATAGCCGCTGCGGTTGCCCAGCAGTGTGCCGATGGGTGCGTAAACGGCACCGCATGGGTCGCCTCGACGGGCTTTCCATAGCAGTGGCGTGACCACGGTTTCGGTCGGGCCATAGCCGTTGAACAGGTAAGTCGGTTTCAGCGCGCGCCATGCCAGGTCGTAACTGGCTTGAGCGACGGCATCGCCGCCAAAACAGTAAACGCGTACCGCCGGTGGGTTACCGTCGCGTTCGGCATGCTCAGCCAACTGTTGCAGGTACACCGGCGGGAACACGGCCATCGTTACGTTGTGACGGTGCATTTGTGCGTAGGTGTATTCCGGCAGCCACAGGCTGTCATCGCGGATCAAGACGCTGGCGCCATTGATCAGCGGGTGCATCCAGCCTTCGTGGGAACCGTCGAAGGCGAAGGACATAAAGTGCAGTTCGCAATCGGCCGGGCTGGTTTCGTAGCGCTCGCCGGTGGCGATGATGTGCGCCACCAACGGGCCGTGGGAAACGGCGACGCCCTTCGGCATGCCGGTGGAGCCGGAGGTGTAAATCACATAGGCGAGGTTGTCGCCGTCCAGGTCGACTTGCGGCGCGGTGTCGCTGTAACCGCTCCACTCCTCTGTTCGGTCAATGGCCAAGGTAGCCAGGCCATCGGCGATTGGCAGTTGCTGCAAGGCACTGGTGTGGGTCAGCAGCAGTTTGGCGCGACTGTCTTGCATCATGTACAGCAGGCGATCACGCGGGTATTCAATGTCCAGCGGCACGTAGACGCCACCGGCTTTGAGCACGGCGAGGAACGCCACCATGATTTCGGCACTGCGCGGCATGGCAATCGCCACGCGCACTTCCGGGCCGACACCACGGGTGATCAGCGCGTGAGCCAGGCGATTGGCTTGGCGGTCCAATTCGCCGTACGTCAGGGTCTGCGCATCGAATTTAACCGCCACGGCATCCGGGTTTTCCCGTGCACGATCAGCGACCAATTCATGCACCAAACGCTGCGCCGAGAAGCCCGAGTCAGTGCGATTCCACAGCTGCAGAATGTGCTGCTGCTCGTCATAGTCCAGCAGCTTCAGTTGGGCAACGGTTTGCTGCTGGTCAGCAACCATCGCCTGCAACAGGTTCTGCCAATGGCGCGCCATGCGCTCGATGGTCGCAGGCTCGAACAAATCGGTGGCGTAGCCCAACGAGGCCCACAGGCCTTCTGCGCTTTCATGCACATCCAGGTCGAGGTCGAAGTGCGCGGTACGGCGCTCCCACTCCAGGCCTTCAATGTGCAAATTCGACAGCGTCTGCGACGGGGCGCCCAGCCGCCCTTCGCTCTGATAGTTGAACATCACCTGGAATAACGGGTTGAGGCTCAGGCTGCGCTCCGGCTGCAAGGCTTCCACCAGTTGCTCGAACGGCAGGTCCTGATGGGCCTGGGCATCCAGGGCACGCTGTTTGACCTGGGCCAGCAGCTCGGCAACCGTAAGGTGCCCGTCGAGGTCGGCCTTGAGCACCTGGGTGTTGACGAAGAAGCCAATCAGGCGCTCGGTCTCGACCCGATTACGGTTGGCAATCGGCACACCGACGCGAATGTCCTGTTGGCCGCTGTAGCGGTGCAGCAACGTCTGGAACGAGGCCAGCAATAGCATAAACATCGTCACGCCCTGGGCCTGAGCTAGAGCTTTAAGGCTCTCGGCCAGGCTGACGGGCAATGGCACATCCAGACGCGCACCGCGATGGCTCTGCTGCGCGGGGCGTTGGTGGTCGAACGGCAACTCCAGCACCGGTTGCTCGCCACCCAACAGTTCGCGCCAGTAGGCCAGTTGGCGCGCCTTCTCACCGGCTTCCATCCAAGTACGCTGCCATACGGCAAAGTCGGCGTACTGGATCGGCATCACCGGCAATTGCAACAACTGGCCCTGGCTGAACGCCTGGTAGAGCTGCACCAGCTCGTCGATCATCACCTGCATCGACCAACCGTCGCAGACGATGTGATGTTGCACCAGCACCAGTACATGCTCGTCCGCTGCCACGCGCAGCAACGTCACACGCAGCAACGGCCCTGCTTGCAAGTCGAACGGCCGCGCGATTTCGGCTTCAACGTGCGCCTGCACGTCGGGTTCTTGCACGTCAACGCACGGGATGGGTAACGCCATCTGCGCGCGAATAACCTGCCGTGCAGCGTCCGGTTGCGGTTCGATGTACGTGCGCAGGCTTTCATGGCGGGCGACCAACACATCGAAACTGCGCTGCAACGCGGAGGTATCCAACTGCCCCTTGAGGCGCAAGGTACTGGGGATATGGTAAGCGGCACTGCCGGGGTCCAGCTGCCAAAGGAACCACTGGCGCTCCTGGGCATAGGACAGCGGGAACGGTTGATCGCGTCCGACCGCAACCAGTGCCGGCGCCTGTTCGCCCACCACCGCCTCCGATGCGTGCAAGGCGGCGGCAAAGCCTTCGAGGCGCGGTTGTTCGAATACCAGCTTGAGTGGCACTTCACGGCCCAATGCATGGCGCAGGCGTGAGACCACCTGCATCGCCAACAGCGAATGGCCACCCATTTCAAAGAAGTGATCCGTCAGCCCTACCCGTTCAGCACCAAGGATTTGAGCCCATACAGCAGCAACTTGCTGTTCCAGCTCAGTCACCGGCGCGACCCAGGCCTGCAGCGATTGGCAGGCATCAGGTTTGGGCAGTGCCTGACGGTCCAGCTTGCCGTTCGGGTTCAACGGCATGCGATCAAGGAAGACCAAGTGGGCCGGCACCATGTAGTCCGGCAGCTGTTCACGCAGCGCGGCCTTGAGCGCTTCGGCGTCTTGCTGCTCGGCGACCAGGTAGGCCACCAGTTGATTGTCGGCCGCCAGCACCAAGGTTTCGCGCACACCCGGCTGGGCCAGCAACAGCGCTTCGATTTCGCCCAGTTCGATACGCAAACCACGGATTTTAACTTGGTGGTCGACCCGCCCCACATACTCAATGACGCCGTCGGCGCGGCAGCGCGCCAGGTCGCCGGTGCGGTAGAGGCGCTCGCCGGTGTCACCGAACGGGTCCGGCACAAAGCGTTCAGCCGTGAGCAGTGCGCGGTTCAAATAGGCGCGTGCCAAGCCACGGTGGCTGGCGATGTAAAGTTCGCCCACTGCGCCCAACGGCGCCAGGTTCAGGTCGCGGTCCAGCACGTACAGGGCACGACCTGGCAACGCGCGGCCAATCGGGCTGGCCGTGGCGCCGATGATTTCATTGGCGGATGTGCAGTCCAGCACACTCGACACCACCGTCGCTTCAGTCGGGCCATAGGTATTGAGCAATCGTACATGGCCCAGGCCGGCTTTTAACCATTGCGCCGGTCCCTCCAGCGGCATGGCTTCACCACCGATATGCACCTGGCGAAGCGCGCCGTAAGCGCGCGGCCCGGTGGCCAGGCAATCGAGCAGGAACAGGTTCCAGTAGGCGGTTGGCAGGTCGGCCAGGGTAATGCCCTGGGTGATGATTTCCTCATACAGCCGCGCGCTGTCCCATAACTCGGGGCCGCGCAGAATCACCGTGGCACCGTGGGTCAGCGCCGGGTACAACTGCTCGACAAACCCATCGAAGTTCAGGGTCGCAAACTGCAGCACGCGATCTGCCTGGGTCAACTGCGAATAACCGGCGGCGATACTGGAGAATTCAGTGAGTGCCGCGTGATTGATCGCCACGCCCTTGGGCTTGCCGGTGGAACCGGAGGTGTAGATCACGTAAGCCAGGTTCTGCGGATCGACCTGGACCTGGGGGTTGTGCTCAAAGCGGCCTTGCAGGTCGCCATCGAGGCGATCGAGATCCAGCCGCTCAATGTGTTCCGGCAGCGGCAACGGCACTGACGATTGACACACCACCAGGCGCACAGCGCTGTCTTCAAGCATGTGCAACAGGCGCTCGCGCGGGTATTGCGGGTCCAACGGCACATACGCACCACCGGCCTTGAGTACCGCCAGCAGGCTAACCACCATCGCAAACGAGCGCTCCACCGCCACGCCCACCATCACTTCGGCGCCGACGCCTTGGTCGATCAGATAATGGGCCAGGCGGTTGGCTTGCCGGTTCAGCTCGGCATAGCTGATGGTTTGCTCACCCAGGCACAGGGCGATAGCCTCCGGCCGTTGCCGCGCCTGCACCTCAAACAGGCTCTGCACGCCCGTCGACTCTACGAACGCGGCAGCAGCGTGATTCCAATCGTGCAACACGCGGCGCTGCTCATCCTTGGTCAACATCGCCAGTTGCGCGACGCGATTTCCCGCGCGCGCGACGACCGCCCGTAACAGTGCCTGCCAATGCTGCGCCATGCGCTCAACGGTGGCCGCGTTGAACAGGTCGGTGGCATAGGTCAACGAAGCCGCCAGGCCTTCGGGTGACTCCTGAGTGTCCAGGCTGAGGTCAAACTGCGCGCTCTGATCACCCCACTCCAAAGCCTCCAACGCCAAGCCTGGCAATTGCTGCGCAGCACGCGTTTTATGGCCTTCGGTCTGGTGGTTGAACATCACCTGGAACAACGGGTTATGGCTCAGGCTGCGTTCGGGCTGCAAGGCCTCGACCAACTGTTCAAATGGCAAGTCCTGATGACTCTGCGCTTCCAGGGCGCGCTGCTTGACCTGCGCCAACACCTGGCTGAAAGTCATTTGCCCGTCGATATCCGCTTTCAGCACCTGGGTGTTGACGAAAAACCCGATCAGACGCTCAGTTTCTGCGCGATTGCGGTTGGCAATCGGCACGCCGACGCGGATATCCGACTGGCCGCTGTAGCGATACAACAGCGTCTGGAACGACGCCAGTAACAGCATGAACAAGGTCACGCCCTCACGCTGCGCCAATGCCTTGAGACCATTGACCAGCGCTGCCTCCACGCTGATATCCAGGCGTGCGCCACGGTAGCTCTGAACCGCCGGCCGTGGGTGGTCCAACGGCAACTCCAGCACTGGTTGCTCACCGCCCAACCGCTCACGCCAGTAACCCAGCTGGCGCTCTTTCTCGCCAGCCTCCATCCAACTGCGCTGCCACAGCGCATAGTCCGGGTATTGAATCGGCAACGCGGGCAGTTGCACGTCTTTGCCCTGGCTGTAGGCGACATACATCTGCACCAGCTCATCGACCATCACCTGCATCGACCAGCCATCAGACACGATGTGGTGCAACACCAGTACCAGCACATGCTCATCCGGTGCCAGTTGCAAGACCTTGACCCGCAGCAAGAGGCCTTGCTCCAGGTCGAAAGGATGGGCAATTTGCGCTTGCACCCAGGCCTCAAGTTGCGAGGCATCGCCCGTTTCATAAGCAACCTCAACCTGCTGGTGCGGGCGGACCACCTGCAACACCCCGTCGACGTCCTGCTGCAGATGGGTACGCAGGCTTTCATGGCGGGCAACCAAGGCATCGAAGCTGCGCTGCAAGGCCGCCCGATCCAGTTGGCCTTTCAAGCGCAACGCTCGCGGCAAATGGTAGGCAGGGCTCTGCGGCTCCAGCTGCCACAAAAACCACTGCCGCTCCTGGGCATAAGAGAGTCGCAGCGGCTCGCCTTCCTGACGCTTGAAAACCGGGGCAATCTCAAACAGGTTGATGCCTTGCTGCTTGAGCATTACCGCCAACGCTTTCTTTTGTTGCGCCGAAAGTGACCCTACCGACTCGATTAATGCTTGCACGCCACGCCCCTCAGGAAATCAATTTATCCAAATCTTCTGCTGATAGACGTTTGAGGGCCTCCAAGGATTTAGCCAATGCGTCCTGCACCGGCGAATTATTTGTGTGTTGGGCTGCCACGTAGGCGCTGAAATCCGCCAGGGTCGGGGTGGTGAAGATCGATTTGACGTCGAATTCGGCGTGCAACTGCTCGCGCAGGCGCACCACCACCTGGGTGGCCAGCAGGGAATGCCCGCCCAGCTCGAAGAAGTTGTCATGCAGGCCGACCCGCTGTACCTCCAGCACCTCGGCCCATATCGCGGCGATCTGTTGTTCCAGTTCACTGCACGGAGCTACGTATTCGCGCGCCTGCAAGTTGGCATCCGCCTTGGGCAGCGCCTTGCGGTCGAGCTTGCCATTGGGGCTCAGGGGCATCTGCTCCAGCAACATCCATTGCGCGGGCACCATGTAGTCCGGCAGGTGCAGGGCCAGATGCGCGCTCAACACGTCCCGCCAATCGTCACCGGCGTTTTGCAGCACCAAGTAGCCCACCAGGTATTTGCCGTCGACCGCCAGCACCGCCGTTTCGCGGACCCAGTCATGCTCCAGCAGGCGCGCTTCGATTTCGCCCAACTCGATGCGCAGGCCACGCAGCTTGATTTGATGGTCGATACGCCCGGCGTACTCGATCACACCGTCGTCGCGATAACGCGCCAGGTCGCCGGTGCGGTACAGGCGTTCGCCTTTGATAAAGGGGTGGGCAATAAAGCGCTCGGCCGTCAACGCCGCACGACGGTGATAACCACGCGCCAGGCCAACGCCGCCCAGGTACAGCTCGCCCAACACGCCAACGGGGGCTGGCTCGAATTGGCTATCGAGGATGTAGCAACCCAGGTTGGCGATCGGACGGCCAATCGGCACCGCATCACGACCTTCATCGATGCAGGTCCAGTGGGTCACATCAATGGCAGCCTCGGTTGGGCCGTACAGGTTGTAGAGCCCGGCCTGAGGCAGCTTGGCAAAAACCTGTTGTTGCGCGTCAACGGGCAGCGCCTCGCCGCTGCACACAATACGGTGCAAGGTGTGGCACGTCGCAACGCTCGGGTCTTGCAGGAACGCCTGCAACATCGACGGCACAAAGTGCAGCGTGGTGATTTGCTCGGCGTTGATCAGGCTGACCAGCTTGGCCGGATCACGGTGGTCCCCAGGCTGCGCAACCACCAGCCGCGCACCGGTCATCAGTGGCCAGAAAAATTCCCATACCGACACGTCGAAGCTGAACGGGGTCTTTTGCAGCACCGTGTCGCTGACGTCCAGAGCGTAGGCTTCCTGCATCCATTGCAGGCGGTTGGTCAGGGCCGAATGGCGGTTGCCGGCGCCTTTGGGCTGGCCGGTGGAGCCGGAGGTGTAGATCACGTAGGCCAGGTTTTCGCCGTCCAGCAGGATGCCTGGGTTCGCTTCGCTGTAGTTGTCAAAACCGGACTCGCCCAGCACCAAGGTTTCCAAGCCGTGTGGAATCGGTAATTGATCCAGCAGGTGCGCCTGGGTCAGCAGCAGCTTCACGCCGCTGTCTTCGAGCATGTAGGCCAGGCGCTCACGCGGATATTCCGGGTCCAGCGGCACATAGGCTCCACCGGCCTTGAGCACCGCGAGCAGGCCGACGACCATTTCGACGGAGCGCTCCACGGCCAGGCCCACCAGCACGTCCGGCCCCACACCGGCCTGCATCAGGCGATGAGCCAGGCGGTTGGCGCACCGGTTCAACTCGGCGTAGCTCAAGCGCTGCTCGGCAAACACCAGTGCTGGTGCGTGCGGCGTACGCGCAGCCTGCGCTTCAATCAGTTGGTGGACTGTTTGCTGCAACGGGTAATCGCGAGAGGTAGCGTTCCAATCCTGCACCACTTGCTGACGCTCAGCCACGTCCATCATCGCCAGATCACCCAGGCGTTGTTGCCCCTCCTCAAGCATGGCCTGCAGCAGGTTGACCAGGTGGCGGCCGTAACCTTGCACGGTATCTTCGTTGAAGTGCGCGCGGGCAAAGCTGAACTGCACCGACAGGGTTTCGCCCAGGTCCACCAGCACCGTCAGCGGGAAGTTAGTTTGCTCGTGGGCGTGAGGCGTGCCAAAGCGAATGCCGCTGCCGCCGCTTTGCTCCAGGGCCTTGGACACCGGGTAGTTTTCGAACACCAGGATGTTGTCGAACAAGGCTTCACCGCCCTGCCCGGCCCAGCGCTGAATGTCGTACAGGCCGGTGTGTTCATGCTCACGCAAGACCAGGTTCTGCGCCTGCACTGCTTGCAACCAGTCCACCACCGATCGCTGCCCATCCACCGCGCAGATCACCGGCAAGGTGTTGATGAACAGACCGATTTGCTGCTCCACGCCCGCCAGATCCGCTGGCCGCCCGGACACGGTGGCGCCGAAGGCCACCACTGACTGCCCGCTGTGTCGCTGCAACAGGATCAGCCACGCCGCCTGGATCAGTGTATTGAGCGTGACCTTGTTGCCACGGGCAAACGCCTCAAGACGCGCGGTCAATGTGCGGTCGAAATCGAGGTAATGCTCGCCATGCCCGTGCACCGCCGTCGGTTGGCTGCTGCCCAGGCGGGTTGGGGTTTGCAGCGCGCTCAACTGCTCGCGCCAGAAGGTTTCGGTCGCATCAGCGTCACGCTGCTGCAGCCAGCCGATGTAATCGCGATAACGCCCGGCCGCCTCAGGCACCGCAACGCCGGCATAGCGTTGCAGCACTTCACCGAACAGCCGCGAATTGCTCCAGCCGTCCATCAGGATGTGGTGGTTGGTGTAGATCAATTCATGGCGCTGCTCATCGGTGCGCACCAGCACAAGGCGCACCAGCGGTGCCTTGTTCAGCTCAAACCCTTGGCGGCGCTGGGCTTGCTGCAAGCTGTGCAATTCCAGCTCGCGCTCCGGCATGGCACGCCAGTCCAGCGCCTGGATTGGCAACCGAGCCTCGCGGTACACCACTTGGCACGGCCACGCCAACTGCCCCTCCCAGAAGAACCCGCTGCGCAGCACGTCATGGGCCTGCACGGTGGCGTCCCAGGCCTGCTGGAAACGCGCCACGTCCAAGCCCTCGACCGTCACGCGGATCTGGTTGATGTAATCACCTGCCGCCTGCTCATACAGCGTGTGGAACAACATGCCCTGCTGCATGGGCGACAAGGTGTAGATGTCTTCGATGGCATCGAAGGCCAGCGGTAACGATTCAAGCTGCGCCTGGTTCAAGCGCGATAACGGGAAATCGGAAGCGGTCACGCCGCTGTTGCCGGGGGTGCAGCAATGCTCTACCAGTGCGTTGAGTTCGCGGGTATAGGCCGCGCTCAGCGTTTCGATCACAGCGGGGTCGAACATCAACGGGCTGAAGGTCCAGCTCAGCTGCAACTCACCGCCGTACACCTGACCGTTGAGCGTCAACCAGTTGCCCAGCGGCGCATCCGGGCTTTGCTCGGCCCCCGCGCTTTCGGTCGCTGGAGCGAACAACGCGTCCGACTGGTCAAAGCTGCCGTCGACCTGCCCCAGGTAGTTGAAGGTGATACGCGGCACCGGCAAGGCACTGAACGCCTCACGCGTGGCGGCATCACTGAGGTAACGCAAAGCGCCGAACCCCAGGCCTTTATCCGGCACGGCACGCAGTTGCTCCTTGATCTGCTTGATTGAGGACGCAAGCGTTTCGGCCGGTGTCAGGCGGACGGGAAACAGGCTGGTGAACCAACCCAGCGTGCGCGTCAGGTCGATGTCATCAAACAGGTCCTCGCGACCATGGCCTTCCAGCTGGATCAGGCTGCTTGCATGCCCGGTCCACTGACACACCACCCGCGTCAGGGCAGTGAGCAGCAGGTCGTTGATCTGTGTGCGGTAGGCCATCGGTGCCTGTTGCAACAGTTGCCGGGTGCGCTCGGCATCCAGTTGGCTGACCACGGTTTGGGCCAGTCGGCCGGGACGCGCACCGTGCGGGTCACGGCAGGGCAAGTCGGTGGCCGCGCCTTCAAGCTGTTGCAGCCAGAAGTCTTTCTCGGACGCAATCGCAGCGCTGCGGGCGTGGGCTTGCAGCCGCTCGGCCCAGGCCTTGAACGACGAGGTTTTGGCTGGCAGGTTTTGCTGGCGATACAAGGCTTGCAGGTCTTCAAGGAACACCCGCCAGGACACTCCGTCCACCACCAAGTGGTGCATGACCAACAACAGACGCTGGGAACCGTCAGCCAGGTCGGCGAGCACCGCACGCAGCAACGGCCCCTGTTGCAGGTCGAGGCTGCGTTGGGCTGTTTCGCACAGTTCAGTCAACTCGTCGGCATCCTTCACCGAGGCTTGCCACAGCACCTGCGTAACAGCTGCACCATGCTCGGCCTTCCAGCCCTGTGCGTGCTGACTGAAGCTCAAGCGCAGCACATCATGGTGCACAACCAAACCCTGTAGGGCGGCTTCCAGGCGCTCGCCCTCAAGCACCTGGCGCGGCGTCAGCAGCAGGGACTGGTTCCAGTGATGACGATCCGGCAGCTGCATGTCGAAGAACAACTGCTGGAACGCCAGCATCGGCGTCTCACCCTGCACCGGGCCTTGGTCGATCACCTGGGCGGTCTGCAATTGCGCCACTCGCGCCAGACTGCGCACCGTCTGGTGCTGGAATAACGCTTTGGCAGTGAAATGAATACCGGCAGCCCGGGCGCGGCTGACCACCTGGATCGAGATGATCGAGTCGCCACCGCGCTCGAAGAAGTTGTCGTTCAAGCCCACGTGTTCGATACCCAGCACATCGGCCCAGATCGCAGCAATCTGCTGCTCAAGGGCGCTTTGCGGGGCTTCGTAATGCTGCGCGGTTTCGGGTTTGGGCAGCGCCTTGCGATCCAGCTTGCCGTTGGGGCTCAGGGGCATCTGCTCCAGCAACACCCATTGCGCGGGCACCATGTAGTCCGGCAGGTGCTCGGCCAGATGAGCCACCAGCACATCACGCCAATCGTCAGCGGCGTTTTGCAGCACCAGGTAGCCCACCAGGTATTTGCCGTCGAGCGCCAGCACTGCCGCTTCGCGGACCCCGTCGTGTTCCAGCAGGCGCGCTTCGATTTCGCCCAACTCGATGCGCAGGCCACGCAGTTTGACTTGATGGTCGACACGCCCGGCGTACTCGATCACGCCATTGTCGCGGTAACGCGCCAGGTCGCCGGTGCGATACAGGCGCTGGCCTTTGACAAAGGGATGGGCAATAAACCGCTCGGCCGTCAGCGCCGGACGACGGTGATAACCCCGCGCCAGGCCAATGCCACCCAGGTACAACTCACCGAGCACACCGACCGGCACCGGTTCGAAGTGGGCGTCGAGAATGTAGCAGCCCAGGTTCGCAATCGGGCGGCCGATTGGCACGGCCTCACGGCTTTCATCGACGCAGGTCCAGTGGGTCACGTCGATGGCGGCTTCGGTCGGGCCGTACAAATTATAGAGCCCGGCTTGCGGCAGTTTCGCGAAGACTTGCTGCTGCGCATCCATCGGCAACGCTTCGCCGCTGCACACGATGCGTTGCAGGCTCTGACAGGTCGATACGGCCGGGTCATGCAGGAATGCCTGCAGCATCGAGGGCACAAAGTGCAACGTGGTGATGTGCTCGGCCTTGATCAGACTGGCCAGCTTGGCCGGATCACGATGGTCCCCAGGCGCTGCGACGACCAGGCGCGCGCCGGTCATCAGGGGCCAGAAGAACTCCCACACCGACACATCAAAGCTGAACGGCGTCTTTTGCAGCACGCTGTCGCTGACGTCCAGGCCGTAGGCTTCCTGCATCCATTGCAAGCGGTTAAGCAGTGCCGAATGACGGTTGCCGGCGCCTTTGGGCTGGCCGGTGGAACCGGAGGTGTAGATCACGTAGGCGAGGTTTTCGCCGTGCAGCGCGATGCCAGGGTTTACATCGCTGTAGCTATCAAAACCAGACTCGCCCAGCACCAGGGTTTCCAAGCCCTGTGGAATCGGTAGCTGCGCGAGCAGATGAGCCTGGGTCAGCAGCAGCTTCACGCCGCTGTCCTCCAACATGTAAGCCAGGCGCTCGCGTGGGTATTCCGGGTCCAGCGGCACATACGCGCCACCGGCCTTGAGCACCGCGAGCAGGCCGACGACCATTTCGATGGAACGCTCCACGGCCAGCCCCACCAGCGCATCAGGACCGACGCCCGCCTCGATCAAACGATGAGCCAAGCGATTGGCGCGGCGGTTCAGCTCGGCATAACTGAGTGACACCTGATTAAAACGCAGCGCCGTTGCCTGCGGCTGCGCCAACACCTGCGCCTCGATCAACTGATGCACCCACTGGCCTTGCGGGTAGTCGCGCTCGGTGGCATTCCACTGGTAGACCAACTGTTGGCGCTCTGTGGCATCCAGCGTCGCCAGGTCCTGCAAGGCGGATGCAGGGTTGGCCACCGCCGCGCGCAACAGGCTCAGCCAATGGTTCATCATGCGCGAGGCGCTCGCAGCACCGAACAGGTCGGTGGCGTAGGTCAAGGATGCCCAGATACCGTCGCCGGTTTCCTGGGTGTCCAGGCTCAGGTCAAACTGGGCGCTCTGAGTGTCCAGCTCCAGGCTGGCCACACTCAGGCCCGGCAGTTGCGGCTCTGCGGTTTGGGTCTTGGCTTGGTGGTTGAACATCACCTGGAACAACGGGTTATGGCTCAGGCTGCGTTCGGGCTGCAGGGCCTCGACTAACTGTTCGAACGGCAAATCCTGATGGGCCTGGGCTTCCAGCGCGCGGCGCTTGGTGTGTTGCAGCAGTTGGGCGAAGGTCATCTGGCCATCGAGGTCGGCCTTGAGCACTTGGGTGTTGACGAAGAAGCCGATCAGCGATTCGGTCTCGACCCGATTGCGGTTGGCGATCGGCACACCGACGCGGATGTCCTGCTGCCCGCTATAGCGATACAGAAAAGCCTGGAACGACGCCAACAGCAGCATGAACATCGTCACGCCTTCGCGTTGGGCCAGCGCTTTGAGAGCGACGACCAAGGCCGGTTCCAAGGCAATGTCCTGACGTGCACCGAGGAAGCTTTGCTGCGCCGGGCGCGGGTGATCGAGCGGCAATTCCAGCACTGGCTGCGTACCGCTGAGCAATTCCCGCCAGTATTCCAATTGGCGCGCCTTCTCCCCTGCTTCCATCCAACGACGCTGCCACAGCGCGTAGTCAGCGTACTGGATCGGCAGCGGCGCCAATGTGCAGGGCTGGCCTTGGCTGTAGGCGGCGTAGAGCTGCATCAGCTCCTGCACCATCACGCCCATCGACCAACCATCAGAAACGATATGGTGCTGCACCAGCACCAGCACATGCGCCTCTTCGTTCAAGGACAGCAAGCTGACGCGCAGCAACGGGCCGTGCTGCAAATCAAAAGGCCGGGCGATTTCAGCTTCGACGCGCGTCTTAAGCGCAGCTTCGTCGACCGAGCCTTCAACGATCTCGATCACCGCATGGGCCAGCACTTCCTGAGCACGCTGCTCGCCATCCAAGTGCAAACGCGTGCGCAAGCTTTCGTGACGCGCTACCAAGGTGTCGAAGCTGCGTTGCAGGGCGGCCTTGTCCAACCGCCCATTCAGGCGCAGGGCGCCGGGGACGTGATAGGCCGCGCTGTCCGGGTCCAGTTGCCACAGGAACCACTGGCGCTCCTGGGCATAAGACAACGGGGCGTGTTGGCCCGCTTCGCGAATCGAGGCGATCGGCAGCTGGGCGAAACTCATCCCCCGGCTTTGCAGGCGTTGGTAGAACTGCTGGCGCTGTTCCAGAGGCAGACGAAGAAAGCGCGAAACCAGATCGATATTAGGGTTGGAAAGCATGGTTCAAATCGCCTCTAGTTCGCTCAAAAAGTCACGAAGATCATCAAAATCTTCCGCGCTACCGGCGCGGAAGGTGGCAGCGGCCTGGGCATAAGCTCGCAACGTTTCGGTCTGGAACACTTCCACCAACGGCACCTCCAGCCCCAGCTCGGCTTGCACCCGCGACGTGATCTGGATCGCCAGCAGGGAATGGCCGCCAACCTCGAAGAAGTTATCGTCAAGGCCTACCCGCGGCAGGTGCAGAATCTCGGCCCAGATCGCGGCGATTTGCTGCTCCAGCTCGGTTTCGGGCGCTACGTAATGCTGCTGCATCAAGCTCGCGTCCGGCTCGGGCAAGCCCTTGCGGTCGAGTTTGCCGTTGGGGGTGAGTGGCATCTGTGCCAGGAACATGAAGTGGGTCGGCACCATGTAGTCCGGCAAACGGGTTTTCAGGGCACGGCGCAGGCTGTCGCGGAACTCGGTTTCGTTGACGTGGGCGATTGCCGGCACCACATACGCAACCAGTTGTTTGCCACTCGGGTTTTCCTGGGCCACAACCACGGTTTCACCGACGCTGTCCTGCTCACGCAGGCGCGCTTCGATCTCGCCCAGTTCGATACGGAAGCCGCGAATTTTTACTTGATGGTCGACACGGCCGAGGTAATCCACCACGCCATCCGCACGGCCACGAGTCAGGTCGCCGCTGCGATACACACGACTGCCGGGCTTGCCGAACGGGTCCGGCACAAAACGCTCGGCGGTGAGGGCCGGGCGCTCCAGATAACCACGGGCCACGCCCTCTCCGCCCAGGTACAACTCGCCGGCCACGCCAATCGGTTGCAGGTTGAGTTGTGCGTCCAGCACATAGCCGCTGCGGTTGCCCAGCAGTGTGCCGATGGGTGCGTAAACGGCGCCGCATGGGTCGCCTCGACGGGCTTTCCATAGCAGTGGCGTGACCACGGTTTCGGTCGGGCCGTAGCCGTTGAACAGGTAAGTCGGTTTCAGCGCGCGCCATGCCAGGTCGTAACTGGCTTGAGCGACGGCATCGCCGCCAAAACAGTAAACGCGTACCGCCGGTGGGTTACCGTCGCGTTCGGCATGCTCAGCCAACTGTTGCAGGTACACCGGCGGGAACACGGCCATCGTCACGTTGTGACGGTGCATTTGTGCGTAGGTGTATTCCGGCAGCCACAGGCTGTCGTCGCGGATCAAGACGCTGGCGCCATTGATCAGCGGGTGCATCCAGCCTTCGTGGGAACCGTCGAAGGCGAAGGACATAAAGTGCAGTTCGCAATCGGCCGGGCTGGTTTCGTAGCGCTCGCCGGTGGCGATGATGTGCGCCACCAACGGCCCATGAGAAACGGCCACGCCCTTCGGCATGCCGGTGGAGCCGGAGGTGTAAATCACATAGGCGAGGTTGTCGCCGTCCAGGTCGACTTGCGGCGCGGTGTCGCTGTAACCGCTCCACTCCTCTGTTCGGTCAATGGCCAAGGTAGCCAGGCCATCGGCGATCGGCAGTTGCTGCAAGGCGCTGGTGTGGGTCAGCAGCAGTTTGGCGCGGCTGTCTTGCATCATGTACAGCAGGCGATCACGCGGGTATTCAATGTCCAGCGGCACGTAGACGCCACCGGCTTTGAGCACGGCGAGAAACGCCACCATGATTTCGGCACTGCGCGGCATGGCAATCGCCACGCGCACTTCCGGGCCGACACCACGGGCGATCAGCGCGTGAGCCAGGCGATTGGCTTGGCGGTCCAATTCGCCGTACGTCAGGGTTTGCGCATCGAATTTGACCGCCACGGCATCCGGGTTTTCCCGTGCACGATCAGCGAACAACTCATGCACCAGGCGCTCGGCCGAGAAGCCCGAATCGGCGCGATTCCACAACTGCAAAATGTGCTGCTGCTCGTCATAGTCCAGCAGTTTCAACTGGCCGATACTCTGCTGTTGATCGGCAACCATCGCCTGCAACAGGTTCTGCCAATGGCGCGCCATGCGCTCGATGGTCGCAGGCTCGAACAAGTCGGTGGCATAGCTTAACGAGGCGCGCAGCTGTTCCTGGGACTCTTCGATATCCAGGGTCAGGTCGAACTGCGCGACCGTCTCGTCCCAACTGATCGGGCTCATCTGCAACTGCGCAAGGCGCTGCAAATGCTGACTGGCCAGGCTGATGTTGTGATTGAACGCGACCTGGAACAACGGGCTCAGGCTCAGGCTACGCTCGGGTTGCAGAGCTTCTACCAGTTGCTCGAACGGCAGGTCCTGATGCGCCTGCGCTTGCAGCGCGCGCTGCTTGACCTGGGCCAACAGCTTGGTAACAGTGAGGTGCCCATCGAGGTCGGCCTTGAGCACTTGAGTGTTGACAAAAAAGCCGATCAGGCGCTCGGTCTCGACCCGATTGCGGTTGGCAATCGGCACACCGACGCGGATGTCCTGCTGGCCGCTGTAGCGATGCAGCAAGACCTGATAAGACGCCAGCAACAGCATGAACAGCGTCACACCTTCACGCTGGGCCAGGGCTTTGAGCTCGTCCAGCAACGGCGCGGGCAGCGCAATATTCAAGCGTGCACCGCGATGTGTCGGCACCGCCGGGCGTTGATGATCGAACGGCAGCTCCAGTACCGGCTGCTCGCCACCGAGCGTTTCACGCCAATAATCGAGTTGACGCGCCTTCTCCCCCGCGTCCATCCAACTGCGCTGCCACGCAGCGTAGTCGGCATACTGGATCGGCAGCGCCGGCAGTTGCAACAACTGGCCCTGGCTGTGCGCCTGGTAGAGCTGCACCAGTTCGTCGACCATCACCTGCATCGACCAACCATCGGAGATAATGTGGTGCTGCACCAGCACCAACACGTGCTCATCTTCGGCCAGGCGCAACAGGCTGACACGCATCAACGGGCCTTGGCGCAAATCAAACGGCTCGGCGATCTGCGCTTGCACCTGGGCTTTGAGAGAGGCCTCAACGGACTCGATCAAGACCAGCTCGATGCGCGCCTGCGGGCTGATCACTTGTACGGTACGCCCGGCCTCTTGTTGCAGATGGGTGCGCAAGCTTTCATGGCGCGCCACCAGCGTATCGAAGGCACGCTGCAACGCGGCCTTATCCAGAACCCCCTTAAGGCGCAGCACGCTGGGCACATGATAGGCAGCGCTGGCGGGATCCAGCTGCCAGAGAAACCACTGGCGCTCTTGGGCGTAGGACAGTGCGAGCGGTTGCCCACGCTCCACCGCGACCAAAGGTTGCGAGGTTTGCACCTGCAACGCTGCGCACGCCGTCGCAAACCCTTGCAACGTCGGGTGTTCAAAGAGCGCCCGCAGGGGCACTTCGAGGCGCAGTTCATGCCGCACGCGGGAAACCACCTGGGTGGCCAACAACGAATGCCCGCCCAGCTCGAAGAAATGATCCGTGAGGCCCACCTGCTCGACCTGCAACACCGCCTGCCAGATCACCGCCAACTGCACTTGCAGCGGGGTTTGTGGCGCTACGTAGGCGTGTTGACGCACGTTCAGGTCAGGCCCCGGCAGCGCACGGCGGTCAAGCTTGCCGTTGTTGTTCAGCGGCAAGGCGTCAAGCACCAGCCAGTGCGCGGGCACCATGTAGTCCGGCAGCGACTGGCGCAAGGTTGCCGCCAGGGCTTGCCCGTCCAGGGTTTGACCGTGGGCGGGCACCACATAGGCGACCAATTGCATGCCCACCGCACTCGGCTGGGCGATGACGGCGGCTTCACGCACCGCCGGCAAGGCTTGCAGGCAGGCCTCGATCTCGCCCATTTCGATGCGGTAGCCGCGAATTTTGACCTGATGGTCGATACGACCGACGTACTCCAGCACCCCCGCCGCGTTGTAACGGGCCAAGTCGCCGCTGCGGTACAGCCGCGCGCCCGGCTCGCTAGAGAACGGGTCGGGCAGGAAGCGCTCGGCGGTCAAGGCCGGGCGGTCGAAATAACGCTGGGCCAGACCCGCCTCGGCGCCGATGCATAGCTCACCGACGCCGTCGGTGGCCAGCAGCTCGAAACCGCTGTCGAGCACATACAGCGAGCGGCCAGCGATGGCCCGCCCGATCGGCACACCGAACGCATCACTGGCATCCGCCAGTTGGCAGTCGTGCACGCTGGACACCACCGTCGCCTCGGTCGGCCCATAAGTATTGACCAGTCTTACGCCGCCCAGCCCGGCGGCATGCCAGGCACGCACGCCTTCCACCGACATGGCCTCGCCGCCCACATGCACTTGGCGCAGGTTGCCCAAGCTGCGGCGGTCGGCCGCGCACTCCTTGGCCAACAAATACCAGTAAGCGGCGGGCAAGTCGGCCAGGGTCACGTCTTGCTCGACGATCTCGCGCGCCAGTTGCCCGGCGTCCCACAGCTCATCGCCACGCATGATCAAGGCAGCCCCCACGCACAGCGGCGGGTAGCACTGCTCGACAAAGCCGTCAAAGCTAAAGGTGGCAAATTGCAGCACGCGGTCTTCGGCACACAGGCGGCTATACGCCTCGGCGCTGTCACAGAACTGACCGAGGGCGGCATGGTCGATGGCCACGCCTTTGGGCAGGCCGGTGGAGCCGGAGGTGTAGATCACATACGCCAGGTCGGCGGCCGCCGCATGGCTGGGTGGATTGGTTGCCGGGTAGCTGTCCAGTTCTTCACCGAAGGCGCTGAAATCAACGCGGATCAACCCTTGCGGCAGCGGCAGATCGGCGAGCAACCCGGTTTCGCTGAGCAGCAGGTCCAGGCGACTGTCCGCGAGCATGTAGGCCAGGCGCTCGGCTGGGTATTTCGGGTCCAGCGGCACATAGGCAGCGCCGCTTTTGAGCACCGCCAGCAGGCTGACGATCAACTGCGGGCCACGCCGACTGGCCAGGCCGACGCGCTGGCCCGGCCCTGCGCCGAGCGCCAGCAAGCGGTGGGCCAGGCGGTTGGCGCGCTGATTGAGCTGGGCGTAGCTCAGGCGCTCACTGCCCGCCTGTACCGCCAGCGCGTCAGGCGTAGCATGGGCCTGGGCAGCGATGCGCTCGTGCACACGCTGATGACGCGGCGCAGCACCAACGGATTGGCTGAGGCTGAGTACTTGGTGCTGCGCGGCGGCGTCCAGCAGTTGCAGGTTGCCCAGTGCCACACCCGCATCCGCCACCAGCTGCGTCAACAGGTGACGCAGGTTAGCGCCCAGTTGCGTGACCTGTTGCTCGCTGAAGTGGGCACGGTCGTAGCTGAATTCCAGACGCAGGCTGGCGCCCAACTCAACGCCCAGGGTCAGCGGGTAGTGAGTGCGTTCGTGGTTGTGCATCCGGCCGAAGGTCAGGCCGGCGGGCGCGCCTTGCTTCAACGCTTCGGCCACCGGGAAGTTTTCGAACACCAGCAAGGTGTCGAACAACGCACCTTGTTGACCGGCCCACGCCTGGATGTCGTAGAGCGGCACGTGTTCATGGTCGCGCAAGCTCAGGTTCAGGGCTTGCAGCTCACCGAGCCAAGCGCTGGCCGACTGAGCGGGTGAGGCCGCACTGATGATCGGCAAAGTGTTGATGAACAAGCCCAGTTGCTGCTCGATCCCCGGCAATGGCGCCGAACGCCCGGCAACGGTGGCGCCGAACGCCACGCAATCCTGGCCGGTGTAGCGTTGCAGCAAGAGGCCCCAGGCGGCTTGCAGCACGGTATTGAGCGTGATTTTTTGTTGGCGGGCAAACTCGCCAAGCGCGTGGGTAAAGCCGTCGTCCAGTGTCACTTGATGGTCAGCCATGCCCACGCCGTCGACCGGCGCACGTAGTGCTTGGGCCAGCAACGTTGGCGCTTGCAACGGCGCCATGGCCGCTTTCCAGAACGCCTCTCCCGAAGGTTGCTGTTGCAGCCAGCCCAGGTAATCGCGGAACTGCCCCAGCGGCGCCTCCAAGGTCTGGCCTGCATAGTGGGCAATCACTTCGCCGAGCAACTGCGCATTACTCCAGCCATCCATGAGGATGTGGTGGCTGGTGAAGATGAAGTGCCAGGCAGACCCGACGCCGCGCACCAGCATCAGACGAAACAGCGGTGCGGCATTCAATTCAAAGCCGCGTGAGCGCTCGGCATCGGCAAGGGCATCAAGGTCGGCATTCACGTCTTCGATCACCTGCAACTGCACGTCGACCTGACGCTTGATCACCTGATGAGCACTGTCCAGGCCCAGCCAGTGGAAGCTGCTACGCAAGATGTCATGGCGGTCCAGCGCCGCTTGCCAGGCACGGCCAAAGGTCAGCAGGTCCAGGCCTTCAATGTCCAGGCGCAGCTGGTTGATATAGGCCTGGGCCTCGGGTTCGTACAAGGTGTGAAACAGCATGCCCTGTTGCATCGGCGACAGCGGGTAGAGGTCGGCGATGTCCGGCCCGGCCACGGGCAGTGCATCCAGCTGCTGCTGGGTCAGGCATGCCAGCGGGAAGTCCGATGGTGTCACCTGCCCAGCAGGCGTTGCGCAGCAATGCTCGATCAAAGCCTTGAGTTCCGTGGCGTAGTCATCGGCCAGGCGCTGAATAGTGGCGGCGTTGAACATCTCGCGGCTGAAGCCCCATTGCAGCGACAGCTCACCGCCATACACCTGCCCTTCCACCGTCAGCCAGTTGGCCAACGGCGCTTCCGGGTCCTGGGCCTGGCCACTGCCTTGCGCGGCGGGCACGAACAACGCCGACTCGTTGAACTGGCGGTCGAACTGCCCCAGGTAGTTGAAGGTGATACACGGCGCAGCCAAGCCGGCCAGGGTTTCGCGCGATTTCGGGCTGCCCAGGTAGCGCAGCAGGCCGTAGCCCAGGCCTTTATCCGGGACGGCGCGCAGTTGCTCTTTGACGGATTTGATCGCGTCCGACAGCTCGCCCTGGGCCTGCAAACGTACCGGAAACAGGCTGGTGAACCAGCCGACCGTGCGGCTCAGATCGATGGTGTCGAACAGGTCTTCGCGACCATGCCCTTCCAGTTGAATCAAAGCCGCGTGGCCGCTCCAACGGCTGATTACTCGCGTCAGCGCCGTCAGCAGCAGGTCGTTGACCTGGGTGCGATAGGCCGCCGGGGCGTCTTGTAGCAGTTGGCGGGTGAGCTCCGCATCGAGGCGGGTTTCGAGCTGGGTGCCCAGGCGGTTTTGCAGGCCGCCCTGAGGGTTGTCGCACGGCAGGTCGGCGTCGCTGGACTGTGCTTGCCAAAAGGCTAATTGATCATCAAGGGTTTGCGCGTGGGCCTGCAGTTGTTGCGCCCATTGCTGGTAGCTGCTGGTCTTGGCCGGCAATGCGGCTTCTCGATAAGCCTGTTGCAGGTCTTCCAGCAGGATGCGCCAGGACACGCCGTCGACCACCAAGTGATGGACCACCAGCAGCAGGCGCTGGGTGCCATCGGCCATCTGCACTAACGCTGCACGCAACAATGGGCCTTGCTGCAGGTCCAGGCTGCGCTGGGCTTCATCGCACAACGCGGCCAATTGCGTGTCATCGCTTGCAGAGGATTGCCATAGCGCCGGCTCGTTGACGGGCGCGCCGTGGGCTTGCTGCCAGGTGTCGCCCTGCTGCACAAAACGCAGGCGCAACACGTCGTGGTGGTTGATCAGTTGCGTCAGCGCCGCTTCCAGGCGTGCAGGCTCCAGCGCCTCACGCGGCGTCAGCAGCAGCGACTGGTTCCAATGCTGACGTGCCGGGATTGCCTGGGCGAAAAAGCTTTGCTGCACGGGCGTCAGGATCACGTCACCGGTCACCGGGCCTTGATCGATAACGGCCGCCTGTTCAAACGCGGCCACCAGCGCCAGGCTACGCACGCTTTGGTACTGGAACAGGTCGCGCGGGCTGAGGCGAATGCCTGCCTGGCGCGCGCGGCTGACCACCTGGATGGAGATGATCGAATCGCCGCCCAGCTCGAAGAAGTTGTCGTCCAGACCGACTGGGGCGACGCCGAGCACGTCACTCCAGATCGCCGCCAGGGCCTTTTGCAATTCGCTGGAAGGCGCAATAAAGGCGTGTTGCGGCGCCGCATCTGGCACCGGCAATGCCTTGCGGTCGAGCTTGCCGTTGGCGGTCACTGGCAGTTTGGCCAAGTGCACCATATGGGTCGGCACCATGTATTCCGGCAGACTGCTGAGCAGCCACGCCTTGAGGTCGGTCGGCGCTTCGCCTTCGAGCACCAGGTACGCGACCAACTGCTTACCACCCTGCACCAGCACCACCGCCTCGCGCACTGAAGGATGTTGCATCAGGCGCGTTTCGATTTCGCCCAATTCGATACGCAGGCCTCGCAGCTTCACTTGATGGTCGAGACGGCCAAGGTATTCGATCACGCCATCGGCGCGCTGGCAGACGCGGTCGCCGGTGCGATAGAGGCGCTCGCCGTGGATAAACGGGCTGGGTACAAAACGCTCGGCCGTCAGCGCGGGGCGACGGTGGTAGCTGCGCGCCAGGCCGGTGCCGCCCAGGTACAGCTCGCCGGCAACACCGGCTGGCACCGGGTTGAGTTGGGCGTCGAGTACGTAGGTGGCAAGGTTGGCGATCGGACGGCCGATGGGCACGCTGTCGGCGCCTTCGTCGACGCAAGTCCAGTGGGTCACGTCGATGGCAGCTTCGGTCGGGCCATAGAGGTTGAACAAACCCGCCGTTGGCAGCTTCGCGAACACCTGCAGTTGCGCGTCCAGTGGCAAGGCTTCACCGCTGCACACGATGCGCTTGAGGCTGGCACAGGCTTGCACGCCCGGCTCATGGATAAACGCCTGCAGCATCGACGGCACGAAGTGCAAGGTGGTGATGGCGTGGCGGCCAATGGTTTCGATCAGGCGGGCCGGCTCGCGGTGCTCCCCAGGGGCCGCGACCACCAAGCGGGCGCCGGTCATCAGCGGCCAAAAGAATTCCCATACCGACACGTCAAAACTGAACGGAGTTTTCTGCAGGACCGCATCGCTGGCGTCTAAACCATAGGCCTGTTGCATCCAGCACAAACGGTTGACCAACGCGCGATGGCTGTTGCCGGCACCCTTGGGTTTGCCGGTGGAGCCGGAGGTGTAGATCACGTAAGCCAAGTTCAGCGCCTGGATAGCCACGGCCGGCGATTCGCTGCTGTAGCCGTCGAGCCAACCGGGCGCCTGATCCAAGGCGATCACCTGGACGTTTTCAGTCGGCAGTGACGCCAGCAGGCGCTGCTGACTGAGCAGCAGCGCGATGCCGCTGTCTTCGATCATGTAGGCCAGGCGTTCCTGGGGATATTCTGGGTCCAACGGCACGTAGGCGCCGCCGGCCTTGAGGACCGCGAGCAGGCCTACCACCATTTCGATGGATCGCTCGACACACACGCCCACCAGCACGTCCGGGCCCACGCCCTGCTCGCGCAAGGCGTGCGCCAGTTGGTTGGCGCGGGCATTGAGTTGGGCGTAGGTCAAGGTGGTTGCGCCACACACCAAGGCCGGCGCGTCCGGCGTGCACTGCACTTGATCTTCGATCAGTTGGTGGATGCCGCGCTCGGTCGGATAGGCTTCGCCGGTCTGGTTCCACGCATGGATCAGCACGTGTTGCTCATCGGCCGCCAGCATCGGCAACTCACCAATGCGCTGTTCGCCATCGGCCACCATGGCCTGCAACAGGCTGATCCAGTGCTGGGCCATGCGCGCAATAGACGGCGCATCGAACAGGTCATTGGCATAGGTCAGCGCGGCATGCAGGGTGCCGGATTTCTCGAAGGTGTCGAGGGTCAGGTCGAATTGGGTGGTACGGCTTTGCCACTCAACCAGTGACAGTTCGAGGCCGGAGGCGGTGCTGACCGAAGCGATATCGGCCACTACCGGCTGGTGGTTGTACATCACTTGGAACAGCGGCGTGTGGCTAAGGCTACGCTCGACGTTCAGCGCTTCCACCAGACGCTCGAACGGCAACTCCTGATGGTCCTGGGCGCCCAGCGCGTGTTCCTTGATGCCTTGCAGCAGCTCGGCAACGCGGGTCTGCCCGGTCAGTTCGGTGCGCAGTACCTGGGTGTTGACGAAGAAGCCGATCAGCCCTTCGACTTCACTGCGGTTACGGTTGGCGATGGGCACGCCGACGCGGATATCGCCCTGCCCGGTGTAGCGGTGCAGCAGCACATTGAAGGCGCCCAACAGCAGCATGAACAGGGTGACGTTGTGCTGTTGCGCACAGCTGCGCAATTGCGCGGCCAGGCCCGGATCAATGGCGAAATTATGGCGAGTGCCTTGGTAGCTGGGCATGGCCGGGCGCGAGCGATCCGTCGGCAATTCCAATACCGGATGCTCATCGCCCAGGCGCGCCTGCCAGTACTCCAGCTGACGCGCCTGTTCGCCCGCTTCCAGCCAGCGGCGCTGCCACAGGGCGTAATCGCTGTACTGGATCGGCAGCGTCGGCAATTGCGGCGCCTCGTTGCGCTCGTGGGCGTCGTAGCAGCGGATGAACTCGTCGATCAGCACGTTCATCGACCAACCGTCGGAGACGATGTGGTGCAGGGTCAGCAGCAGCACGTGCTCCTGCGCGTCGAGCTTGAGCAATTGCACGCGCAGCAGCGGGCCGTGTTCAAGGTCGAACGCCAGCAGCGATTGACGCGTCGCAGCTTGGTTGACGGCCAGCTCCCGCTCAGCGGCGGCCAAGGCACTCAAGTCCAGGTGCTCGACGGCCAGCGACGGTTCTAGCGCAACCTGGGTCAGGCGCTCATCGGCCTGACGCTGGAACACTGTGCGCAAAGTTTCATGCCGAGCTACCAGGCTGGCGAAGGCTTGCTCCAGCGCACGCAGGCTGAGCGCCCCCTTGAGCCGCACGGCGCCGGGCAGGTTGTAGGCGCCGCTGGCCGGGTCCAATTGCCACAGAAACCACATGCGCTGCTGGGCGTAGGACAACGCTTGGCGATCCTGCGCCTCAACCCCTGCCGGAATCGGAAACCGGGAAAAATCCACGCCTTCTTTCTGCAGGGCCTGCAGGAACACTTGGCGTTTTTCCAGAGGCAACCCGATAAACCGGCGAGCAAGTTTCAAGGAGTCTTCAGCATTCATTTCTTGGAGTCCGGAGCAATAGGCAGGAAGCACAAAGGCACGTCGTCCCTATAAAACGAACCGGGCGGGGAAAAATTAGCGGGGGATGAATGGCTTGGAGCGAGGCGTCATCAAGGGTTACATCAATTTTCAGGAAAGACACTCCAAGCCGAGCTAGCATTGACCAACACCACTTTTGCAACTACATTTAGTTACACGCAGGGAACGCCGTGTCCAAAAATGAAAAGCTGCTCGCCAAACTGCTCAATGAGCACATGGCCTTTACTTGGCCAGAGCTCGTAACGCTGCTGCATCGTCTTGGCTACACACAGATTGAAGGGGCTGGAAGCCGGGTCAAATTCGACATCGGCGACCCCAGTGCAATGATCACCTTGCACAGGCCTCACCCCGGCAACGAACTGAAACATTACATTCGGCGCCAGATCATCGAACAATTGAAATCAGGAGAACTGATTCAGTGAACAACCAACTGAAACACAACGGCTACATCGGCTCTATCGAAGCCAGCCTCGAAGACAATTGCCTGTTTGGCAAAGTGCTGTTTATCAAGGCGCTGGTCAGCTATGAGGGTAAAACGGTCGCAGAGCTGGACGCGGCCTTTCGTGAGGCGGTAGACGACTATCTCGCTACATGCCACACCCTTGGGCAGACACCGGAGAAGCCGTGCAAGGGTTCATTCAACGTGCGGGTCGGCCATGACCTGCATCTGGCTGCGGCCCTGGCGGCGGCCCGTAAGAAAGTGACGCTCAATGACCTGACACGCCAGGCGCTGGATGAGTTTTTGCAACATCACAGCGCGGATGCCTACCCTGCGGTTGGCTGATGCCTGGCCTAAACCGTCGCTGCGCAGATCTTCACCTGCGCTCGCGCCAATCGACGTGCCTGGTGATCCAGGTCAAGGATGGCCTCAAGGCCGGAGTGGTTCGGTAGGTCAATATGCTGCAACGCCTGCTCTACCACCTGCGAAATTTGGGTAAACCGAATACGTCGCCCCAGAAATGCCTCGACTGCCACCTCGTTAGCGGCATTCAAGGCGGCACTGGCCCGGGCCCCGTCGGCCAATACCTGCATTGCCAGGCCCAGACAGGGAAAACGTCCCACGTCGGGGTGTTCAAACGTCAACCCGCCAAAGCTCGTCAAGTCCAGTGGTGCGACGCCCGACTCAATCCGCTGTGGATACGCCAGGGCGTGGGCCACAGGCATGCGCATGTCGGGGTTGCCCAGTTGCGCCATCACCGACTGATCACGAAATACCACCATGGAATGCACCACGCTTTGCGGATGGATGAGGGCTTCGATGCGCTCGGCAGGCAGGTTGAATAACCAATGGGCCTCAATGATTTCCAACCCCTTGTTCATCATGGTTGCGCAATCCACGGAGATCTTACGGCCCATGGACCAATTGGGATGAGCACAGGCTTGCTCAGGGGTTACTTCGCCCAAGCTGTCCAAGGGTCTGTTCTTGAATGGGCCACCGGAGGCCGTGAGTATCAGGCGATTTACCCCTTCGAATGAACCCTGGCAACCTTGCAGGCACTGAAAGATCGCATTGTACTCACTGTCGAGAGGGATTACGGTTGCGCCGGCGTCGGCGGCCGTCCGAATAAATAAAGCCCCCGATATGACCAGCGCCTCCTTGTTGGCCAAGAGGATTTTCTTGCCCGCCTGCGCGGCACTCAAGGTCGGCAACAAATCCGCGGCACCCACAATAGCCGCCACCACCGTGTCGATTTGAGGCTCTCGCGCGGCGCTACACAGCGCATCGACACCACATAACACCTCAGTGCGCAGGCCCGCCGCCAGCAAATGAGCCTGCAACTCAATGGCGTGTTGCGGTTCGCTGACCACCGCTATCGCGGGTTGAAAGCGCAAACATTGCTGGTACAGCTTGTCCATACGCGTATGGGCGGTAAGCCCATGTACCACTAATGTCTCGGGGTGACGCGCGACTACATCCAGAACACTGTCGCCGACCGACCCGGCTGAACCGAGAACGAGCAGGCGTTGCACCATGGTCTTGCCATCCTTTTTGGTCATTCGTGCCAAGCAATACTAGGCGCCCCTCACTGTTTTACAACGGCACATACATACCGACTTACGATTAACCAAATGCCCTTTACTTCTAGGGTGGTGCCTATCGCCTTTCCCAAACACTTCAATTCCAAATCAAACTAACCGACAGGTTGTTTTTTGCGCCACAGCGTCTAAGTTATATAACTTCTACCTACTACTTTTTTGCGCTTCTATCCTTGGTCCGCAGTACCGTCCAATGGCGTAGACACTTCGGAGTCTTGCTATGAACGAATCGCTGTCCCTTCCCGTCTTCTCTTTTAAGTGGCCTGATGCCTGTTCGCCGCATGCGCAAGTAGTAGAAAACCATGTCATCGAGTGGGTCGAGAAACACCAACTGATGCCCAACAGCAACCTTCGCGCCCACACAGTCAGGTGCCGTTACGGTTGGCTGGCGGCGCGCTGTTACCCCACCGCCCCACTCGAACTACTGAACACCATCGCCGACTACATCGCCTGGCTGTTTCTGGTAGACTATTTGTTCTTCGACTGCGCGCAGGTCCCATCACCCCGCACCGTGGCCCATATCACCGCGATTATCGACGTACTTGACCTGAACACTGCCCAACGGCAGCCCGAATTCGGCGAGCGCGCCCTGCTGGATATCTGCCAACGGTTGAGAAGACACCTGGACGCGGAGCGCTTTGCCCACTTCGCCAATGGTTCACGCATGATTTATGGCGGCGTCGCACTGCAGATCCTGGCACATATAAATAGTGAACCCGTGACGCTGCGCCAGTACCGCTGTCTCCGGCGGCATGGCAGCGGCATGATTCCCGCGATGGCCCTGGTCGACGCCGCCAGCCCCTTACCTCTGGAAGGCGAAGTGCGATTTTCTGCCGAGATCGAACAACTCGAAGACAGTACCAATACCATCGTCAGTTTGACCAATGACATTTTTAGCTTGAGCACTGAACTCAAACAAACTGGACTGCATGAAAACATGGTCACTCTGCTGGCGGGTCAAGGCCATACATTGCAAGAAGGTATTGATATAACTGCGGATAAAATACGCACTGAAATAAACAACTTCACTCAACATTCAAACCAACTTCTTGTCAACGCGAGCCCCGCCCTCAAGTACTACATTGACGGCTTGATGCATTGGATAAGCGGCCATCAACGTTGGTTGGAGATCGATACCTCTCGTTATCGCGCAGCGCTTTTCGACAGTGATGCAGACCAGCGCTCGATGGCCCATGCCATTCAATGTGCGCACAGCGTGACGACGTCCTGAAGCCTCGTACCGCTGAGGAAATCCTGCCATGTTCGAACTCCTCGACACCGTCGACAGCCCTTCGCGCCTAAGGGCCTTGCAGTCCGCCGCCCTAGGGCCGCTGGCTGATGAACTACGGGGCTTTATTCTGCAAAGCGTGAGCGCTACAGGGGGCCATCTTTCGGCCAACTTGGGCAGCGTAGAACTGACCATTGCCCTGCATTACGTGTTCAACACTCCGGATGACCGAATTATCTGGGATGTCGGGCATCAGTCCTATGCCCACAAGATCCTTACCGGACGCCGCAAGGAGATGGGCGGGATTCGCCAATTTGGCGGAATTTCGGGGTTTGCGCGCCGTTGTGAGTCCTGTTATGACTGCTTCGGCACAGCGCATGCCAGCACCTCGATCTCGGCCGCGCTGGGTATGGCCCTCGCGGCTCGCACCCTCAGGCAGTCGCGCCACTGCATTGCAGTGATCGGCGACGGCGCCCTGAGCGGCGGCATGGCCTTTGAAGCGCTGAACAATGCGGGCGTATTCCGCGACCTGCCGTTCCTGGTGATTCTCAACGATAACGACATGTCGATCTCGCCCTCGGTGGGCAGGCTGCGCGAACACCTGGGCGCCCTGACCGCAGACCGCAATGGCGACCACGACGCCGGCCTGTTCAAGGCGCTGGGCCTTGCGTACAACGGCCCCATCGACGGGCATAACCTCGATGAACTGGTGACCGCCCTGCGTGAACTGAAAACCCGCCGTGGGCCGCAGTTGCTGCATATCGTCACCGAAAAAGGCCATGGCTATGGCCCGGCAGCCACTGACCCGGTGCTCTATCACGGGCCGGGTAAGTTCGACCCGATAGAGGGGATTCACCCTGCGGCTGCGGGTGCGCTCACCTATACGCAGGTATTTGGCCAGTGGCTGGCGGATGAAGCCGAGCGTAACCCGCGAGTGGTGGTGATCACCCCGGCCATGCGCGAAGGCTCAGGCCTGGTCGCATTCGAACGACGTTTTGCCGAGCGCTACTTCGATGTTGGAATCGCCGAGCAACATGCGCTGACCTTCGCCGCCGGGCTGGCCGCCGAAGGCCTGAAACCAGTGGTGGCGATCTACTCGACGTTCCTGCAGCGAGGTTATGACCAACTGATCCATGACATCGCCCTGCAGCAACTGCCTGTGGTGTTTGCCATTGATCGCGCTGGCATCGTGGGGGCCGATGGTGCCACCCACATGGGCGCCTTCGATATCGCGTATTTGCGCTGCATCCCTCATCTCACCATCATGGCGCCGGCCGACGAGCAGGAATGCCGGCAGATGCTGCACACCGCAGTACAACAACCGGGCCCGTGCGCGGTGCGTTATCCACGAGGCTCGGGCAGCGGTATCTCACCTTCACCCGAGCTGACCGAACTACCGATGGGTAAAGGCGAGATCCGCCGCGCCTGCACCCAGGCCTACGGGAAACGCATCGCGATCCTGGCCTTTGGCTCAATGACGCAACAAGCGTTGGAAGCTGCAGAGTTGCTCGACGCTACGGTGGCTAACATGCGTTTTATCAAACCCCTGGACCGTGACTTGATCCAGACGCTGGCGCGCGAACATGATTGGCTGGTGACCGTCGAAGAAGGCTGCATCATGGGGGGTGCAGGGTCGGCCTGCCTGGAGTGCCTGGCCAGCCAGAATATACGCCCTCCACTGCTGCAACTGGGGTTGCCCGACCACTTTATCGAACATGGTACGCCCGAGCAGCTGTTGAGCCATTACGGCCTGGACGCCCTCGGTATCGCGCATTCGATACACCGGTTCGCCCATGAACAACAGCTGGGGTACCCGTCGCCCTGCGACACACTGGCGAGTGCACAAGCATGAACATTATCCTGGCCCAACCGCGAGGTTTCTGTGCCGGCGTCGTGCGCGCCATCGATACGGTCGAGCAGGCCTTGGAGCAATTCGGCGCACCGGTCTACGTACGCCACGAAATCGTGCACAACCGCCATGTGGTTCAGACACTGCGGGACCAAGGTGCCGTTTTTGTCGACGAACTGGAGCGCGTGCCGGTCGGTGCCCTGACCATTTTCAGCGCACACGGGGTGGCGCGTGAAGTGGAACGCCAGGCGTTAGAGCGTCAACTTCAAGTGGTCGATGCTACGTGCCCGCTGGTGACCAAGGTGCATAACCACGCCCGCCAATACGCCGCGAAAGGTTATCAATTGATCCTGATCGGCGAACCCGGGCACCCGGAAGTCATCGGCATCCTTGGCCAGGTAGACGCGCCAATCACCTTGATTCAGACCGTCGAACAGGTCCGGGCCCTCGATTTTCCTGCCGATACCCTACTGGCCTACCTCACCCAGACCACGCTGAGCGTGGATGATACCCGCACCGTAGTCAAAACCCTGACGCAACGCTATCCCAACATTGTCGGGCCCGACGCCCGCGATATTTGCTATGCGGTGCAGAACCGCCAACAGGCCGTACGTGAGCTCTGCGCCCAAGTGGATGTGCTGCTGGTAGTCGGCAACGCCAACAGCGCAAACGCCACAACCTTGTGCAAGCAGGCTAACGACAGCGGCACGCCCAGCTACCTTGTGAGCGACGGCAGTGAGGTGGATACCCGATGGTTTACACCAGAAATGAGCGTTGGGATCAGCGCAGGCGCTTCAACCCCGGAGGTCTCGGTACAGGACGTGATCGCTGCCCTGGCACGGTTTGCCCCGCTGCACATCCAGACCTTGCCAGGGCGCGAAGAGCATGTGCAGTTTCGCCTGCCTCCCGGACTGATTGCCCGGCAATAAGCCAGAGGAGGCACTGCCATGAACGTCCCCATTGCGCGTCGCGTCACCCGCCAGGTGCAGATCGGCACACTCAACCTTGGCAGCGACGGGCCGATCGTGGTCCAGGCCATGACCAATACTGACACCGCCGATGCCCAAGCCACCGCGGCCCAGGTGGAAAGTCTGGCCCGCGCGGGCACGGAGCTGGTACGCATCACCGTCAACAGTCATGAGGCCGCCGCCCAAGTGGCGACCATCCGCGAATTGCTGGATCGACGTACTGTTGAAGTGCCCCTGGTGGGCGACTTTCACTTCAACGGCCATCGCCTGCTGACGGCTTACCCGGAGTGCGCCCAGGCCCTGGCCAAGTACCGGATCAACCCCGGCAATGTCGGCAAGGGTTCACGACGCGATGAGCAATTCTGCCAAATGATCGAAGTCGCTTGCCGCTATGACAAGCCGGTGCGCATCGGAGTCAATTGGGGCAGCCTCGACTCGGACCTTCTGGCACGCATGATGGATGCCAATGCCGCCCTCCCCACGCCACTGGCGGCCGACGCGGTGATGCGCGAGGCGTTGGTGGTTTCGGCGCTCGACAACGCCCAGCGGGCGGTTGAAGTCGGGTTACCTGCGGACCATATCGTGTTGTCGGCCAAAGTCAGCCATGTGCAGGATCTGATTGCGGTCTATCGAAACTTGGCGGCGAGCTGTGACTTTCCCTTACACCTGGGGTTGACTGAAGCCGGCATGGGCTCCAAAGGCATCGTCGCGTCGACGGCCGCGCTGGCCGTGCTGCTGCAGGAAGGTATCGGCGACACCCTGCGCATTTCCCTCACACCACCACCTCGCGGTGAGCGCACCCAGGAAGTCCACGTGGCCCAGCAGATCCTGCAAACCATGGGTCTGCGCGCTTTTACGCCACAGGTGGTGGCGTGCCCAGGATGCGGGCGCACCACCAGTGTGTTTTTCCAGGAACTGGCGCAGCGCATCGAAGGTTTTCTGCACGAACAGACACCGCTGTGGCGCGCCCAGTACCCCGGGGTCGAGCGCCTGCAAGTGGCCGTCATGGGCTGCGTGGTCAATGGGCCCGGGGAAAGTCGCTTGGCCGACATCGGCATCTCTTTGCCTGGTGCAGGTGAACACCCTTCGGCCCCGGTCTATATGGATGGCGAACGGGTCATGACGCTAAAGGGCCAAACCATCGCCGAAGACTTTATCCGGTTACTGGAGGCCTACGTTGCCGCGCGTTTCGGCCATCAGAAACAGGCCCTGACGGCCCTGCTCTCAACCCAGGCGCCGATAGCCCAGCAACGCTGAGCCCAGCACCACCGCGCCCGCCACCAACGCCACCCAGAACCCGCTGGTGGCGCCAAACTGGTCGATCATCCAACCCGAGCTGGCCGCACCGATAGCCACGCCGATGCTCAAGCCGGTGATCAGCCAAGTCATGCCTTCGGTGAGGCGACTGGGCGGGACGACCTGTTCCACGAGGGCCATGGACACGATCAGCGTAGGTGCAAAGAACAGACCGGAAATAAACACCGCCACGGCCAGCCCGGGAATATGGTTTACCAGCAGCAACGGCAAGGTGGTCAACGCTGTCGCCACACCGCAGAACAGGAACTGGCGTGGCAACGAGGCCTTGAGCTTGAGTGTGCCAAAGGCCAACCCCGCCAGGCACGAGCCGATGGCATACACCGAGAGCACGATGCTCGCCGCCGCCGGCTGACCCTGCTGCTGGGCAAAGGCGACGCTGACCACATCAACCACGCCAACGATGACGCCCATGGCCAGCAGCAGGGTCATCAGGATCAGCACCGAAGGTGAGGCGATCAGCCAGCGACCGTGATGGCCGTGGTGTTCATGCACTGGCGGCTCAGTCGCGCGTTGCAGCACGAAGGTGGTCACGCCCACCGCCAACAGCAGCGCGGCTACCAACGGCCCGGCCTCCGGGAACAGCACCACGCTCAGGCCCACCGAGATCGGCGGGCCGATAATGAAACACACCTCATCGAGCACCGACTCCAGGGCAAACGCGGTCTGCAATTTGGGTTGTCCCCGATACAACTCGGTCCAGCGCGCCCGCACCATGGCCGACATATTGGGCATGCAACCGGCCAAAGCGGCAAACACAAACAATGTCCAGCTCGGCGCCTGAAGCCGGGTGCATAACAGCAACAGCAACAACGCCCCGCCGCCGATCAGTGCCGCCAGCGGCAGCACCCTGCCCTGGCTATAACGGTCCACCAACCGCGAAACCTGCGGCGCGCAAAACGCCGTGGCCAAGGCAAACACCGCTGCCACCGCGCCCGCCAGGCCATAGCCGCCATGCACTTGCGAAAGCATGGTGATCAGGCCGATACCGACCATCGATATCGGCATGCGCGCCAGCATGCCGGCCAATACAAAAGCCCGACTGCCTGGGGCCTGGAACAACTCGGCGTAGGGGTTTGCCATCCTGCTTGACCTCTTCCTCAGCGCCTTGAAACTTGCTATCTGCAGTCATCAAGGCAACATACATACGGTGCGTATGTGGCAAATCATGCGTAACATACGCAGCGTATGTCAATCACTCAAACACTCATCGCGAGCCTTACCTATGAGCCGAGCCCGTGCCGAAATGATCGAAGACACCCGCGCCCGGCTGATCGCCAGCGCCCGCCAGGCCTTCGCCACGCAGGGCTATGCCAACACGTCGATGGACGACTTTACCGCACGCGCCGGCCTGACCCGTGGGGCGTTGTACCACCACTTTGGTGACAAGAAAGGCCTGTTAGCGGCGGTGGTTGCCCAGCTCGACAGCGAAATGGACGCGCGCTTGCAGCTCATCAGCGATCAGGCCCAGGACCCTTGGGACGGCTTTTGTGAACGCTGCCGCACCTATTTGCGCATGGCGCAGGACCCGGAAATCCAACGCATTGTGTTGCAGGATGCGCTAGCCGTGCTCGGCGATACAGGCGCTCAACAACACTGTGTAGAGTCACTACGCCAACTGCTTGAGGGCTTGATGCAGGCGGGTACCATCGCGCAAGGCCCCAGCGTTGCGCTGGCGCAGTTGATCAATGGCAGCTTGGTCAACACCGCGCTGTGGATCGCCCGGGATGAGCACCCGGGCGCGCGGCTGGAAGAAGGCTTGCAGGGCCTGGAGCTACTGCTGCGCGGCTTGAAGCAATAAGCCCCGCTACACCAACCGTACGATCTGCTTATGCCGCCACACCAATCGGTAGTAAGCGGTCTGCAGCGCCAGCATCGCCAGGTAGGTCACCGGAAACGCCATCCACACGCCTTCAAGGCCAAAGTGCGCGTTGAGCATGTACGCCATCGGCAGTTCAACACACAGCACGCAGAAAATAGAGATCGCCACCGGCATCAGCACCACGCCGCTGGCGCGCATGATCCCGCCCACCACCGCCTGGAAGCCGAACACCAGGATGCTCCACAACATGATGTGCAGCAGGTGCTCGGCATTGAGCCGCGCCGCGTCGTCGGTGATGAACAGCCCCAGCAGCCAGTGCGACAGCAGGTAGCCGAGCACGATCAAGCCACCGGTGAGGCAGGTGTTGATCAGCAAGCCCGTACGCAGGATCGGCCCGATCCGCTCCAGGCGCCCGGCGCCAATCGCCTGGGCCCCGAGAATCGACGCAGTGATCGCAATCGACAACGCCGGGAACTGCACGTAATTAACGATCTGCGTCACCGCGCCATACGCCGCCGTGGCTTGGGAGCCGTGGCTGTTGACCAAGGCGAGGATGACCAATTCCGACAACGACAGCACCACCATCTGCAAGCCGGTCGGCAGGCCGATGCGCAGCACTTTGCCGAGGATCGCCCGGTCCAGGCGCAAGGCGGCGAGCAGTTCGCGGTCCGGCGCCATCACGTGTTTTTTGTGGCGCAGGCGCACTATCAGAAACAGCATCGCCGAGGCGTTGCCGACCAAACCTGCGTACACCGCACTCTGGATGCCCATGGGCGGCAGGCCGATCCAGCCGCGAATCAGCGCCGGGGTCAGCAACAGGCCGACCAGGGTCGAGACCATCAGCGCCAGCAGCGGCGAAACTGTGTCACTGACGCCACGCAGCAACTGGGTGTAGAGGATGAAGACCAGCAGCAGCGGCATGATCAGCATCATCATCTGGGCATAGCCCACGGCATCGTCGAGAACGTCAATCGGTGTACCCAACGCCTGCAGCGCCGGGCGCGCGAACAGGCCGCCGAGCACGGCCGCGATCAACCCCACCAACGCGCCCAAGGTCAACGTCGCACCGGTGATCGCCTTGACTAATCCGGTTTCCTGGGCGCCCCAGGCCTGGCCGATCAGTACCGAAGCACCCGCCCCCAGGCCGATCACCAAAGCGATAAAGAAAAACACGATCGGGAACATCCCCGACACCGCCGCCAGCGCCTGGGTGCCGAGCATTTGCCCGACGTAGATGCCGTTAAGGGTGCCGGAAAAGCTTTGCAGGAAATTGGACAGCACCATCGGTGCCAGAAAGATCAGGTAGATCTGCCACAACGGCCGTTGTTGGGTGACTGGCATGGTGGTTCGAGTCCCGGAATTATTGTTAGACGGGGAACGCATTACGCGACAACCAGGCCAGGTACGTCTGCACCTCGTTAGGCCAATGCGCGATCTTGTTGGCGAAGGCCGCCGCATCCTCAGCGAACAGTGCCCGCGAGGCGTCTTCAAAACCTTGCAGGTTGCCGCCAATGGCACTCATGAAACGATAGCTGGCTTCCTTGGCCTGGCGCGCCTGATCACGTGCGGCATTGGCATTGCGTGCTTCATCCACCAGCCGGCGCAAGGCTGCCGAGGCGCCGCCGCGTTGTTGGCCCAGCCATTCCCAGTGGCGCGGCAGCAGAGTGACTTCGCGCGCGATCACGCCCAGCTTTGGGCGCCCAACCGAGGGGACCGAGGGAGGCTCGTCATCGCTTGACGCCTGCGCAGGTTGCTCAGGCGCATAACCACTGGGCCAGGGGTAATCGACTTGGGTGCCGGTGGCGTCATCAAAGACCAGGAAGGTGCCCGCCGGCAGGTCCAGACCTGCCAGGGTATCGGCCACGTCCGAATAGGTACCGGCCGCCACGCGTTGGTGGCGGAAGAAGACAGTGCACTGAGGAGCGTTTAGCGTCGGCATGATTTATTACCCGGGTGTTATTTGTTTTACCCGGGTTATATTAGCCATTATCTGGCAGCATGCAAGGTTATTGTGGTGAAACCTCTAAAGGCCGCCACCTATGAACCTGTGGGAGCTGGCAGGCAGATAAGTTACCCCCCGAAGGTTTGTGAAGGCCTGCGCAACGTTGGATCAAACGGATTAATCCTAGGCCCAATCGCCGCGGCCTCGCGTTTGAGCAACTCCACCACCATCGGCAACCGGCTCGGCCCCAAGCGGTCACTGATGGTCGCCACACTCAACGCCGCCACCGCATGGCCATCCCGATTGAGAATAGGCACCGCCAGCCCGGCCATGCCTTCCAGCACGCCGGTGTTACGCGCTGCGTACCCCAGGTTACGCACGCTCTCCACTTCCGAACGCAGCAGCACTTCGTCATACAAGTGAAAATCCTTGAGCCGAGGCAAGTTGTAGCGGATCACCGTCTCACGCTCCTCCTCCGGCAAAAACGCCAGAATCGCCAGGCTGCCCTGCCCCACACCCAACGCGACACGCCCACCGATATCGCCGGTAAACGTGCGGATTGGATACGGTCCCTCGCTGCGGTCCAGGCAGATCGCATCAAAGCCGCTGCGCGCCAACAGGAACAACGAATCGCCCAATGAAGCACTCAGGCGCAACATGCTCGGCCGCACCAGGTCGCGCAGGTTGCCGGTCTTGCCCGCATTCGCCGCCAGTGCGAAGAACTCCAGGCTCAGGCGATAGCGCTTGCTGCGTGCGTCCTGCTCGACCATGCCTTCGTCCATCAGGCTGCGTAACAGGCGGTGAGTGGTGGGCTGGGACAGGCCGACCTGTTGCGCAAGTTGGGTGACCCGTTCGCCGCCCTCGGGCACTTCACCCAGGGTTCGCAGCAGCGCGAACAAACGAGACACGCTGCCCGCCCCGACTTCTTTACCGCCATCATTTCGCTCAGTGGAATCCATAACACCCAATCTCTTTGTAAATTCCGGTGAGTGAATAAATCTTAAAATACTTACTCATTCAGTGAAATTCCATCTTTCGCCCATCCTAGTCTTCGTCCTAATCTGCGTCCACAGGGGCGAAATGAACAACAAATGGCAGCCGACTCGAGATCGAGCGCCAACGCACCCGCAACACCCTTTCGCATCTGCCCAAAACAAAAAAGCGCGTTTCGACGCGACTCAAAAAGGTGGAACGCAGACATGGCATTTCTCCAACTCAACGCCTTGAGCAAACGCTACGGCGCCGTCGATGCGGTGGTCGCCACTGACCTTGCGGTAGAAAAAGGCGAGTTCGTTTCCCTGCTCGGCCCCTCGGGCTGCGGCAAGACCACCACCCTGCAAATGATCGCCGGCTTCGTCGACGTGAGCGGCGGGCAGATCCTGCTCGACGGGCGCGACATCACCCACGCCAAACCCGCCAGCCGTGGCCTGGGCGTGGTGTTCCAGAGCTACGCGCTGTTCCCGCACATGACTGTGCGCGACAACGTCGCCTTCGGTTTGAAGATGCGCAAAGTGCCGGCCGCCGAGATCGCCAGTAAAGTCAAAACCGTGCTGGACCTGGTGCACCTGGCCCCACACGCCGAGCGTTACCCGCGTGAGCTGTCCGGCGGCCAGCGCCAGCGTGTGGCCTTGGCTCGCGCGCTGGTGATCGAACCGCCGGTGTTGCTGCTGGATGAACCGCTGTCGAACCTCGACGCCAACCTGCGTGAAGAAATGCAGTTTGAAATCCGCCGCATCCAGTGCGCCGTGGGCATCACCACCTTGATGGTCACCCACGACCAGGCCGAAGCCTTGTCCATCAGCGACCGCGTGGTGGTGATGCAGGCCGGGCGCGTGACCCAGATCGACGCGCCTTACAAACTCTACGAACACCCGCGCACGCGCTTCATTTCGGACTTCGTCGGCAAAGCCAACCTGCTGCCGGGCGACTACGACGAATTCGGCGCCCCGCAAGTGCGCCACGCCAGCGGCGACGGCGAGCTGACCCTGAGCCTGCGCCCGGAAAAAATCACCTTGGTGGACGCCGGCAGCGGGCGCGTGCAAGGCAAGGTCCTGGACAGCTACTTCTTCGGCAGCCAGTGGCTGTACCGCATCCACACCACCCTAGGCGAAATCACCGTGGTGCGCAGCAATGACGGCAGCGCGCCGCTCGGTTGCGGCGCTGCCGTGGGCCTGGACTGGCACGCCGGCTTGCTGCGCGTGTTGGCGGTGGATGAGGTGCGCGCATGAGTCGGGGTTATCTGTTGTCGTTGCCGGCCCTGGCGCTGTTTACCGGGCTGTTGATTCTGCCGCTGGTAATGACCCTGGTGCTGTCGTTCAACGTGTTCGACTACCAAGTGGGCGTGAAGGCGGATGAATGGACCTTGGCGCATTACCTGTCGCTGTTCAGTGATTCTTACTTCTACGAGATCTTCTGGCGCACCTTCTGGATCAGCGCGCTGGTGACCTTGCTGTGCGTGGTGATCGGCGTGCCCGAGGCCTACATCCTCAGCCGCATGGGCACGCCGTGGCGCTCGATCTTCCTGATTCTGATCCTCACGCCGCTGTTGATTTCGGTGGTGGTGCGCGCCTTTGGCTGGAGCCTGCTGCTTGGCGCCGACGGGCTGGTCAACCAAGTGATCCAGGCCCTCGGCGGGCGTCCGGTAAAACTGTTGTACACGCCGTTTGCGGTGATCATCGCGCTGGTGCACGTGATGCTGCCGTTCATGATTATTCCGGTGTGGACCTCGCTGCAAAAGCTCGACCCGTCGGCAGAACAGGCGGCGCTGTCGCTGGGCGCGAGCCAGGCCACGGTGATGCGCAAGATCGTGTTGCCGCAAGTCATGCCTGGCGTGTTATCCGGCACCTTGATTGTGTTCGGCCTGGCCGCCAGCTCGTTTGCGATCCCCGGCCTGCTCGGCGGGCGCCGCCTGAAAATGGTCGCCACGGTGGTGTACGACCAGTACCTCTCGGAACTCAACTGGCCCATGGGCGCGACCATCGCGGTGGTGCTGCTGTTGGTCAACCTGCTGATCATGCTGAGCTGGAACCGCATGGTCGAAAGCCGCTACAAAAAGTCCCTGGGGGTTTAAGCGCATGTCCAGAAACGGTCCTTTGGCCCTCGGCTTTCATGGTTTGGTGGTGCTGTTCATGATGGCGCCGCTGGTGGTGGTGTGCCTGGTGGCCTTCACCCCGGAAAACACCTTGAGCCTGCCCACCTCAGGCTTCTCCCTGCGCTGGTTTCGTGCAGTATTCGAGCGTGCCGACTTTATCCAGGCGTTCTATAACAGCCTGATCCTGGCGTTTACCGCCGCCACGTTGGCGACACTGATCGCAGTGCCGGCGGCCCTGGCGATCAGCCGGTATCAATTCCCCGGGCGCAACTTTTTCAGTGCGTTGTTCCTGTCGCCGATCATCATCCCGCACCTGGTGCTGGGTGTGGCGATGCTGCGTTTGTTTGCGCTGATGGGCGTGAATGGCAGCTTTATCTGGCTGATGCTCGCCCACGTGGTGATCATCACCCCGTACGTGCTGCGCCTCATATTAGCGGCGGCGATTGGCATTGACCGCAGTGCCGAACAAGCGGCGGAGTCGCTGGGTGCCAGCCGCTTTACGCTGTTTCGCCAGATCACCTTGCCGATGATTTTGCCCGGTGTGGCTGGCGGCTGGTTGCTGGCGTTCATCAACAGTTTCGATGAAGTGACCCTGTCGATCTTCGTCAGCTCGCCGGCCACGCAAACCCTGCCGGTGCGTATGTACGTGTACGCCACCGAGTCCATCGACCCGATGATGGCGGCGGTGTCGGCGCTGGTGATTGCGCTGACCGCAGCCACCATGATTCTGCTCGACCGGGTCTACGGCCTGGACCGCGTGCTGGTGGGGAAACATTGATGGCGCTGTTCAAACGACTGGCCGAAACCCAGCGCCCCGCCCTGGCCTTCACCCTCGACGGCCAACCGGCCACCGGCTTGCTCGGCGACACCGTGCTGACCGCCGTACTGACCTGCGCCGAGCACCTGCGCGGCAGCGATTTCAGCGCCGAACGCCGCGCCGGTTTCTGCCTGATGGGCGCTTGCCAGGACTGCTGGGTACGGCTTGAAGATGGGCGCCGCGTGCGGGCCTGCTCGACGCTATTAGAAGAAGGCCAGGCAATCAGCCGTGACCCGGGGCGCCAAGCATGAAGCCAATCGTGATCGTGGGCGCAGGCCCGGCAGGAATCAGCGCGGCGCGCACCCTGCTCGACCATGGCATCAAGCCGTGCCTGGTGGATGAAAGCCTGCGTGGCGGCGGGCAGATTTACCGGCGCCAACCGGCCAACTTCCAGCGCTCGGCCAAACAACTGTATGGCTTTGAGGCCAGCAAGGCCGAGGCCGTGCACCGCACAATGGATGCGCTCGCGCCTTTGATCGACTACCGGCCCGAAACCCTGGTGTGGAACGCCGAGGACGGTCGCCTGGACATGTTGAACAACGGCCGCGCCGAGAGCCTCGACTACGCGCAGATCATCGTCGCCACCGGCGCCACCGACCGCATCCTGCCGGTGCCGGGCTGGACCTTGCCGGGTGTCTACAGCCTGGGCGCGGCGCAAATCGCCTTGAAGTATCAGGGCTGCGCCATCGGTGAGCGCGTGGCGTTTTGCGGCAGCGGGCCGTTGCTGTATCTGGTGGCTTACCAATACGCCAAGGCTGGAGCCGAGGTGGTCGCGGTACTCGACAGCGCCCCGTTCAGCGCCCAATGCCGCGCCTTGCCTGCATTGCTGGGACAACCTGCGACCTTGGCCAAAGGTGTGTATTACCGCGCCTGGCTGACGGCCCACGGGGTTCCCGTGCATCAGGGCGCAACGCTGACGCAGATCGACGGCGAGCAACGGGTCAAGGGCATTCGTTGGGGCGAGCACACAGTGCACTGCGATGCCGTGGCCTTCGCCCATGCCTTGCGCAGCGAAACGCAACTGGCGGATTTGCTTGGCTGTGAATTTGCCTGGAACAGCTTGAACCGCGCCTGGTTGCCGGAGCGCGACAGCGCCGGACGCAGCAGCGTCAATGCCGTTTACTTAGCCGGCGACGGTGCCGGGATCATGGGCGCGGATGCCGCGCAGATCGCCGGTGAGCGCGCGGCGCTGACGGTGCTGGAGGATTGCGGCATTGCTATCGACCAGCGCCGCGCGGCGGTGCTGGAGCAAAAACTGGCAGGCATCCAGCGCTTTCGCCATGGCCTGGAAACCGCCTTCCCTTTTCCTGAACAGTGGGCCGCGCAGGCGCCGGATGAGCTGATGCTGTGCCGCTGCGAAGAAGTCAGCGTCGGCGAGGTGCGCGCGGTGGTGGATGAAGGTCACTGGGAGATCAATCGGGTCAAAGCCCATTGCCGGGCCGGCATGGGCCGCTGCCAGGGCCGTATGTGCGGGCTGGCGGCAGCGGAAATCGTGGCCGAACGCAGTGGGCGGGGGATTGAACACGTCGGCCGCCTGCGTGGCCAGGCACCGATCAAGCCGCTGCCGTTTGGTGTAGAGGTGCAGCCATGATCGACGTGATCGTACTGGGCGGCGGCATCGTCGGCGCTTCGGCAGCCTTGATGCTGGCGCAGAAAGGCCAGCGCGTGGCCTTGGTGGAGCGGGACTTTTGTGGCTCGCATTCCAGTGGCGTCAACTACGGTGGCGTGCGCCGTCAGGGGCGGCCGTTGCATCAGTTGCCATTGTCGCAGCGCGCTCATCAGCTGTGGGCCGACTTGCCGGGGTTGATCGGCATCGACGGTGAGTACGTGCGCTCCGGGCATTTGAAGCTGGCGCGCAGTCATGCGGATTTTGCCGCGTTGCAAGCCTATGCCGAGCAAACCCGTGGCTTTGGTCTGGGTTTGCAACTGTTGGGCTACGCCCAATTACGTGCACGGTTCCCTTGGGTGGGCGATATCGCAGTCGGCGCTTCGCTGTGCCCCGAAGACGGCCACGCCAACCCACGCCTGGTCTCGCCCGCCTTCGCCCGTGCAGCGCGGCGACTCGGCGCCTCGGTCTACGAGCAGGCCGACGTGATTCGCATCGAGCATGACAGCCGCCAATTCCACGTGCACTGCGCCAACGGCCTGCACCTGCACGCGCCGTGGCTGCTCAACTGCGCAGGTGCCTGGGCCGGCACCGTCGCCGCACAGTTTGGCGAACCCGTGCCGATGACTGCCGCGCACCCGGCGATGCTGGTGACCGAGCCGCTGCCGGTGGTGATGAACGTCAGCACGGGCGTTGAAGGCGGCGGGATTTATGCGCGCCAAGTCGCCCGTGGCAATTGCATCCTGGGCGGCGGCCGTGGCTTTGCCCTTGGCCCGCTGACAGCGCGTCCAGGGCACACGGCGGTGCTGGAGATTCTGCGCAACGCCGGCGAGTTGTACCCGTTTCTCAAAGGTGCCCAGGCCATTCGCACCTGGAGCGGCACCGAAGGTTACCTGCCCGATCATGAACCGGTGATCGGCCCCAGCAGCACCCAACCTGGCCTGCTCCACGGTTTCGGCTTTGCCGGTGCCGGGTTCCAGCTCGGCCCCGCGGTCGGTGAAGCCCTGGCAGAGATCGTCTGCAGCGGGGCCAGCCGCTGCCCCATCGAAGCGTTTTCCATCCGTCGTTTCCAAGCCTGAGAGGAAAAACCCCATGCACACACGTATCGCGTTGTCCTGCTTGACCCTCGCGTTGCTCGCGACCACCGCCCATGCCGCGCCGACGCTGTACCTGGGCATGAACGGCGGCACCATGGAGCGGGTGTACGCCGACAAGGTGCTGCCCGCGTTCGAAAAGGCCAATAACGTCAAGGTGGTAATCGTGCCCGGCACCTCGTCGGACATCCTCGCCAAGGTCCAGGCCAACAAAGACAACCCACAGATGCACGTGATGTTTCTGGACGACGGCATCATGTACCGCGCCATCTCCATGGGCCTGTGCGACAAACTCGCGCCCAGCGCGCCCCTGGAGCAGATCCCGGCCAAGGCGAAGATCAAGGATGAAGCCGTGGCCGTGACCCTGGGCGTCACCGGCCTGGGTTACAACGCCAAGATGTTCAAGGAAAAAGGCTGGGCCGCGCCTACCTCGTGGATGGACCTGGCCGACCCCCGATTCAAAGACAAGGTGGTGTTCCAATCCCTGGCCTCCTCCACCTTTGGCCTGCACGGCTTTTTGATGTTCAACCGAATCCAGGGCGGCTCTGAAACAGACGTGGAGCCGGGCTTCAAGGCCTGGCCAAAAACCATCGGCCCCAACGTACTGGAATACATCGCCAGCTCGGCGAAGATCTCCGAAATGGTGCAAACCGACGAAGCCGCAATCTTCCCTCTCACCCCGACCCAGGTCACCACGCAAAAACTGCTCGGCATCCCGATGGAATATGCGCAACCCAAGGAAGGCGCAGTGGTGCTGAACGTGGCCGAGTGTGTGATTGCGCGTAATGACCAGCCGGAACTGGCGCAAAAGCTCGCAGCGTTTTTGCTGACCGCGCAAGCCCAGGCGCCGGCGCTGGAAGAAGGCGACCAGATCCCGTCGAACCCGACCACGCCCACCACCGACAAAACCCGCGCGCGGGTGGAGGCGATGCAAGGTTACTTGCAGACGGCGATTTCGATTGATTGGGATCAGGTCAACCAGGCGCGGCCGGAGTGGAATGCGCGCTGGAGTCGCTCGATTGAGCGGTAGTTGGACCTAAAAGACCGAGCCTTCCACCGCAAGGAAGACTCGCAACGCTTCGCTATTTACCCGCCTTCTGCACGGGCACATTGACCGGCGCACACGCGGGGTACACCCCGCAGAGCGTGAAGTCGCGATAGGCTTTTTGGGTAATCCGGCTCTGGTCACCTTGCCCGGTTCGCAGCTTGGCGGCTTCGAGCATCTCCAGCAAATGCGCACGGCCAAGCGCTAGGCCCATTTCCTGGGGCGCGTAGTGCTGGCCTTTGGGGTTATCGGCATAGGGCGCGCGCTGCTCGATGTGCGAGCCCAATACGTGGGCGACCAACCGGGTACGGGTGAAGTCGACCAACCGTTGCAGGCTGTCCTGCGTCACTTGCGGGTCGGCGTCATTGACGTAGATGCGGCCTGGGTAAACCGAGTCGCCCGTCAGCAGTACGGCGGTCTGGCGGTCATACGCGGCGATGCTAGTGGCGTCATGCCCGGGGATCGGGATGATGTCGAGCACACGACCACCCAAGTCGTAAGTGCCCACCTGCTGCGGCCACTTGGCGATGCCGAAGAAGGTTTTCAGCGCCTCAACATCGCCCGGCTTGACCAAGGTGGTGTTGGGCCGTTTGACGAACAGGGCATCGCCCCAGGTGTGGTCCGCATGCGAATGCAGGTGGGCGACCACCAGCGGCAGCGAGCGTCGGTTGTGCTTCGCCAGCCATTGGTTGATGACCTTGTCGACGGCACCGACCACATCCGGAACCCTGCCGGTGGACGGGTCCGTGTCACTGCCCGCGCCGGTATCAAACAATAAGGCGCGGTCCTCACCGAACAACAGGTACAGGAACGGTTTTTCCGCATTGACGCAGCCTGACTCGCGCAAAATGTAGAGGTTATCGTTGTAGGCGTGAACCTGAAAATCCTCACTGGTAGCCGCGCAGTTTGCTGCACCGCTGGACCATGCCAGCGGCAACTGACCCTCCTCGTACTGCACGCTCGGCAAGTGCTGAGCCGCGGTTTGCGCGGCAGACACCAGCGGTGCTGAGGCAACGGCGATCGCCATGCACGCACACTTGAGGAAGGCGTTCAAAGTGCCTCCCCAAAAGCCAGCTCGCTGCCCTTGATATTGGCAATCGGGCCCAGGATCGCCCCGTCGAACGGCCTCGGTTCGCCCCTCGATTCGAACAGCTGTGGCAAGTCCGGGTTGCTGAGGGCGCCCTTCCCCAGGGCCACCAGGTCCGCGCCGTCTTGCAACGCGCCATTGGCCCGCGTCAAGCTGTGCAAACTGCCGTTGGCAATCAGGCGCACGCCCGGCGCGTAACGCCGTGCCAGTGCCAGCAGGGAGTCTTGCCCATCGGCGAAGGCCGGCTGCCAGGCTTCGTGTTCGGTCACGTGGATAAAGTCCGCGCCAGCCTCAGCCAATGAACTGAAGATAACCTGAGCGTCTTTTTCGCCACCCGGCCACTTGTAAAAGAAGTCGTTCACTTTGCCTTGCGAAATACGGATGCCCACAGGCACCGCGCCACCGACCTCAGCCTTCACTGCTTTGACGATAGCCACCAGCAGGGTCAGGCGACGCTCCAGGCTCCCGCCCCAATCATCAGTGCGCAGGTTGGTGTGGGCGTTCAAGAACTGGTCAAGCAAATACCCGTTCGCACCGTGGATCTCAATGCCGTCAAACCCACTGATGTGCACCGCACGGGAAGCCGACTGGACAAAGCCTTGTATCACTTCGTCAATCTGCGCATCGCTGATTGGCCGGGGCTGCGGGTAGCCGCCTTCGCCGAAGTAAAAAGCCATTTGCTCACCGGCCGGCACCACGGCCGACGGCGCGACGGTATGGTCGCGGAACCGGTTGCCTTGGCTGAGGGCACCCGCGTGCATCAACTGCGCGAACATTTTTGTGCTCTGCTGTTGCAGCGCTCGCGTAATACCGGCCCACGCCAGTGCCTGCTGGTCATCGACCAGGCCTGGCTGATACCGGTAACCCTGGGAAAACGCTTGGTCGGTGTAGATGCCTTCGGAGATGACCAGGCCAAAGCCGCCTTTGGCAAACCGCAGGTAGTACTGCCGCATGGCCTCGGTGGGCACGCCGTCTTCGCTGGCGCTTACGCGGGTCATCGGTGCGACCGCCAATCGGTTGTTCAATTGCACATTTTTAATAACACATGTAGATAAGATAGCTTGATTGGAGCCGGTCATTGAGTGTTTACCTTGGGCTGTTCTGGCTAAGACTTGAATGAACTCCAGCTTACGCAGGCCACTGCGCGGATCAATCACACGCACAGTGAAGGCGCTATAACCAATACGGATATAACAATGCTGATTTCCGATGTGCGAATTTTCCTCGCTGTGCACGCAACCGGCGGCCTCTCCGCCGCGGCTCGACAGCTGGACATCGCGCCTATGCAGGTCTCGCGACGGCTGGCCGCATTGGAAGAGGAGCTTGGCGTGCGCCTGTTTCACCGCACCACACGCTCGGTGTCGTTGACGGCAGAAGGCGAAGCCCTGCTGCCCTATGCCCAAACCATGAGTGAAGCCGAAGAAAGTGCGATTGGCGAGTTCAGTCAAACCTCGGGCAAAGTCACGGGCATGTTGCGCATGAGTACGCCCAGCGTGTTCGGCCAAACCATCGTATTGGCGGTATTACCGCGCCTATTGGCGCAACACCCTGAGCTGCGGGTTGACCTGAATGTCAGCGACCGTGTGGTCGATATCGTTGCCCAAGGGTTTGACTTGGCGCTGCGCATTGCACCCTTGGTCGATTCGGAACTGGTCGCTCGCAAGGTCGCGGCCAACCCGCGCGTGATCTGCGCGGCGCCCGACTATTTGAAACGGCGCGGCACCCCACGCGTTGCCGACGACCTGGACAGCCATGACTGCCTGCTGCTGGAGGCCATCCCGCGTTGGCCGCTGGTAAAAGACGGCACGCTGTACCGCAAGCGCGTGGCCGGGCGATTGCAGACCACCAGCGTCGATGCCGTCAGAACCGCAGCACTGCGGGGTTTGGGGCTGGCGATGTTGACCTATCTGGATGTGTACACACAACTGCAAGAGGGCTCACTGATCCAAGTGCAGTTGCAGGACGTCTCCATGGAGCAGTTGGCCGTGTGGGCCATCACCCCGACCCGGCGCTTTGTGCCCCGGCGCGTGAAAGTATTTCTTGAAGCCTTGGAAGCTGAGCTGACGCAGCAAAACCAGAGCCGTTGATTCAGCGTGGGCCGATGGGCAAGGCGCGCTTGTGCGCTGTTCTGCTGTAAGCCCCTTCGACAATTCCCTTCACGCGCTCACTCACCGTTTCGCCCATCAGGTAGGCATCGATCTCGGCGTAGGTGCAGGTGTAGGCCTGCTCGTCCAACTTGCCCGGCGCCAGCTCTTCCAGGTCGGCGGTAGGTGGTTTGTGTACCAGGTTGGCCGGGGCTCCAAGCGATGCAGCCAACAGCCGCACCTGGGTTTTGGTCAGGCCCGACAACGGTGCCAGGTCGCAGGCGCCGTCACCGAATTTGGTGAAGAAGCCCATCAACGCTTCGGCGCCATGGTCGGTGCCGACCACCAGGCCGTTGTGCAAGTTGGCCACGGCGTACTGCGCGATCATCCGCGTGCGGGCCTTGACGTTGCCTTTGATGAAGTCGACCTGCGCGGCGCTGGCTTCAGTGGCAGTCAGGCTCGCCATCAAGCCGTCGACACTGGCGGCGATGTTCAGGGTATCGATGTGGTCCGGGGTGATAAAGCCCAGGGCGGCCTGGGCATCGCGCTCGTCGGCCTGGGCTTTATACGGCAGGCGCATGGCGATAAAGCGCGCGGTGTAGCCTTCGGTACGCAGTTGCTCCACGGCCAACTGGCACAGACGGCCGGCTGTCAGGGAATCCACACCGCCACTGATGCCCAGCACCAGGGCCTTGCAGCCGGCGTTGCGCAAGGTGGTCTTGATGAAGTCGATGCGCCGCTGAATCTCCTGCGGCTCGCCGCCCTTGACCAGCTCGCGGTCGATATTCAGTTCCCGCGCGATACGTTCTTGCATGTCACACCTCTTTGTTGGCTGCATTGACCTGTGGGAGCGGGCTTGCTCGCGAAGACGGAGTATCAGTCAACACAGTCAGTGCTGACCCACCGCTTTCGGGAGCAAGTCCCCTCCCACAGAAAACACCTTCGCCGCGTACTGCAAAAACGAGGCGTCTTCACAGACGTTCTTGATCGGGTCATCAGAAAACTTCACCACCGGCTCGCCGTGCACCCGCACCAGTTTCATCACGATGCTCAGCGGCTCGACACCTTCTACGTCGCACGCCAGGCTGGTGCCCATGCCGAAACCGAACTTGGCCTTGCCGCGGATGTGCCGCAGGATCGGCAGGCATTTCTCGAAGTTCAGGCCGTCGGAGAACATCAGGTCCTTGGTCATCGGGTCGATGCCCAATTCTTTGTAGCGGGCCAGGACTTTGTCGGCCCAGACGATAGGGTCACCGGAGTCCTGGCGCAGACCGTCGTAGAGCTTGGCGAAGTACAGGTCGAAGTCCTTGAGGAAAAAGTCGGTGCTGATGCAGTCGGTCAGGGCGATGCCGAGACGGCCACGGTATTCACGCACCCAGTTTTCCAACGCGGCGTTCTGGCTCTCGCGCAGGCGCCCCAGTTGCTGGTGCACCATCAGCCATTGGTGGGCCATGGTGCCGATCAGCGGCAGGTCGAACTCATAGGCCAAATGTGCGTTGCTGGTGCCGATGAACTGGCCGGGGAAATCGCGGCGCATGATATCGATAACTTCGCGCTGGGCCTTGAACGACAAGCGCCGGCGAGTCGAGAAGTCGGAAACGCGCAGGTCAGCGAGCTCGTCGCGGCTGAGGTTTTTCTCCAGCCAGTCGAACTTCTGATAGAGCTTGCGGGTAACGTCCTCCAAGGTCACGTCGGGGTATTTGTCGCGGTTGCGCAGTTCGCTGACCAGCGCCAGCACCGGCTGTTCGAACATGATGCAGTGCAGCATCGGGCCGACCACGCGGATATTCAGTTGGCCGTCGACTTCGCTGACGTGGATATAACGCAGGTTGAAGCGGAACAGGCCGAGGAAGCGTTCGTAGTCCGGGGTCAGGTATTCGCGAAAGCGTGGGTTGAACAGAAAGCGCAATTCGCCTTCACGCATCTGCAGGCTGGCGAGTTTTTCCAGCTCGTCGCGCAGCTGCGGGATCAAGTGGCCGAGCTTTTCCTTGGAGCGGACGATGAAGTTGTACTCCACGTCGACATTCGGGTGCTGGTGCAGCACCGCCTGCATCATGGTGAAGGTGTAGTAGTCGGTGTCGAGCAAGCCCTGGATCACCGGGGATTCGTAGTCGTAGGCACTTTCCATGGTGTTTCTCCTTAACGCGTGGCCATCGCGGACAGTTCTTCGCGGGTGCTGCTGATGCAGGCACCGGCCTTGAGCAACTCATTCACCGCCTGTACGCCGCCCTCCTCGCTGATACTTCGGCAGGCCGGCAGGTGCAGCACCACTTCCAGGCCAGCCTTGAGCAGTTGCAGGGCGGTGGTCTTGACGCAGTAATCCAGGGCCAGGCCACCGACGATCACGCGACGCACGCCTTGAGCGTTCAGGTACTCGATGACGCCCGTGGACAACTTGTCGTGCAGGTCGTGGTAGCAGGCGCCGTATGGGTGCAGGTCGGGTTCGACGCCTTTCCAGATGAAGTAGTCGTAGTCATACGGGGTGGGCAGTTCGTCCAGCAGGGTAAAACCCTCAGTGCCCGGCACACAGTGGCTGACCCACGTGACATCGGCGTGGGCAAGGCCGGTGGGTTGCAGCATCTCGCTATGCTGCGTGACCACCCACGGTGCATGTGGGGTGTGCGCGTCTTTGCTGCCGACACGCCGGCCGCCCAAGCTGGCCATGTAGTTGAGTTCGGCACCGATCTGGTCACCGCCCGCCACCGGCAATTCGTTGGGGCACAGTGGCGTGAAGCTCTTCTGGGCGTCGACGTCGAATGAAGCGATGGCAGTTTTCGAGAGGGTCATGGTGGTTCTCCGGTGGCCTGGAAACAAAAGTACACGTCATGTACTTTCATTGCAAGAAACATTTGGTTATCCATCCTGGAGCAGGTACATGACATATCTGTTCGATCCGTTAGACTGTGCCCCACCGCTGTTCAGAAGGATTCCACATGCCACTTAGCGCCTACCTCCACACCGTCGACCTGTGCGTGTTGTTCTACTGCCGCGCCTCGGGGGAATTGAAACTGCTGCTGAATAAGCGCGAAGCCGAGCCGTTCGCCGGGCATTGGGCATTACCGGGCGTGGTGGTGAACGGCGGCGTGCAAGATCTGAGCCTCAAGGATGCGGTGGAGCGTTTGCGGGCCAGCGACAAGGTGGGTTTTGAGCTGGCCTGGAGTGAGCAAGTGGGCACGGTGGGTGATGCGTTTCGCGACCCGCGCTGCTGGTCGTCGTCCACCTACTACCTGGCGATCGTGGCCGAAGAAGTGGTTTTGAGTGAGCATCAGGCTTGGTTTTCGCTGAATGCGGTGGCCGATGGCAGTATCAAATTGCCGTTCGATCACAACCTGATCGTGGCGGCGGTGCAGGAACGACTGTTTTCCAAATCGCTGTACAGCAACTTGCCGTTGATGTTTCTGGGGCATGAGTTCAGCGCGCCGCAAGCGACCACGATCTTTTCGCGGGTGCTGGCGCGGCCGGTGTTGAAGACCAGTATTCGTCAGCGTTTGCTGAAGCTGACTGAGGCGGGGTATTTGCGTGAAACGGGCCGCAAGAAACAAGGCGAAGGTGGCCGGCCCCAGGCGACGGTGGAGAATCTGAAGCCTGGGGAATTGTATTTCTTTGATCGCAGTTTTGCTGAGTGACTCGGTATCACCAACAATGGAGATTGAATGTGGGAGCTGGGTTGGCTGTGATAGCGGTCTGTCAGTTACAGCTTTGCGGTCTGACCCACCGCTATTGCGGCATAGGTATCTACACATCTTTTTATGGGTTGAGTTCTTTGGTTGTCGCGGGGGCGCTGGGTACATATCCGTTATTTGGGTGATGGCTGATATGGGTTCCGCTCTTACAGCGGGTCACTTTTGGAAAGGAGCCCCAAAAGTAACCAAAAG